>JAYZMM010000051.1:0-6258 GCA_036153155.1 Planctomycetota bacterium
TCAACGCTGGGTGATTTTTTGAGCGCCTCATCGACCGTGGCCTTGAGCGGTAATTCTTTGCCTCGCCGCCAGCCACCATCGGCGGTAATCTGCATTTTTGCCGAGGCATCGTTGTTTCGATCGGCGATCGCCTCGCTGGAAAATCCGCCGAAAATCACCGAGTGCACCGCTCCCACGCGGGCACAAGCAAGCATCGCGATTGCAAGCTCGGGAACCATCGGCATATAGATAGAGACCACATCTCCCGGTTGAATCCCTTTTTCGCGAAGCACGTTCGCGAACTTGCATACCTGCTCGTGAAGCTCTGCATAGCTCAGAGATCGCTTGTCACCAGGTTCTCCCTCCCAGAGTATCGCCGTTTTAACCCGTCTCTCGGTTGAAAAAAGGGCAAAACGACAATTGAACGAAACGTTCGTCTTGCCATCGACGAACCATTGGGCCAGTGGTGCCTTCCAATCGAGAGTCTTTGTGAAAGGTTTGAACCAGTGCAGTTCTTCCTTTGCCAGTTTCGCCCAAAATCCTTCACTGTCTTCAGCAGCTTGTTTCCAAAGCGTTTCATATTGTTCAAGCGAGCCGATGTGCGCGGCTTTCGCAAATGCTGCTGATGGCGGGAAGAGGCGTTCTTCCTGCATCACGGTAGAAATCTGACCGGAAGCATCTTGAGACATTACAAACTCCTGAGAAAAAGGCTCCGAATGAAGGCTGTTACCACGCGTTTATTTTTCTTTAACGGGAAGAAGAGTCTCTAGCTCATTTGGATCGCTTGGCGGTTCCGTCAATACCCGCACACCGTCTTCAGTAATCGCCAGGGTATGTTCAAAATGAGCGCTCGGTTTTCCATCGGCGGTCGACATGGTCCAGTGGTCGGGCTCCGCGACGACCCGTTTGGTGCCGAGGTTGACCATCGGTTCAACCGCGATGACGATACCTGGTTCCAGCCGGAAATCATCCTTGGGACGCAACGTCTTGCTTTTGTAATTTGGGACCTGCGGCGGTTCATGCATGTTTTCACCAATTCCGTGTCCGACAAAATTTTCGACGGCCGTAAATCCGTGGTCGAGTACATAGGTTTCCATCTCCGCCGAAACTTCACTCCACAACTCTTTCTGGGGAATCAGGTCGATAGCCATCTGCAAAGTGTTAGCTGTGACCTCAAGTAACTTTTCAACCTCCGAGTCAATCTCACCGATCGGCAGTGTGACTGCAGAATCACCGCACCAGTTGTCAATTCGACAACCGGTATCAACGCTGATGATATCTCCATCTTGCAATACGTAGTCACCCGGAATTCCGTGAACCACTTGCTCATTGACTGAAGTACAAGTGACGCCCGGAAAGACTGGTTTTCCAGGCGTGCTGTTGGGGTAGTTCAAGAAGAGGGGTTCTCCTTGAATCGTCTTATAATATTGCTTGACCGCCGTGTCGATCTGACCGGTGGTGTTTCCCGCAACCGCCAGTTCTCTCGCGATCTGGAGTCCCTGCCAAACTGCAAGGCCCGCCGGACGCATCCGTTTGATTTCCCGCGGCGATTTTAGATTCAATGTCGTCGACATGGCGGTCATCCGTATTCTCTGAGGAACCTCTTGTGAGGAGGTAAACTGTAAAACCCTAGAAATCAGTCAGTGCTTGAGGATGAAATTTCGGAAATGATCTTTTTAATTCGATTCGCAATTTCCTCGCGTGTCCCGTCACCGTCAGTCGTATGAAGAATCTGTTGCTCTCGATAAAATTCCAAAAGAGGCATGGTCTCAGTCTGGTAAACCCAAAACCGATTTTCGATCGTCTCGACGGTGTCATCTACCCGACCACGATGAAGCAATCGCTTTGTCAGAACCTTTGCATCCACGGTAATCTCAAGCACCAGGTCCAGCCTGGTGTTGCGCTGCTCAAGAATTGAGTGAAGCATTTTGGCCTGTTCGACAGTGCGGGGAAAACCATCCAGCAAAAATCCCCCCGCACAATCCGCTTGGTTCAACCGTTCATCGACCAGATCAACCACCAGTTGGTCCGGAACAAGCTCACCACGTGCCAGTCGCTCTCCGACTAATTTGCCCAGTTCTGTTCCCTCTGTTACCGCAATGCGGAGCATCTCCCCAGTTGAAAGGTGGGGGATAGAGAGCCGGTCCGCAATCCACTCTGATTGCGTCCCTTTCCCTGCTCCCGGCGGTCCGACCAGTACTAAACGCATGGCACACGCTGTGGCTAAGATCTTTCGAGGAGACCTTTGTAATTTCGCATTACGAGGTGACTATCAATTTTTTGCACCAGATCGAAGGCGACACTCACCGCAATCAGCAATCCGGTCCCTCCGTAAAAACTCGCTACCATGAAGGGAACTCCCATTGAAGATGCAATAATCGTTGGGATAATTGCAACGACTGCCAGGAACCCTGCACCCACATACGTGATCCGGACCATTACCTTCTCGAGGTAGTCGGCGGTGCGTTTACCCGGACGATAACCGGGAATAAAGGTGCCAAAATTCTTCAGATTCTCAGCCATGTCTTTCGGGTTAAACGTAATAGCCGTCCAAAAATAGCAGAAGAAATATATCATGGCCACGTAAAGCAAGTTGTAGGTGAATGAATCTCCTCGCTCAAACATTGCCTTCAGTTCACCCAAAATGCCGTTATTCGGAAATCGCGTTGCGAGTTGGCTAAAAAGAATCATCGGTATCATCAATAAGCTACTCGCAAAAATGATCGGCATCACTCCCGCTTGATTCACACGCAGAGGTAAATACTGGCGATTGCCGCCATACACGCGACGACCTCGTACATGCTTTGCGCTTTGTGTCGGTATCCGTCGTTGCCCCTGCGTGATATAGACCACGCCAAAGATCACGGCCACAAAGATCACGGCCAATACAATTAAATGTTCGATGCCCAGTTTTCCCGGTGCTCCACCGAGCTGAAATTCTGCCGATTTAATGAGTTGATAACCCGCACCCGGCATGCGGGCAAGAATTCCTGCCATGATTAGCAGGCTGATCCCGTTGCCGATTCCGAATTCATCGATTTGTTCACCAAGCCACATCAGAAACACGGTGCCTGCGGTCATCGTGAGTACAGCCGCCATTTGCCAGCCAAAACTCGCGACGAAGCCTGATTGCATCGACTCCCAAACCGCTTCGTTAATCAATCGCTGTGCGGGATTTGTGGCACTGGCCGAGGCGCTAATTAGCCACCTCAAATAAAAGTAACTTTGTAGTAGGCAGAGAATCACAGTGGCATAACGCGTGTATTCATTGATTTTCTTCTGGCCGCTTTCACCTTCTTTTTTCAACTCTTCCAACGGTTTCCAGACGCTGCCGAGAAGTTGGAAAATAATCGAAGCAGAAATATACGGCATGATGCCGAGACCAAAAATAGTCGCTTGATTCAATTGGCTGGCGCTGAATACAGAAACTGCCGCGAATAGATCGGCCAATTCGCCAGACTCAAAGTGGGCGGTCATGGCTTCCTGGTTGACAACGGGAAGCGGGATCTGCCATCCAACTCGATATATAGCCAGAAACAACAGCGTAAGAAATATTTTTTGCCGCAGTTCCGGGATTGTGAAGATAACGCGGAATTTCTCAAACATGCTTCGATCCGTCCTTGGTCGGTATCAAACAGGGCACTCCGGTGCTCACAGAGGGCGACTGGCGTGGCAGCAAAATACGGTTCCTATTACCTGTTATTGTTGGGCTTTGGAATGCCCCATTTTGTTTTTTACAACCGGTTTTTTTCCCGGCAGCAGGGTGGTGCTTCCACCTGCTTGCTGAATTTTTTCCTCTGCACTTTTACTAAATCGGTGTGCCGAAACAGAGAGCTTTTTCTTCAACTCACCATTGCCTAAAACTTTGAAAATTTCGAAGTGAGGAGGAATTAACTTCTTTTGCCGGACTGCCTCAGGCGTTACCGCATCCCCGCTTTCGAATGCATTCTGTAAATCTTCGATATTCACAATCGCCACCACCGGTGCCCAGCGATTGTTGAATCCTCGTTTCGGAATCCGGCGGACCATCGGCATGGCACCGCCTTGAAACGCCACGTGGCGTGAATATCCGGCCCTTGATTTTTGTCCCTTGTGGCCACGCCCCGCCGTTTTGCCGTGACCTGAACCGGGGCCACGCCCAATGCGACGTCGACGTTTGAATTTTTGCACACCTTGGTGGACATCGTGGATGTTCATGACAGCGTCACCCCCCGCAGTCGTTCAGTTTCATTGCGCGACCGCAAACTTTCTAGAGCAGCAATGGTTGCTTTAACTAACGTCACCGAATTGTTCGATCCAAAACTCTTAGTCAGAATATCGTGAATTCCGGCAGCCTCACATACGGCTCGCACGGCCGCGCCCGCAATCACTCCCGTTCCGGGCGAGGCAGGCACAAGCACCACACGTGCGGCACCGAATTCTCCCACCACTTGGTGCGGGATGGTGTTATCAGCCAACTCGATCTCAACCTGATTTCGAGTCCCGCTTTTTACCGCTTTTTCCACCGCAGGGGGAACCTCATTTGCTTTGCCGTATCCCCAACCGACGCGTCCCTCACCATTGCCGACAACGACCATCGCAGCAAAGCTGAAACGTCGACCACCTTTGACGACCGCGGCACACCGCTTGATTTTGACCACCTTGTCAATCAATTCACCCGGTGATTTGGCTTCTTTTTTTGCTTTGATTGCCACGCCGATGCACTCCCGAATAAATACTCTGGTTTACGTTTTTTGTTAAAACTGCAGCCCTGCTTCACGGGCTGCCTCTGCAAGGGCCGCTACGCGACCATGAAATTTACAGTGCCCCCGGTCCAGCGCACACGATACAACCCCCGCTTCTTTTGCCCGCTCGGCAATCGCCTTGCCTACCGCAGAAGCTGCATCTTTGTTTCCACCGTAGGAAATACCCTTGACCAGTTCTTTGTCCATGGAACCGGCCGACACAAGAGTTTTACCTGCAGCGTCATCAATCAATTGTGCAAAAATGTGACGATGGCTTCGGGAAATGCTCAATCGAGGTCGGTCCGCAGTACCCCGTAACCGCTTACGGACGCGAAACCGTCGTCGTTGACGTTGACGGAGGATGGCTCGTTCGTGATTCATAACTCACTCAAAGGTATTGATTTCTAAAATTTATTTTCTGCAAGCAGGTGTTTCATTTAGGCTCGCACCGGACGCTAGGCTCCCACGGCCTTTCCGGCCTTACGACGAACGTACTCGTCCACATAACGAATCCCTTTGCCCTTGTAAGGCTCCGGCTTGCGAACCGCTCGCACCTCTGCAGCAAACTGGCCTACCATCTGCTTGTCACAGCCCTTGACCACAATGTGTGTCTGGTCCGGACAAGTGACATCCAGTCCTTGCGGAATCGATTTATGAACTTCATTGGCAAAACCCACACGCAATTGCAAAGACTGCCCTTGCACGGCGGCCAGGTACCCAACGCCTACGATCTCTAATTTCTTTTCGTATCCTTTGGTCACTCCCACCACCATGTTCTGTAGCAGGGCTCGGGTCAGTCCATGGAACGCACGGATTTGCTTTTCATCGCCGTTACGTTCGACGAGGATTCCCTTTTCGTTATCCACGCTGACGCTTACTTCGGCACGATGGGTGAAACTAAGTTTTCCGAGCGGTCCCTCCACCGTGACGCAATTGCCCTCGGTCGCCACTTGGACACCGCTGGGAATAGCAACAGGTTGTTTTCCTATACGAGACATCTCAGTTCATCTTTCTCAACGTGTTCGCGATAGTTTCGTTTGATTGTTATTGTTTCAACAGTCTTCGATTACAGCCGAATCCGTACCCCGATTTACCACACCTCGCAGAGAACCTCTCCCCCGAGATTGCGTTGTCGCGCTTCTCGGTCAGAGATCACCCCCCGACTCGTACTCACAATCGAAATGCCCAACCCGTTCAGGATGGGTCGCAGTTGCGTTGCTCCGTTGTAGATTCGTCGTCCCGGTTTGCTGACCCGCTTGATGTGTCGGATCACTCGCTCACCATTCGGTCCATATTTCAATTCAATATGAATGATCGGGAATTTGTCCTCCTCCGATTCATTCCAGTCCCAGATATAACCCTCCCGCTTGAGCACTTCGGCCAAGCCGCGTTTTACTTTGGACGCAGGAACATGAACATGAGGCCGCTCAATCCGTACAGCATTACGAATTCGCGTCAACATATCAGCGATTGGATCGGTCATCATCGAAACAATTTCTCCGGTTTACCAACTTGCTTTTTTGACACCTGGAATCACTCCACGATCTGCCAGATT
>JAYZMM010000052.1:0-27963 GCA_036153155.1 Planctomycetota bacterium
ACCGAGGCAGAAGGGACTGATTTCCACAGACACCGTGCGTTTTATTTAATCGATCGTTCCATCCCCGTGGGCTACGAGCAGGGACAAGATCATAACACGGAAGATGTATTTCGAGTGAAGCGGTATATTGAATAACCTCGGGTAACTCCGGTAAGCAGTTGGTCCGGTAAATAAGCCTAACGCGATCAGGTGCTGGCCAGAATGTGCAGGATGTCGCCTTCCTGCACCACATAGTCGCGCACCTCGCGACGCATCAGTCCATTCGCTTTGATCTCCCGCTCGCTGCCCAGACGAAACAGATCGTCACAACTCATCGTTTCGGCTCGCACAAAACCGCGTTCCAGATCCGAATGAATACCGCCGGCCGCTTCGCCGGCCGTCGCCCCATCGCGGATCATCCAGGTCCGCACCTCTTTTTCACCGGCCGTGAAAAAGAGTCGCTGCCCCGATGCCTCCATCAGCTTCAACAGCAGCGGTTCTCGCTCCGCAGTCACCCCGTCCATCTCCTCGGCAAATTCAGCTCGGTCGGCCTCGTCCATCTCGGCCAGTTCCGCCGAGAGGCCAACGGAAAAGGCGACGCCTGGAACACGCTCCGGTAGTGCCGCTAGAAGCTGATCAGCGATCCCACCGTCGTCGCCCAGGTTGAACACCACAAACTGCGGCTTCTCGGTCAAAAGCTGGAACGAACGCGTCGCCTTCTGTTGCAGCGGGGAGAGTTCCATGCCGGCTAGCGGCTTGCCCTCCTCGAGCCTGGCAAGCACCGGACCGAGTGCGTCGAGTTCGGCCTGCTCCTCCTCACGATTGGGCCGCGGTTTTTTTACCGATTCGGTTAGCTTTTCCACCCGCCGGGTAACAATCTCCAGATCCGCCAGCAGTAGGTCTTCATCGAAGCTTGCCAGGTGAGCGAGTGGATCGCCGCCACCGTAGGCATCGACCACATGGACCAGGCAGCCTGCCTCGCGAATCAAACTCAAGTGACCTGCATTGCTCGCACTACCTTGTTCGAGTCCCGGTGTGTCGACCAGTTGAAGATTGGCGTGCGTGATTTTTTTCGGCTGGTAGATCTCTGCCAGCTTGGAAACGCGTGGATCGATCACCTCGACCGCCGCCGTTTGGCCGCTGTGAGCGAGCGATGGGTCGGCAGCTGTGCCCGAGAGCCATGCAAAGAGTGTGCTTTTGCCAGAGGATTGGTAACCGACGATGCCGATCTTCATGCGTTGTGATCCTGATATTTTCTCGGTGCGGGTTGATTTCCCAGCCGATTACGTTTTTAACGCATCGCGTTGCCGAGTGGCTAGGGCCTTGCCGAGCATCACAATCAAATCAGAAAGTTCAGCCTCCGTCTCAGAGTCCGGGGTCATGCCCCCGTACGCATATGCATAGTGTGCATCGACGACTCGTGCAGGTATATCGCGTTGATTGGCCAGTCCATAAGCGACGAGTCGATCAGACATTTGAGCCGCATGCGCTTGCGCAGTTTGCTCCGGCCGTCGCCGCGCAAGATAACGCGCCGCAAGGCGTTCCCATTGGCGATAGAAAGGGCGGGGCGGAGTCGCGAAACCTTTTGCAGTCACGCACCTTTCCTGAAAACCCGCACGATATCGCCTCCGCACCAGAAAGATGCAGCCAGTCAAGCTCAGTAGGATTGCAAGCCAAAGCGAGAGTCGCGTCCAGTCGAGCGTTTTATGACTCGGTTCTGCTGGTGCTGCTCGATCGGTCTCAGCACTTTCCAATGAACGTTGCTCAGATCTGTCCTGCGATATGAATTTTTGGACGACCGTGTCGAGAAGGGCACCAGCCCAGTCAGCAAATCGGTCATAGATCTCCTCTTGCTGTCGTCGCGCGTCGAGTTGAATCACATATTTCGTCCAAAGGAAGTCGGCATAGTTTCTCATTTGTCCATAGAATTGCCATGCGACGCCACCTTTCATTTGACTCTCAAAGCCCGAGTTCCCCGGTGTCGGGTCCAGCCGCAGCCAACCGCCTCGCTCGGGTTGAGGATATGCATAGGGATCGGCACTGGGCAATGATCCGTTCTCTGAAAATGACTGTGCTTCGTCGGGCGGAATATAGGCTTCGGTCCAACTATGGGCATCTTTCTGTCGGATCTGATAATAGGCTCCCAAGTGGTTCCAATCTCCACCGCGAAAACCGATGATCATCCGTGCGCGAATGCCTACGCTGCGAAGCATGAGCGTCAATGCGCTGGAAAAATATTCGCAGTGTCCCTCAGGGTTCTCTGTCAAAAAGTCGATAATGGGGTCGAGTTCCGGATCGCGTTTCACACCTGTTAGAGAATATTTGAACCGCGGAGAAGATTTAAGATAATTACAGAGCGCATCGGCTCTCTCGATGGTCGTTGCATCGGTAAGCCCGTTCTCTTCTAGGATGCGAGCTGCCAGCGCGCTCAAGGGTTCCAGTCGCCGGGCAGCCGCGTTTGCGTTTTCCGCACCATGAAAAGGCTGGAGCAGCGAGATATCGCCGATCGCATCGGTCGGGCCGATCGCCGTGATCCGAGTTTGTCGCCGATTATGAATCCCGCTGGCGCCCAATATCACGTCAAAAGGGTTGGATTGAGATGTCGTCCGCACCATTTGCTGCGTACGTAAATTAAAGGCTACCGTTGATTGTTGATCGATGCTGGTCGGGGGATAAATCGCAAACACGGTCCGCTCTCTGAGTGGTGTCATCGCTATGCGTTGTCTTACGGAACCCGCATTGCTGCTTGGGATTTCAATTTCTTGTTCCCAAATATGTTGTCCCTGGGCAATCGACCATGTTCCATTCTGATAATAATTCACAACGGCCCCACGGAGCATCGGAGAACCCAATAGACGGAATGCTTGCTCCGCACCCGGTTCAAAAAACCATAACCGGAGTACCGGTTCTTCGCTCTCAATGGCGGTGCCAAGTTCTCCCAGGCGGACGCTGTCCGTAAAACCGATCATGCGCGTACCGATTATTTTTTGATGGGAGGTTCCATCGCCGATCCGAGGTAGGAGTAGAAAAGTGAGGAACGCGAACAAGCAGATTCCTGCCGCTTGTCGTAAGGCCGCGAGTGCAAGTCGAGGATGAAAACGCGTTTGTTGCTCTCGCAAGGCCTCCGCTAGAGACACATCGGTTGTCCAAGTTTGGGGCAACGAAGATTTCAAGCGGTCACGCTGCTGGTTCTCTTGGCGAACGACGAAAAAGACAAATCCGGTCCACAGACAGCAGTAAAGATAGATGATCAATAGGATCCCAAAGCCAAGACTCGTACTGACTGCCGTGGCAACAATCACCTGCAACAGACTCAGCAGATGAAGCTGCCAATAAATCCGATGCGTTTTTATTTGAAAGAGCAGCACAATTTGCAAATATACGAGTAGATAGGCAATCGCGAGCAATTGCCGGTCGCGCTCGAGCTGATAGAAATCGTAGATCGAAATTAAGACGGCACAGAGGGCCGCTAAATTAGCCACAGATCCGTGCAGGTAAAACCATCGCAAGCGATCGGTGAGATATATGCTCATCGTGGCTGCCGCAATCGTCAGAAGTGGCAGGGTTACATTTCCCGAACTGGTTCCCAGCATCACACTACCAAGCGCTGTCAACAACGCGGTGAGTAATTGAAGAAGTCGTTCGGTTGCCATGCTTTTCACCCTCACTCCGCCGGATCGAAGAAATGTCCGAATTCATCGCTGTTGGTATCAATACAGCGGATCGGACCTACCGCTGTTTGGGTTGCTGCCGCAGAATCAGCGATTAATGTGACCTGCGATGGCTCCCGAACGTAGGGACTGAGGATCAAGGTCGGTCGGCAGCGATGATCGGCCTGGCAGAGCAATTGGATGCCCCGCTCAAAAGCCCGCTCGTTCCTAGTATCTTTTATTCCCTGCGGTTGTGTATCAGCGGTGGCCAATAACGTAAGTAATTGTTCGAGCAGTCTTGGGTGGTTTGCACCACCACCACTAGTGATCTCAGCTCCGACAATGACCATCCGGAGGATGCCATCCCGGTGCCGACAAAATTCGCTCGCAATCGTTGCCGCGAACCGGATGACCTGCTCGACCTGTGCGCGTTGCGAGTAGTCACGCTCGCTTCCCAGTTCGACCAGCAGATTTAACTCCTCATGTTGCTGGTGTTCGAATTCACGGACCAGCGGGATACCGCGTCTGGCAGTGCTTCGCCAGTGAATCACGCGGTGACTGTCCCCATCACGCCAATCGCGCAATCCATGAAAGTCTCCGATTTGGCGATCTTGCCGGAGTGGATCGCCGCGCATGCCTAGTTGAAGTTGGGCAAACATTCGGCCAAACGCCGGTAATAACCGACCGGGGCGTGGTAAGACTACCACTCGGTCTCCCTGGTCTAGAATCCGGATATGCCGGAGCAGGCCGAGTGGGAATCCGGTTGCGATCCGCGTGGGACCGATTCGATAGAGACCTCTTTGAAGTAATCGGGCACGATAAGTCAGCGTTTCCTTACCCCCCCTTGGTAAATACCAGCACATTAGTTGGACCGTTTTTTTTGCCAGTTGGCTTTTTGGCAAAAGATGGCGAATCGTTTCATCAATCTCCAGGCAACGACTGCCAGCCTGCGCGAATAGACTCCGGGGCTTTGCGCTTTTCAGTTCCAGCTGAATGTCGAGGACATCCCCGCTACGGATCGTGTGGGGGATTTTGCGATGCAATGTAACCCCTCGAATTGCCTTGATTGCCATCCGCCATGAAAAGAGAAAGGCGAAGAGCATGATCGCGGAGACGACCATCAGCATGTTGACGTTGCGTAAGACAGAACTTAACGCAACGAATCCAAGAACCAGCAGGTAGTACCAGCCCTCGCGACAAATGACAGTTTTGCGTCGTCGCATTGTTTGTAAGCCAAATCCTTGTCGCCCAACTGACAAAAAAGGGTAGCGGACCAACCTAGCCGGGCACCGGAACCTCTGAGGCAATCTGGGCCAGCACGTCTTCGGTTTCCTGGCGGTGGCCCCCATGCATATATCCCTTTGTGATCACACGATGAGCAAGCACCGGCACCACCAGGTTTTGAATGTCGTCGGGCACGACGTATGCTCTCCCCTCAAGCACAGCCAGTGCTTGCGATGCTCGATAGAGACAAAGCGTGCCCCTTGTGCTGGCACCCACATAAAGCTCATCGCTTTTGCGAGTTGCTTCCACAAGATCGAGGAGATACTCGCGAAGAACCGCAGAAACCTGAACGTCCCGAACCGCTGCCTGCAGGGCGAGCAGCTGTTGGCCATCGACGACTGAACTCACCTCCTGAAGCGGATTTCCTGACCGATGATCCTCGATGACTTGTAGTTCCTGCTCTCGGCTTGGATAACCAACAGAAATCCTAAGCAGAAACCGATCGAGCTGACTTTCCGGGAGTGGATACGTTCCTTCAAACTCGAAAGGATTCTGCGTGGCGATCACCATGAAGGGCCTTGGAAGGGGGTGGGTTTCGCTATCGATCGAAACCTGACAGTCGCTCATCGCTTCGAGCAAGGCACTCTGCGTGCGGGGAGTCGTTCGATTGATTTCATCCGCCAGGACAATATTTGCAAATACAGGGCCCGGGAGAAATTCAAATTCCCCGTCTGCCTGCCGATACATGGTGGTGCCCGTGATATCGCCGGGCAACAGATCGGGGGTAAATTGGATACGGCAAAATTTGCCGCTCAAACTTCGGGCGAGTGCTTTTCCGATCAGCGTTTTGCCCACCCCCGGAACGTCTTCGAGCAAGACATGCTCGCCTGCCAATAAGGCCACAAGCGTAAGTCGAATTGCACGAGGACGGCCCAGGACAACGCTGGCAATATTCGCTTCCAGGCGTTTGGCATGCTCAAACTCAATTGCCTGCGGTGCGGTAGGTTCGCTCATTCCCGGATCGTTCATGCGCTTCACTCTCTCACGGAGTAATCACCGACGAATCAACTGCACCATCGCGCCATAAGGCTAGATCAGGCCGCAGTCGAAAGGGCAATCTATGAGCCTGCAGTATAGCTTATTCGGTCAGTAAAAGTACGGACCTGGCTCACCTGGCTCAAATCCCGGTTGGCGAAGAAGCTATTGCGAAGAAGCCATTGCTAGGATCGTTTCTTGGCGGCCACTGAAGACTCGCTGGGAACTTTGACATTCCAGGCTAACCCAAGCTTTTTCATCAGTAAAATTGTCAGCCAACTCACATCCAACTGCCACCAACTCAGACCGTGTCGGGCTGAACTGGGAAACGCGTGGTGGTTGTTGTGCCAACCTTCGCCGAATCCCAGCAGGGCACAAAGAAAATTATTGGTCGACAAATCGGACGACTTGAAGGGTCGGCCACCGAACATATGGCAGACTGAATTGATCGACCAAGTGATGTGGTGACCCATGAATGTTCGTACCAGTCCACCCCAAAGGAAACCGAGCAGTGCACCATGCCAACTCTGAGTAATTGCAGCACCGATGAGCGCGGGAATTCCTAGGCTGGCCAGTACCCACAGGTAATAAAATTTGTCGACCCACACGAGAAACTTATCCTCTAAAAGATCCGGGACATAGCGTTTTAGATCGGGTTTGGACCAATAGGTTGTCAGCAGCCATCCGCAGTGACCGTAGATAAACCCCCGAGTTGCGTTCCAGAACCCTGAGCCGTGTAGGTTCGGAGAATGTGGATCACCAACTCGATCCGACTTCTGATGATGTTTGCGATGAACAGCACACCATACCAATGGTGATCCCTAAATACTTAGTGCACCCATCATCATCCAAATGGCACGAATGGGACGAAACGTTTCAAACGAACCATGCGTGCCCAGACGGTGAAATCCGATCGTGACACCCATCCCAGAAACACACCAGCAGGCAATGATTAGCAGGAGAAAAGGCCAACCCATCCAGCCGACCGTCCAACTGTAATAAATCCCAACAATCAGACCGATGAACGGCGCGATGATGGCCGTTAACATGATCGATCGATTCCAGAAATCTGCAGGCTGACTGATTTCAGCGCTTGTATATGACTCTCGCGGGGGATCTGAAATTCCCGTTTCATCTGACCGGCTTGGCATTTTATTTATCTGTTTGCCTGGCAAATGGGGCTCGCGTGGGGGATCGGAAGTGCTCGGTGCGATGGACAAGGGTGGGCTTCCTTTTCGTCTTGCTGTTACCGGGGTGGAGATCCTAGCGAGGCTTCTTTTTGCCATCTCCAACTCTTTAGCCCTTTCGGCAGCCGTAGGGCGACAAATCGGAGAAGAAAAAGGCAAAAACTTACGCGGTTCTTTAGATTGCCTCTAGGGTAGCGTGCCCCCCGCTATGGCGATAGAGCGGTATCCAAACTGGATGTAAATAAAAACAGGGATAAATAGGGACTTTGTGTATGATCCGATGTCCATCGATTAAGCAAATGATGGTCCCCCCCGTTCTGCGGGCACAAGTGTGACACCGAGAGTCAGACCGACCGCTAAGACGGTCCGGTCCGGGCCGCGCAAGACGAGCCGACGTCGTTTCCAGCCACGATGCGTCTGTGTGAAAGGCACGTTTAGAAAAGTTCCTCAATTGGTGCGCCATCCTCTACGACTTTGATGGGGCGGCCGAGGCTGCTGATACTTTCGCTCTCCGGGTCAACTTCGAGCGCACGGCAGAAGGTCTGAAAAAGGTCTGGAATGCTGACCGGTCGATCGGCAACCTCCGCGCCGTCTTCGCTCACCTTGCCGATTATTTGCCCGCCACGGATTCCGCCCCCGGCGATTGCAGCCGAGAATACCCTCGGATAGTGGTCGCGTCCGCCACGGGCGTTAATTTTTGGTGTTCGCCCGAATTCTCCCATCCAGACGACGAGTGTAGATTCGAGAAGGCCGCGCTGCTTAAGGTCATCAATTAACGCAGCGGTCGGTCTATCGACCTGTTCGGTCAACTGTCGTGTCTTTGCAAAATTGTCCTGATGGGTGTCCCAACCACGACAATTTACTTCCACAAACGTTACGCCTGACTCGATCAAGCGGCGCGCGAGCAGACATCCAGCGCCAAAATCAGAATCACCGTAGGCGGCGCGAACGTTTTCTGACTCGCGGGTCAAGTCGAAGGCCTTCATGTCGGACGAGAGAATCATTCGCGATGCCTTGTCATAAGTCGATTGATGGGCTTCTTGAACGCCGGTTGGCAGTTTCTGATCTTTCTGCAGTTGCGTTTGCAGTGCAAGTCGACGCCGATATCGATGGAGATCGGTCGTCGGTTCTGTGTTGCCTGGGGGTTTGTTCGGTGCGCGATGAATAAACGGGTCAAATTGTGCGCCGAGCAAACCCCCGCCCACACGTAGTCGCCCGCCACTGCCGATCCGCACGTAAGCTGGAAGATCACCTTCCTCCTGGCCAAGTTGCTGAGCGGCAATCGCGCCGAACGCTGGGTATTTCACCGTTGGTGTCGGCAGATAACCGGTGTGCAGCAGAAACGATGCCCGGTTGTGGTTGCCCTCTTTACTGGTCAGGGAACGGACCAGGGCAAAGTCCTCCATGCGGGATGCAATGTGAGGCAAATTCTCAGCGACACGAATTCCTGGAACGCTCGTTGCGATCGATCGGGTGCCTCCTCCGTTTTCATGGCCCTCTATGGGACTTAACGTTTCATACGGGCTGGGGCCACCGGCCATCCACAGCAGGATGCAGGCTCGCTGTCGCGTGTTGTTCTTTGCAGCGGCAAGTGCGAGCGATTCGGGCCAACCAAGCAGACCGGCTCCCACCATTGTCGGGGGGATGTTGCGAAGGAACGCGCGACGATCACGCAGTCGTTGCTGCATATTGAATGTTTTGATCCGATCCATTGTTCAAACTCCTTCAATTCCGCTGACGAAATTCTGCCGTATTTAAAAGCGACCAGAGAATATCTTCGCAGGCCTCAACGCGACTACCTTGGGACGCGATATGTTGCAAACAGATGCGCTGTTCCTGGTCGTAAGGGAATCGACCCAAGCATTTCAGATAGAGTGTTTCCACTAAACGTTCGTTCTCCGTTTCTGTGACAAGTAGCCTCTGGAGCATCGTCTTGCTTCGGTCGCCGCGAATAAATGCATTGATTTGCGGGCTGTTCATCAGAAGTAAGGCTTGGGGAATGGTAGGATTGATTTCAGCACGCGGAAGACTCGGGTCGTAAAAAAAAGATTGAACGAAAAGCTGTCGGGATTTTTGTAATCGCTTTTGATTCTTAGTGCCCTTGCCATCCGCACCTGGCACTGCGAGGGCTTGGGTTAGGTTATTGAAAATTGCATCTCCGCGCAGCGGTTGGGATGCAATCGCCTCGGAGCCCGTCCTCGTTGCAGGCGACTTCGATTGATATGCCGCGGTGGCCATGATCGTTTGCAAGAGCCATTTTGTGTCGTAGCCGGACGCGACAAATTGTTTTTCCAGCAGGGCGAGTATTTCAGGGTTGGTGCAATCGCGCTCCGGGCCGATGTCGTCAACGGTGTCATAAAACCCTCGGCCCATCAGTTCTGTCCAGATTCGATTGACGTACGCGCGAGCAAACCAGGGGTTTTCATCGTTAGCGGTAATCCATTCGGCCAGTGTCTGACGGCGAATCTGATCCTGCGTACCCAATTCGAGCGAGTGACCGGTCAGAAAAAAGACTGGCTTGGTGACCTGCCCCTGGACATTGGGGCGTGCAAGGTCGGGCATGTAGTATTCAAGAGATTTTTTATTTTTGTTTTTCTTGCCGCGACCCTGTTTGTTGCGAGAATAAACTTCAAAGTTTCGAGGCTCTTCGTTGCGGACGCGTCGGACGCCGACTCGGGGAAAAAAGGCTGCCAATTGATGAAATTGTTCCCGTTTCCATTGATCCGTGGGATGATCGTGACACTGCGCACATTGGATTTGGATGCCGAGAAAAATCCGCGACACCTCGGCAGTGATACCTTCTGGTTCACCCTTTTGCGCTATAAACAGGGCAGTCTCGCCATGGCCGCGTACGTCCCCAGACGCCGTGATGAAATCGTTGGCAATCTGATCCCAGCCGATGTTATTGTTGAGGCGATCGGCTACCGCTTTGGTGAGCGAAGCGGAGACCAACTGCAGTGCCCGCTCATCGGCCCGCCGCGCTAGGATCGTGTCGCGCCAGTATCTTCCCCAGTGTTTGCCGAATTGTGGGTCTTCGAGCAACTGTTGAATCGCTGTCGTTCGTTTTCGAGGATCGGCATTATGGACAAAGTTTCTGATCTGATTCGCGTTCGGACGCCTGCCTACCAAATCGAGTGAAACCCGCGACAGGAATGTCGCATCATCGATCGGGTCGGTCTCCTCCAAACTCGCTTGCAGTTGAAGGTCGATTTGTTTTGCAATTGATTTGAAGTTTGTTTCGCCGGCGGCTTGCCGGCAAAGAGGACTGGGCATGAGAAACAAGAGTAACGCCCAGCAAGAAACAAAAATTCGCCTAGAAATGTAATGGTCGCAAGACATCTTTTCCATCAAACCTCGCGCTATGTGCATCGATCGATCTCCAGCAACCAAGTTGAAGCCTTCGGCACGCCATGTACGCCGCGATGTTACCAGCCTGTGGATCAAACCCCCGCTTTACTGAGAGGTTCTGCGGTTGCCCGCGAAATGCCTTAAAAATGGCGACCGAGTGCGAAAAATTCGCTGTATTCCACGCAATTCTGGCAAATTGGATGCTAACTCGACTCCGTTTGTAAGCTACATTTTGGTATATATCGAGGAAATCCAGATTTTTGTCTCGGAGAAATTGCAGATGTGCCGTTTTCGCTTCCACAACCTGGCCCCTTTCAGAGTGGCATTTCTCATGTTCGGTTGTGGGCTCTTTCTGCTTGGCTCGGACCGCCCTGTCTCAGCCGAGGATCGCGCGGTGCAAAGCAGCACGTCGTGGCAAACGCTAAGTTCATCGCTCGATCGGTTGGAAGGTTGGTTGAAAACCAGTCCATATGGCACGACCTGGAACGCATATCTGAAGACCGCACTGTTGCGGCGAGAATTGGCTGAGGGTCCCGATGCAGATCTTAAGGCATTAAAAGATATCTTGGCACGTTATCGAAGCGGCGCTGCAGGTCTTGAAAAGCCTCGGTTTGCTGCGGTTCGAACAGCACTTGCCGCATATACGGTATATCTTGCGGCCGAAGTCCGTTTGCCGGTTGAGAAACTTCCAGAAGTTGCCCAATCGGCGTATAAGACGTTTCAGCCGCCGAGCCCTGCCATGATCGCGGCTGCCGAATCACAAACGGCCGAGGCGGCAGACACGCTTGATCGATTCCTTGCCCAGAATCCGGATCGATCGGAGGGATGGAAGGCATTTATTCTTTGGCCGGAGTTGCAGGCGCAGTTTTCCAGCGACCGTCCGGATACGGCGAAGTTGGCGAAAGTGCTGCAGCGACTTTCTGCCGATGAAGCCGGACTCGAAAAAACACAATTCGTCACGTTGCGGCACAGTTTGCGAAGTTGGATCGACCGCGTGCTGGCAGAAAAGAAGACCGCGGCGGTAAAGAAAAAAATCAAGGCCTATAGCGGCGAATTGGCAGATAGGTTGCGGAAGTCTGGTGTGACATCCTCACACTGGGATTCGATGGCAATTGCGTTGCGGATTCAATTTCTAAGTCGCTTCGGTGTTGCTCCGGACTTGACGGACGCAGTCCGCTCGCATTATTCGCATCCTAATCTCTCTGCTTACATTTCATCGGAACTTATCTCCAGTGCGATGGATCGGGCCATCGATGAAGCGATTCGTATCCGAGAGAACATCTTGGGTGTGCAGATCGTCGGCGAAGGACAGACCAAGGGCAGTTTGAAAGTCGACTTGCTTCCAGATGAAAATCGGGCAGCGATTGGGCTAAATATGCGTGGTGTAACTGAGTCGAGTACAGTCGGATCAAAGAGGTCGGTTCGGGTGTTTGCTGACTCGACGACCAGCCTTGAAGGAACCAAAAAGGTGCATTTCTCCGGTGAGGGTTTTACCTCGCAACCGGCGCGAGCTGATGCGACGACCGAGACTCGGGTTACAGGGCTAACAACTCGCCGTGGCAATCCGTTGGTGGAGAAACTAGCGTGGCGCAAGGTGGCACAAAGCAAAGGGCAGGCGCAGCGTCAAAGTTCTCAGCGTGCTGCACGGCGTCTGGAAGAGCGAATGAATGAAGAGGGTGACAAACTGCTTGCCGATGCCAATCAAAAGTACGGGGAAAAGTTTCGTGCCCCGCTGTTACGCAAAGATGCTTTTCCTCGTCGTTTCGATGTCGAGTCGGATGGTTCGCAGATTCAGCTTTTAATGCACGAGGCCTCGCCTGATCAGCTTGGGGCGCCCATCGCTGCAAGTCTGCCACCCGCTGGTTCCGACTTGGCGGTTCGCGTTCACGAGTCTTTCGTAAACAACATGGCGGCCCATCTGCTCGGTGGAAAAGAAGTCAGTAGCGAAGATGCAAAACAAAAGGGTGACGAGCCTAATTTTCTTGAGCGTTTCAAACAGCAGCGGCAGAAAAAGTTGGCACAACAGCGCGCGAGTAAGGGAGAAGAACCGCTGCCAACCCCACAGGGCTCAGAAAGGCCACAAGGTTCGCAAGGGGAATCGCAAGAGGCGGGCTGGCAAATGCGATTTGCAAAACGAAATCCGCTATCAGTCGAGTTCCGAGATGGAACGATCCGATTTGTTATCCGGGGAACAGAATTTTCAGGCCTCGATGAGCAGGTGTATGATCGGCCGATGAGCATGTGGGCACGCTACCGTGTGCAGCAGGACAACGCCGGCGGACTGCAGTTAACGCTGCTCGGCCAGGGAGTCGATCCCACGAATGTGGAGAAGGGTGGTCGATTCGTCGCCGCCGATGCACCGTTGCGGTCAAAGCTTCGGGTCCGCTGGAAAGAGACGCTAGAAGGTAAAAACGGTGAAAACAAAGTTGTGCATGTGTTTCCATTTGAAGTGCCAGATCCCCGCTTTAAGCAGGTTGGACCGCTGGCGTATGAGCGGTTGGATTTGAAAGACGGCTGGCTGACGCTGGGGATGCAGCGTACTGCGGGGCAGTTGCAGAAACAGGCCCGAGTCGATCGTTCGCCCTGATTTTTTGATGCTTTGCGGGTGAGTTTAATGCAATCTTCTCAGGTTGAAATCTCTTTTGAATGTCTGCCGCTTCGAAGCGTCGGTCGGTTGGACATCCCCCTGGATGCGTCTCCCGCATTTCATGAGAGATGCCAGAGAATCAAAGATGCGATCGAAAAACATGGTTCGCACAACACGTATTATCTTTTTGATGCCCACTGCATCTTTCGGTTGACGAACGACCCGGCGTGCGGCATGTTGCGATTTGGTTTTGAGGGAACAGTTCTAACTGACCCGGACGATCTCAGTACGAAATCGTGTGACCTTGATGTTCGATTGTTACAAGAGACTTGTGATTGGTTGAGCGAACCGATTGTTTCCTGGTTTGCGGAAACCGCATTGGTGGCTGTCCGAGTTGAGTTTGATCGCTATATTGCCGCGGGTGATTTGTCGCGGAGCAAAGACCGGGCGTCACGTGCCGCCGCGGCATGCGAAGAAGCGAGCGGATTTCTCGGGATGTATCTGTAAAAATGCGGAGTGGACCTGTAAGCCGGGTCCTGTCGCGGTTCGCGAAAACCGCGTGGCAGCCATTTATCTAGGATGACGATTGCCCGTCATCTCATGCAGCCTACCCGAAAGTCGTAACGGACCGGACCGACCCGTGTCCCCAGGTTGGGAAACTGCTTTCTGTTTGGCATTGCTCCAGGTGGGGTTTACCTAGCCAAGTCGGTCGCCCGACCTGCTGGTGCGCTCTTACCGCACCGTTTCACCCTTACCTCACTCGCGTGAGGCGGTTTCCTTTCTGTTGCACTTGCCCTAGCCTTTCGGCCGGTGGGAGTTACCCACCACCCTGTCCTGTGGAGCCCGGACTTTCCTCCCGCCCGCTGCCGATGAAGGCAGAGGGCCAGCGACTGCCCGGTCCACTCCGCATCATGCCATCCTAGAGCGCGGGGGCGAGAAAGTAAAATCGGCGGACTTTTTTTACGTTAGTGGCCGGTGCGAACGACGGGCGCTGACGAATGGGTCGACTTTTCAACTTCGTGGCATCTTCCCTGGTAGGTATTGCGAGCTTCGAGTTCCTGTTCGATTGCCCTTTTTACTGCCGGCTTGTCGAGGCACCAACTTGGGCCAACAAAATAATCCGCCGGTGCATCACCGCTAATCCGCTCGACAATGCAGTTGGGAGGAAGAAGTTCGAGAAAGTCGACCACAGCCTCGACGTATTCATCGCGTTCCATCAGTTGAACCTTGCCGGATGCAACCTCGTCCACCAGCGGCGTATTCTTTACGACGTACAAATTGTGTATCTTGACCGCGTCAAGATTCAGACGTGCAACCTCCCGTGCCGTGGAGAGCATGTCTTGGCGCGATTCTCCCGGCAACCCAAGCATGATGTGTGCACAGATTTCGAAACCGCGATCGCGGCTTCGCTCAACTGCGTCGATCATGGCTGCGTGCGTGCATCCTCGATTCATCCAAGCGAGCGACCTGTCGTGCATTGTCTGCATGCCATATTCGACCGAAACATATGTTTGCTTTGCTAATGAAGCAATCAAATCAAGCACATCTTCTTCAATGCAATCAGGCCGCGTTCCGATCGCGAGTCCTACCACTCGGGGATCGGCAATGGCTTCTTCAAAAAGAGGCTGCAATTTCTCAAGCGGCCCATAGGTATTGGTTGCCGGTTGGAAATAAGCAATAAATTGCTCTACCTTATATCGCTTCTGTAATCGACTAATGCCGTCGTTCAACTGAGCAGAGATTGCTCCACGGGGGATTCTTCGCGAAGGGCTGAAACTACGGTTGTCGCAGAACACGCAGCCCCCGACCGCCACAGTGCCATCGACATTCGGGCAGGTCATTTTGGCATCCAGGCTGACTTTCTGGACCCGCTGACCGAATTTTTGGCGCAGATGAAATCCATAGGCGAAATAGCGGAGACCAGCCGCTCGCCAAGCATCATTTCGGGGAGGACATGCATTCATTGACCTGCCGCCATTTGGGGTATACAAACAGACAGGGCACCCGTGTTTCTGTTTGAGTGGCCTGGGTTCCTGTGGATGCGACCACTATAGCGTACGCTTGAAAAAAAGCGACGGGAAGAGAGCCCACGCGAGGGACCTGCCGCCGAGTCCCGGCGACCTGAGGGATAGTAGACGGATGAACGAAGAAAACAAACCGCTCAAGCAACCACAGGGATCACCCGACAATTTCGGTACGCTTGTCCCGAAAGGCGGTGGTGATCCAATTCCGCTCTTGAAGAAAAATTTGCTGATCGGACGCCGTGAGAGCTGCGATATTGTACTCCGTTTCAAAAATGTGTCAGCGCACCACTGTCAACTCTCGGTCCGCGGCGGTTACTGGTATCTAAAGGATCTCAAAAGCCTTAATGGCGTGAAGGTCAATGATGTATCGATAACCGACCGTCGATTGCAATCGGGAGATACGCTTTCGATCGCAAAACATCACTACCGGATTTACTATGTGCCGGCGGAACTTGGCGCAGTCGGCCCACCCCCTCCGGACGCGCCACCGGAAGAAATTTTCGGTGATTCCCTCCTTAAACGTGCGGGACTTGAGCATCCACCAGGACAAAAACGCAAGAGACGTCGGTCCATCGACCCCACGAAGTCCTCTCCCCCGAAACCGGATCGCTAATCGCCGTTGCCGATGAGCAAAAAAAAGAAAAAGCTTCGCGTTTCTTTTCGAAAAAATCGGCAAGCCCGCACGCGCGAAGGTGGACTGACGCAAAAATTTGAACGAGAGGGATTTGAAGATGACGATTCTGTTCGGCGTGAACAGCTGAGCGGGAAAGGAGAGTTGGCGAAAAAGCGGACTGTTATCGGCCAAGAGGTCAGCGGTGACAACACCGGCTTCTCGGTGTTGCCAGAGGTCGATCTGGAGCATTGCCTGCCGGGTCGCGTATTGGAGGTTCGCGGACTGATCAGCGTTGTCCAGACCAGCGACGGCAAACGTTACGACTGCGCCGTCCGCCGGTTACTCAAGACCTTGCAAACGGATCAGCGGCATGTGGTTGCGGTGGGCGATGAGGTGCAATTCAGGCCTGATGGTGACGAGGGCTTGATTGAGCGGATTGAGCCGCGCCGGGGCGTGTTGGCTCGCACCAGTCGGGATCGGCAGCATGTGCTGGTGGCCAATGTCGAAAAAATGGTGATTGTTGCCAGTGCCGCAGAGCCCGATTTAAAACCACACTTAATCGATCGCTTTCTCGTGGCAGCCGAACAAGCGGATATCAAACCGGTGATCTGCATTAACAAAATTGATCTGGTGGATCCTGGGTCGCTCCAGCCACTGATTGGTGTTTTTGCACAACTTGGTTACGAGGTGCTGCAAGTATCAGCAACCACTGGATTGAACCTGTCAAGGCTTCGCAATGCACTTCGGGATCGCGCAACGGTCGTTGTCGGACAAAGCGGTGTAGGGAAATCTTCACTGCTCAACGTGATTGAGCCTGATCTGGGACTACGAGTGGGCGCCGTAAGTCGCGAAACACGGAAAGGCCGGCATACGACTACCACGGCCCGATTGATCCCACTTTCGATGGGCGGTTTTATTGTGGATACACCTGGGATCCGACAGTTTGCCCTATGGGATGTTGCACCGCAGGAGGTGGCGGGCCTCTTTCGGGACATTCGTCCGTTGGTCAGTTACTGTCGGTTCCCCGACTGCACGCACACGCATGAAGCGGACTGTGCAGTGAAGGATTCGGTTGCCGATGGTCGGCTGGACGCGCGGCGATATGAGAGCTACTGCCATATGCGACTGGACGGCACCACCTAGTCGACCGACCGTCTGCCGTCTGAAATCGGGTTGAGGTTACGTTACAGGTGCCCACTGTTTAGGCTAAAATAGAGCATCAAAGAAAAAAACCATGGAACAACAGGAGTCGCCTTGAAAGAGATGACCCGCGTTGAGGGTGTACGCAGCGAAACGGCAGTACTCGTTGGCGTTCTTCTTCCCAATCGAAAATTTCAACACGACCCGTTGGAAGAGTTGACGGGTCTGGCTCGCACGGTGGGTGCCCACGTGGAAGCCCAACTCGTACAACGGCGTGACGTGCCCGATCGAGCAACCTATTTGGGCAAAGGCAAAGTGGAGTCTTTGAAAATGCTCGTCGAGCAGTGCGGTGCGGACGTGGTCCTCTTTGACAACGACCTCAGCCCAGGCCAGACGCGTAATCTTGAAAAAACACTGCGTGTGAAGGTGATTGACCGGACTGAATTGATTCTCGATATCTTCGCACATCGTGCTCAAACGACAGAAGCTCGCCTGGCAGTAGAGTTGGCACAACTTGAATACTCGTTGCCGCGGCTCAAACAAATGTGGACTCACCTTTCCCGCATCGAGGGCGGTATCGGGATGCGCGGGCCGGGTGAAAAGCAATTAGAGGTCGATCGCCGATTAGTTGAAAAGAAAATTCGTGATCTGCGGCGCGAATTAGCCGTGATCGAACGGCGAAAGGAACGGACTGTTTCGGCGAGGGCGACGCATCGCACTGTGTCGCTGGTCGGTTATACAAATGCCGGAAAAAGCACCTTAATGAATCAATTGACCGGTGCAGATGTTTTGGCTCAGGATCAACTTTTTGCGACGCTCGATACTCGGACTCGCCGTTGGCAGTTACCCGGTTGGGGGCCGGTGCTGTTGAGCGATACGGTGGGCTTCATCCGTGATCTCCCGCATACATTGATTGCCAGTTTTAAGGCTACGCTTGAGGAATCTCGACAAGCCAATCTGTTGTTGCATGTAGCCGATGCTTCAAACCCGGAGGTGCTGGATCAAATTAAGTCCGTCTACGGGGTGCTCGAGGAGATCGGTATCGAAGAGAAAAATACGTTGCTACTGCTCAATAAAATGGATTGTGTCCAGCATCGTCAGAGACTCGATGCAATTTACAACTGCTATCCAGCGGCAATCCCTGTCAGTGGTGCCAGCGGATTTGGTTTGAGGCGATTGGCTGAGGCGGTAAGTCAGGCACTGAGTAAACATTTCCAGGAGGTGGAAGTGCACTTTTCTTCTGCCGATGGACGCCTGGCGGCCTACCTGGCAGAGCATGGTGAAATTCTCTCGAGGCGGTATGATCCGGCAGGGCGTGTAACGATTCACTGTCGGATTCCATCGCGTGTGCTTGAAAAAATCAGTGACACAGGCGACACAGAAGTCGAGATCGTCGACTGCGCGGCGACTCGAAATGGGGCTTGCAATCCCCAGTCTGCCGATGGTGCGGCATAGACCTACGATAAACAGTCGAAAAGAGGCATCTTATGGCGCGTCGGAATATTGAGGGAATGAGATCGCTCGTGACCGGAGCCTCAAGCGGCATCGGGCGTGCTGTGGCGATTGAGTTGGCTAACCGCGGGGCCCGTTGTGTGCTTCTTGCCCGCAATGAGGAGCGACTAAAGAATGTAGCTGCGGAGTGCAACAAGTTGCAGCAGGTCGGACAGGTCGAGATTGTCGCGGGCGATGTCACCGATCCTGCGGTGCGGAAATTGGCGATTGAAAAGTCAGTGATTGCCTTTGGAGGTCTGGATGCGGTGATCAACAACGCGGGTGTGGGAAGTTTCGGACGTTTTGCAGACTCGTCCCCTGAGCGACTCCGGCGGATCATGGAGGTGAATTTTTTCGCAGCGGCAGAGTTGATTCGCGATTCCCTTCCCGCGCTGCTGCGGGGAAAAAACCCGATTGTGGTGAACGTCGGTTCGATCCTGGGGCATCGCGGGATTCCTCGGATGCACGAGTATTGCACGAGCAAGTTTGCTTTACAGGGATTCAGTCAATCGCTTCGCGTGGAGTTGCGTGGCGAAGGAGTGGATCTTCTGATGGTTAGTCCGGGTACCACAGACACCGAATTTTATGAAAATGTGGTCCATGGCCGCGGAAATGTACCCTGGAATAAGGGGCGCGGGACACCCGTGGCGGTGGTCGCAAAGAAGACGGTGCAAGCCATGGAACGGGGCAAGCGGGAGATCGTCCCAAATATTCATGGAAGACTGCTTTTATGGGCGAATTGGCATGTGCCGCACTGGGTGGATCGGGTTTTAGAGCGTTTCGCCTGACCATCAAAGGTAAAGAGATTTGCCGGTTTGTGGCAATCCGGGATGACAAAATAGTATTGATTGGAGAAACAATCATACTAGTCGATTTACGCCTGAAAGGCTAAACTGGTAACGGTTTGGAGCGTTATCGACTGAGGGATCAGCCGTCGCCTACCGATCACCTGCCCGGCCGCCGTGTGCCAGTGCCACCTGGAGGATATCTCGATGCTTGCCCGCCTTGTTTTGCTGTTCCTGAGCATTTCTTTTTTGAGCTCGGTGACGACCGATCTTTTAGCCGAGCCGGAGCAGATCGATCCGGCACAGCAGGTCAGTTATTACACGCAGATTCGTCCGATTTTGCAGGCAAGCTGCCAGGGATGTCACCAGCCGGCCAAGCCGCAAGGCGATTACGTCATGACTTCGTTCGATGCGATGCTTGCGGGAGGTGAAAGCGGGACAACGGCTATCGCACCCGGAGATCCCTCTGCGAGTTGGCTCATCGAACGGATCACACCCGTCGACGGAGAGGCAGAGATGCCACCGGATGGTGCACCTCTGGCCGAAGCGGAAGTTGAATTGATAAGCCGTTGGATTGAACAGGGTGCGATCGACGATACCCCCGAAAATGCGTCTCGAAGGTATGATGCTGACAATCCACCCGAATATACCCGCCCGCCAGTAGTTACCGCGCTTGAATATTCCCCTGACGGCCGGATGCTTGCCAGTAGCGGATTTCATGAAGTCTTTTTGCTCGCTGCCGACGGTTCGGTGCAGGTCGGACGCCTGATCGGATTATCTGAACGTGTTGAATCAGTACGTTTTTCGCCAGATGGTTCCATGCTTGCCGTGGCAGGTGGTTTGCCCGGTCGGATGGGTGAGATTCAGATCTGGGACCTCTCGGATAAGACACTCAAGCTCTCGGTTCCCACCACCTTCGATACCGTTTATGGGGGGAGTTGGTCTCCGGACGGTACGCGTATTGCGTATGGTGGCGGTGACAACAGTGTGCGGGCAATCGATGCCGATACCGGCGAGGAATTAGTCTTTATGGCCGCCCACGATGACTGGGTGCGCGACACGGTCTTCTCGCCTGACGGAAAATCGATCTTTTCAGTGAGCCGCGACAAAACCGTCAAGCAGACCGATTTTGATACGCAGCGATTTGTGGGCAATGTCACCACGCATACCCCCGGCGTATTGCAGGGAGGCATGATCAAAGTAGCACGCCATCCGTCTCGGGAGGAATTGCTGGTCGGCGGTGCGGATGGCAAGCCGAAACTCTTCATGATGGCCACAAAGGCAGCGCCTGCGAGCGGTGGCAACCCGAATCAGATTCGTGAGTACTATGCCCTGCCGGGTAGACTGTTTGCGGTCGCGTTTTCTCCGGATGGAAATTGGTGTTACGCGGGAAGCAGCCTTGACGGCGCGGGACAGATTCGAGGTTTTGAGACCGACTCTGGCAAGGAACTCTGGAAGCTAGATTTGGCCGAAAGCGGGGTCTTCGCCCTTGCGGTGCGGCCTGATGGTAATCAGTTGGCAGCGGCCGGAGCCGACGGGTTAATTCGCCTCATCGATACTGCCTCAGGCAAGATCGTTAACACGTTCAATCCGGTTCAACTCGAGGCGGGTGAGCTCGCACCGCTGGCGAATGCTGAGCAGGCGACTGCCGCGGTAGATCCAGTTGCAGAAGCTCCAGGTGCGGAGGGAGGTCGTGTCGAATTCGCTGTTGCGATTGATCCGGAAGACGACGCGGTTGCGGTTCAACAGACGGTCGCAGAAGAGCCGATCAATATCAAGCTTCAAGTTTCGCCTGAATCACTCCGCATTGATCGCCCGATCGATAAAGCCCAGTTTCTGGTGACAGCACGAAGTGGCGATGACTCGCCTCGTGATGTGACTCGCGATGTGGCGTATCGCGTCGAAGGTGGTGTGGGGACGATCACCGAAAGCGGCATCTTTACGCCGTCAAGCGACGGCAGCGGTAAGGTGGTCGCGGAATTCGAAGGCCAACGTATCGAAGTGCCGATTGAAATCAGCGGGATGGCCGAGACATATCACAATGATTTTATTCGCGATGTGAATCCGGTGCTCACTCGTCTTGGGTGCAATCAGGGCACCTGTCATGGTGCGCAAAAGGGGCAGAACGGATTCAGGTTGTCGCTGCGTGGCTATGACGCGGTGAGCGACGTTCGCGCGTTCACTGATGATCTGGCGGCCCGACGAGTGAACTTTGCCTCGCCTGACGACAGTCTGATGCTTCTCAAGCCGACTGGTGGGGTGCCGCATCAGGGCGGGCAATTGATGAAGTTTGAAGATCCCTATTACAGAATTGTCCGCGATTGGATTGCTGACGGTGCCCAATTGGATCGGGAGTCGCCTCGCGTGGTTGGGATTGAAGTTTTCCCAAAAAATCCGGTTGTTGATCGACCCGGCGACCAGCAGCAAATGCGAGTTGTTGCCACCTATGCCGACGGTCAGGTACGGGATGTTACGGCAGAGTCATTTCTTGAGAGCGGTAACACCGAGGTTGCTACAACAGACGGTTCTGGTTTGATGACGGCGGTGCGACGTGGCGAGTCGGCGATTCTGGTGCGGTATGAAGGTTCCTATGCCGCGACGACGCTGACCGTGATGGGAGACCGAACGGAGTTTGTCTGGGAGGAGCCGGAAGTCTGGGGCAAAATCGACGAACTCGTTGCCAATAAATGGGAGCGAATGAAAATTCAGCCAGCGGGACTTTCTTCGGACACCGATTTTATTCGGCGAGTGACTCTCGATCTTACTGGGCTGCCACCGACACCGGATGAGATTCGCCGTTTTCTCGCGGATACCCGTAATGGGTCGATCAAGCGGACAGAACTGGTGAATCGTTTGATTGGTTCAGATGATTTTGTTGAATATTGGACCAATAAATGGGCCGATCTCCTGCAAGTGAACAGTAAGTTTCTCGACAATGATAAGACCAAGTTCATGAATGCAACTGCATTTCGTGACTGGATTCGTGGGCATGTGGAAGGCAATACTCCCTACGACGAGTTCGCCAGGGAAATCATTACAGCCAGTGGGTCGAATAAAGATAATCCCGCGGCTTCCTATTACAAGATTCTGCGTGAGCCTTCCGAGATTATGGAAAACACGACACAGCTATTTCTAGCGGTGCGTTTTAACTGCAATAAGTGTCACGATCATCCGTTTGAAAGATGGACCCAGGATCAGTATTACCAGACAGCTGCTTATTTTGCGCAACTCGATTTGCAGGAAGACCCGGAATCGGAGGGCCAGAAGATCGGCGGCACAGCGGTCGAGGACGCGAAGCCGCTTTACGAAATTATTGGCGACAAAATGGAGGGCGACATCGAGCACGAGCGGACGGGAGAAATTACCCCGCCGAAGTTTCCGTTCGACTGCGAGCATTCGGTCGCCGAAGGCGCAAGTCGCCGCGAACAATTGGCCTCGTGGATTACCTCTCCAGATAACCAATACTTTGCTCGCAGTTACGTGAATCGTCTCTGGGGTTATTTGCTCGGGGTTGGAATCATTGAGCCCATCGATGATATCCGGGCCGGAAACCCAGCCACGAATCCGGAATTGCTCCAGCATTTGACCGATGAGTTTATTAGCAGCGACTTTGATGTTCGCCACATTATGCGATTGATCTGTACGTCCCGCACTTATCAGTTGTCGGTCGCTACCAATCGTTGGAATGAAGATGACAGCATTAACTATTCCCACGCGAAAGCTCGACGTCTTCCGGCGGAAGTGCTTTACGATGCGGTGCATCGGGTGACAGGTGCGGTAAGTAAGATTCCGGGGCTGCCTCCGGGAACGCGGGCAGCGGCCATTCCCGATGCAAACATTAAGTTGCCTGACGGATTTCTCTCCAATATGGGACGTCCTGTTCGAGAGAGTGCCTGTGAATGTGAGCGCTCCAGTGACATGCAACTGGGGGGTGTGATTTCCTTTGTCGGTGGTCCCACGGTGGGTGATGCAATTTCGGATTCCGACAACGCACTTGTATCATTGGTGGCCGAGGAGAGTGACGATCAGCAGCTGATAAGCGAGATTTTTCTGCGCGTGTTGAGCCGACCTGCAACAGCGCAAGAGATTGAAAACTGTATGGAAATGCTGGCCGAGTTGCCGGGGTATCACAAGGGGCTCGTTGATCGATTGCCCGTGGTGAAGCAGGAGGCGACTGCCCGTCAAATGAAGCTGCAAGGAAAGCGTGATGTATTGCTGGCAGAGGCAAGTAAGTTGCTGACCGTTCAGGAGCAAGAAGCAGGTCCAAGAGAGCAGCAATTAATTAAAGAACGTGAAACGAACATCGCATCAGCCGAGCAGGCGCTGGCTGATTTTGATGCCCATCTGCCAGTCAAATTGAAGGCTTTTGAAAAACGCTGGACCGAGGGAAATACGAGTTGGGAAGTGCTGACGCCCGAAGTATTATCAGCAACCAACGGTTCTACATTGGAAGTGCAAGATGATCTTTCCGTCTTCGCCTCCGGTAAAAATGGGCGAGGGGCCTATCAGTTTACCGGTCAGACCCCTATCGAGGCGGTTACAGGAGTTCGCATCGAGGTGATTCGCGATGAGCGTCTTCCTCAGTATGGCCCGGGCCGCGCAAACAATGGCAACTTTGTGCTCAGCGAAATGGAGGTTGTCGCATCTCCTAATACCGATCTCTCGGGCTGGGAGAAGATGAAGACGTGGGATCTTGCCAAGGCTAGCGAAGCGGCGGCATGGAAAGGGGAAGAGGGTGCCGAGGTGGAGGCAAAAGAAGATTCGCTCGCCGTGCGGGGGGATGCGATTGATGTCGAGACCACGCTCACCGACTGGTATTCGTTAGGTCCCTTCTTAGACCCGAATGCTTACGATGTCGAGTTCGGGCCTGAGGCCAAGCCGGTCGATTTGAAGCAGACGTTTGAAGTGGATGGAAAAACAATCCGCTGGAAACCCCGAAGCGATCTTTCAGACGGCCGCAAGCATTCCTATTCACCGGGTGATTACTCGGCTACCTATTATTATCGCACGATCGATGTCACGGCCCCGCGTAAGATGGTGTTGCGCTTCGGGAGTGATGATGGAATTCAGGTTTGGCTCAACGGCGAGCAGGTGCATGCCAAGAAAGTGAATCGTGGGGTTGTTGCCGATCAAGATTTGGTGCCGGTGATGCTCAAGCAGGGCGAGAATCATCTCTTGCTCAAAGTGAGCAATGGAGAGGGCCCGAGTGGGTTCTATTTTGCGACTGATACCATCCCGGCGATCAACCCGGCAATCGCCACCGATACGGAGGGTGCCCCCGGTTCCTACGCGGTGGAGGTTGTGGCTCGCGCTGATCGTGAGGCTCCGGCACGATTGTTTTGGAAGACTAAAGGCGATACGGTTTTCAGTGGTCGCCGCGTGACGGCAGAGGCCCCGCTATCGGAAGGTGATCAATGGCAGACCTATCGTTTTGACTTTGTTTCGCCAGACCCAATCAGTGGATTGCGTTTTGATCCGGCCGGCGCGAGCGTCGATGTTCGTGAGGTGCGACTCTATCGGCACGAGTTGCCGAAAAAAGTCTCTTTTCAAAACGCCCAAGCCAGTTATCAGCTCGACAGCCATCGGGTGGGTCGAGTCATCGACGGTGAGGTCGATGATTACAAAGGCTGGGCTTCGGAGCCGGGTCGCGGGCAAACTCTTTATGCCTCCTTTGAAACCAAAGAGGATATCGGTTTTCGCGGCGGGGCCAAGCTTGATTTTCTGTTGGATCAGCAGTACCAAAGCGACCAACACTCGATCGGTCGTTTTCGGCTTTCAGTGACAGGTGAACCACGACCGGTGCTGTATGGGATTCCCCCGGAAATCGTCAAAGTTGTAGCACAGCCCTTCTCGGAGCGATCTGAAGAGGATAAGAAGCTCCTTGAGGAGTTTTATAAAAATAATGACTCCGATCGGATAAAATTGAAGGGAGAAATAAAGGTAGCAAAGCAACCCATAAAAGTCGATAAAGAGATAATGGAACTTCGCCAATTACGTAATCGTGTGGCGGCGTTGCAGAAACCGTTACCCGAAGACCCTCAGTTGGTGGAGCTTGAACGGGCGATTGACTTGAGTCGCCGCCAATTGGACAATCAGCGTCTTACCGTGGCTCAGGATATTGCCTGGGCATTGATAAATAACCCCGCATTTTTATTCAATCGATAACCGAGTGAACGATCATAACGCATCCCTATGAGGGTGCTGAGATGTTCCCAGTGACAGGAGTGAACCGATGCTCGTTATTCCCGGCCAAGCAGCCAAAGATTTGTGCGATCGCAATTTGGGAGTCAGTCGTCGAGATCTGTTGCGGGTCGGCGGCGCCGGCATGCTCGGAATGGGATTGGGTTCAATGCTGGAATTGCAGGCCATGGCCAATCGTTCCGAGACGGTTGGGGGAGGTCCGGGTTGGGGTAAGGCGAAGAGCATTATCCTCTGTTATTTGCAAGGCGGACCAAGCCACATCGACCTGTGGGACCCGAAGGAGAATGTGCCTGAAAACGTCCAGAGTGCATTCGCGCCAATCTCCACAAAGTTGCCGGGAGTGAAGTTTACTGAAAATCTACCGAAGCTTTCCCAAGTCAATGATAAGTTCACCCTGATTCGAGCAATGAGTTACACGCCGAAGGGACTGTTCAATCATACGGCTGCGATTTATCAGATGATGACCGGGTACACGACTGACAAAGTCAGCCCATCCGGCCAGCTGGAGCCACCGAGCCCAAAAGATTTTCCGAACTTTGGTGCACAGCTCATTCGGCTTCGTCCTCTACAGGAACCGATGCTGCCGTTCGTGATGTTGCCTCGACCGCTGCAGGAGAGCAATGTGATCGGCAAAGGTGGTACGGCAGGTTTTCTAGGTAAGGCCTACGATCCGTACACGCTTTATCCGTCGGGTGACGACAATGATATGTCCAAAATGGATCGAATTAAGGTTGACGATTTGAAACTGCATCCCCAAGTGTTTGCAGAGCGGCTGAAGCGGCGAGCCCGGCTTCGCGAAATAATCTCGGATGGGATGCCTAAGATCGACAAAGCAGTTGCAGATTACAAATTGAATGAATATTACGATCAGGCACTGAATCTGATTGTCTCAGGTCGGGCTCGCGATGCGTTCGCACTCGATCGCGAACCAGTCGATGTGCGTGATCGCTACGGACGAAACACGTTTGGACAAAGTTGTTTGCTTGCACGGCGTTTGGTTGAGGCCGGCACGCGGGTCGTCGAGGTCGTCTGGCCCAAGGTGGCTAACTCCGACAATCATTCCTGGGATCATCATGTCGGTTTGACCAAGCGGATGAAGAATCAGTCGGCGCCAATGCTAGACACAGGGCTCTCAGCCTTGGTGTCAGATCTTGATGAACGTGGTCTCTTGGATGAAACGCTTCTGGTTGCAGTAGGTGAATTTGGTCGAAGTCCTCAAAGAGGTGTGAGCACCTCTGGTAATGGAAACAGTGCCGACGGACGAGATCACTGGCCCTACTGCTACACAGCCCTTATGGCAGGAGCTGGAACGAAACGTGGTTATGTGCACGGTAAATCGGATGAGACGGCCTCCTCGCCCCTTGAGGATCCCGTTCATCCGGGAGAGTTGCTTGCAACCATTTATCATGCGTTTGGAATTGCGCCCCGATCGATCGTTTACAATCACCTCAATCAGCCTCGCGAACTGGTCAAGTCAGACGCGGTAACCCGACTCTTTGCCTAGGCGCAACGTGTTCTGAGTTACTTGCTCTCGGTGATGGCGATCCGATTTCGGAGCGGTCATGCGGTGTCCGCGGGACGGTCGCTTGTTGCGTAGAGCATTCGCGGCCATAATGCCAGAAATACCTTCAATCTTCTGAGTTCAATGCGGTGATGGCCGAATCCTTTGATCCATATCACAAGTGGCTTGCAATTCCGACGGAGGATCAGCCTCCTTCGCATTATCGGCTCCTGGCAATCGAATCGGGTGAGGGGGATGCGGAGGTGATTGCCAATGCGGCAGATCAGCGAATCTCCCACTTGCGAATTCTTGAAATGGGTGAGCAGGGAAGTGCCGCCGCCGCTTTGATCGCAGAAATTCAAGCAGCCCGCGATTGTTTGCTCGATGCCGAGAAGCGGGCAGCGTACGATGCGCAATTAAATGAGGATGCCGATACTGCGGGGCCTGCCCTGGATGCACCTTTTGTGGCCGATTAGGTTTCGGTTTACGAACCGGTCGTCGATTCGGTGAATCGATCGAATTCGGCAAATAAAACAGATTCTTCCCGCAATAAAAAGAAGAATAAAGCGGCGGACAAAAAAGCGAAGAAAGTCAGTATCATCGGGCATATCGTGGCACCGATAGTCGGCTTGGCACTCGGAGGTATTATTCTCTTTATCATCAAATCGATCCCCAGCGAGAAAGACGATCCGTCGCAGATTGAGTTTGAGATCGGCGGTATGCGCCAGGACGACGGGGAAGAACCGAGTGCTCCGGACGTAGAAACCGAAATGGAGGCGGAGGAGTACGAGGAGACCGATGCATCGGGTGCGGATCTACTGGGCGATCAACCTGATTTTGTCGAAGCGACAGGTGAAATTATCGACGACGAAGAACCTGCCGCGACAGAAACGCTTGATAGAGATGACATTGATGAAGGTGCGGATGATGAAGGAGCGATTGTATCAGATGAGAATCCTGTCATCGATTCCGAGTCCACAGCGCCGCCTGATGCGGTAGAGATTGAAGCCGACATCGTTGAGGTCGAGCAAGAGAATGCGGAACCGCGGACCGTTGTCCCTGATCTGGCTGCTTCGGAAGATACGGTGATCAACGAGCAGGCCGATTCAATTGCAGCGCAGCGGAGTGAGCAAGAGGCAGCGCTGGTTGATGCCATCGAAACTGGCGATCTCTTATTGCAATTAAAAATTGCATCTTC
>JAYZMM010000053.1:0-19345 GCA_036153155.1 Planctomycetota bacterium
GATGCCAAGCCATCGAAAGCCATCGAGAATCGGCGCAAGTGCCTGCTCAAGATTCCTTGATTGGTCGGTGTCATCGATCCGCAGAATAAACTGGCCCCCGCAGCCGCGGGCAAAGAGCCAATTATAAAGTGCTGTACGTACCCCCCCGATATGGAGAAAACCGGTAGGACTGGGGGCAAAACGCGTGCGAACCATGGAAAGCTGCGCCAAGGGGAAAATCGAAAATCAAAGGTCGTCTACGGTGCGAATACGCACATTAACTTTAAGTTATCGACCAATTGACGATGGCAGGGAAGGGGAGTTCGGTTCGAAGGATCATCAAGCTGCATGTCGCTCTTTGGCTTTCAATTTGCGACGTCTTTTCCGCTCTGCTTTGGAAATTTTTCGTTGTTGTTCACGGGTGCGGTGCTCGAATATTTCCTCTTCCTCTGCCGCCTGACCTCGGGTTCCACCATTCCGCTTTCGAGCATCCTTACTCCGACGTCTCGTCGGTTCCTCGTCTTCGGATTCTTCCGGAGTGTAGACTGATTCTTCAACCAATTCTGCCGCACGATGACTGATATCCGGTTCCAGATCGCTGCGACCTTTTGGTAGGGCGGTTGTTCCCTGCGGAGAGGTTATTGAACTCGACGACGCGGTCGCCACTTTCTTTGTTTTCTTTTTTGCTGTCCGCACCGGCAAACGGCCCTCGATGTCGAGCAGTACGTGCCGTGCATACCAGAGAAATACACAACCAAGTAACGCGACCATCCCCGGTGTCGATCCATCCCTCAGGACCAAATGCCAGGAACCGGGCATCCCCAACTGATAGCCAAAAAGCAGCAAGCCTTTGACACAGATTACGAGCCATGCAGTTACAAGCCCACCCATCGCAATTCGACAATGACGAAACTCGAACCCGAGACGAATGGCCAGACCGGTGTATATACAACCGACAGGAATCAACCAGAAAAGTTGATGTCCCCCAGGTAGATCCCAAGCTGTAGTGGCCGCCAACGTGCGGGCGACGACCTGATGCACTCCGGTGGCGACGGCAAGACTCGACAAAAGTGCGGTAACGCCAATCCAGATCCACCATCGATAGCGAGTGTGATAGTCGCTTTTGCGAAATCTGCGAAGCGAAAAAATATTAATAGCCAACACACCGATTCCTACAAGTCCGATCGCGGAGAGCCAAGTGGCCAGTGATGAGGGGTGTTCCAACTGGAAAATTTCCCATGGACCGTCGGTCCGCGCCGCCTGCCAGTTATGTAGCACGACGAGTCCTGCCACGATGAGCAGCGACGAGGCCCACAACAGCGGATGCAACCACAAGCGACGGGGCAGAAAGTCAATGCATTGTGGCTGCCGCTCCAGAGTATCCGGTGAATAGGTAGCACGCGCAGAACCGCTTTGGGGCGTTGCTCCCTTGCTTTGGGGTTCACACGAGGTTTCGTCGACCAACATGCGCCTACGACGATCATCACTTTGTGCTCGGCGTCGCAACAGTCAAACACTCCGCAGTTTGGAAGGAAGATTGATCTATGAAGCCAACAGAGCGGGCGAGACAGGTTCTACCGGATGCGCAAAACGTGAGGTTTGCGGATGGTTTTCGGCCTGACCTCCCTGATTCATGGCTTCACCAAAGTGCGATTCGGCATTTCGGCCCCCCCGTCTCCAGTCTCGCTGAAGGGGGACGTGTGAAATCACCCAGTTTCCATGGATCAGTGATCGATTGGGAGTATTGCGCCTATTCGGAGGCCACCACTGAATTGGCCAACGTTCCGATTTGCTCGATTTCCACTTCCACCCGATCTCCGGACTCCAGAAACCGTGGCGGTTGGCGGGCCACACCCACCCCAGAGGGCGTACCGGTGAATAGGAGGTCACCGACCTCCAGGGTACAGACAGACGAGATGTAACAGATTAATTGCTCCACTGGGAAAATGAGATCTCTTGTATTGGAATGTTGCATGGTTTTGCCATTCACGCGAGATTGGATATTCAAATTTCCTGGATCCGGAACCGCCTCGGCCGGAATCATCCAAGGCCCTAGCGGCGCGAATGTGTCAAACGATTTCCCCAGCAGCCATTGTCTGCCCGGCTTTCCCTTCTGCCAATCGCGGGCGGATACATCGTTGCCACAACAATAACCCGCGACATGCTCTAGGGCCTGCCCGGCGAGAATGTTGCGGCCGCGTTTGCCGATGACCACCACAAGTTCGGCCTCAAAATCGACCTGATCGCTCACCGATGGCAAGACAATTTTTGCTTCATGACCAATCAGCGTAGAATTCAGCTTGCTGAAGATTAAAGGTTCATCGGGAATCGATTGGCCTGTCTCTTTGGCATGCTCACGGTAGTTGAGCCCCACACATATTATTTTTTGCGGCGCGGCAACAGGAGGCAGTATGTGAGTCGGTTGTGTGCCAAGTTGTGGTGCGCCTGATGCGAGATTCGCTAGTTTTTCCAACGAGTCATACTCTGCGACAAGCATGTCCTGCACATTGGTCGGCATGCTGGGATCGGCCGCAGAGAGATTCACCCAACGCCCCTCCAAAAACAAAGCAACTGCAGGTCCATCCACATCAAGAAAATTCAATAACCGCATCTCAGGCCTCGGCTTAGACAGTGCGGGCAAGCAGGTGTGAAAAATCCGGTGCGCAGCCTACAGGGCAGATGCCGGTCAGGAAAGGACTTCCAGCAGATTTTCAATTTGGGTGACACCTGGCAAATCGCGTAAACTTTCCTGAGCCATCTGTTTATGAAAATAGGAATCAACCTTCCCGGAGAGCCGGAGCCCACCGCCAGCTTCGCGGACATCGAGGCGATAATTGGCCGGCAGATGTGGGTTTCCAAGCAGCACGCGTCGCGCTTCTTGCTCCAACAAACTCGTTGGGGGATTCACGGCGTCTGACACCGCCGCAGGAGAGTCGGTAGCAAGGAGTGACATCAGCGTCTCACTTGGAAGAAGACAATTTTCAGCGAATTTCAGCGGATGGTTGTGGATCGTTTGTCCGTCCAACCTCAGCATCACCGTGTCGGCCTCCCTGCCTGCTCTCGTATAAGGTCGTCCCGAAGATTTGCCGATCGCCAGAAAACTGAAGCAAAATTCGCATTTTTTTGGTTCTGGATAGTGGAATTAAGGACCCTACCGGGTATACCGGATCTGACAGGTTGTCCGACTCGGAATGGACGCCGGATTGCGACGGTGAATACAAAAGTCGTACGGGTGATTTCAAAGGGAGGTAACCAAATTGATAGTGATCAATGTGCGGGCTTGCATGTTGTCCGCTGTATCGGCAACTCTGATTTTTGCGCAGCTCTGCGGCGTGGCACACACCGCGACAGACGAAGCAACAAGCGGCAAGTTTGAAATGTTGGCCAACATCCCATACGTCACTCGCGGAGAGCAACCGCTTCGAATGAACCTTTATATCCCGGAGGGAGAAGGACCTTTTCCAGCAGTGATGCTGGTTCATGGGGGTGCATGGAGGGTGGGAAACCGCTGGCACATGCACTCGGTCGCACAGAAATTGGCATCTCGCGGATATACCGTTGCTTCGATCTCTTACCGCTTTGCACCCGCACATCGATTTCCGGCGCAACTTGAGGATTGCGCAGACGCCGTTCGTTTTCTGCGAAAAAACGCACAGGAATACAAATGTGATCCCGAGCGGATTGGTGGATTCGGTTATTCCGCCGGAGGGCACTTGGTGAGTTTACTGGGGACCTGTACTGATTATGAATCATTCCCTTTCCTTCAATCATCACCGTCGGAGCCATCGACTCGATTGCAGGCGGTCGTCGGGGGAGGTGCCCCATGCAACTTCACACTCATCGATCCTGATCAACGGATTTTAGTTTACTGGCTTGGCGACACCCGAAAAAATATTCCGGACGTTTATGAGAAAGCGTCGCCCGAGGCCCACGTCTCGGCAGACGACCCACCGATGTTTTTTTACCATGGTGAAAAAGATCGAATTGTAAGTGTTGAAAGTCCTCAAAGCATGTCTCGCACGTTGCGGGATGCTGGAGTTGAAGGCGAGGTCCACACGATTGCCGGAGCAGGTCATTTGGCAGCCTCCCGCGACGCAACGAGCATCGAAAAGGCAATCGACTTTCTAAACCGAACCTTAAAAAAGAAAACTAAAACTGAAATCCCGATCGATCCCAAAAATGAGCAATCCGGTCAGCGGAATTAAAGTGCGATTTGGTGAGTCCTAGGTCGCTGCATGCTTGCCGTGAGTTACTTGGTCCTATCAAGCCCTCCCTGTTTGACGACATACACGGCCCTTGGTAGCCTCATAGTGGTTCAACCATGCCGAGGTGCATCCGGTCATTGCCGAAAGTAAAAAGCAGAAACCATTTCAAACGGCTGATATTATGTCCAAGGGCGTGTTACGTCACCTGCCATCCGTCACCGAACTGCTTGAAGCAGGACCACTCAAGCCACTCGTGGATCGAGTGAGTCACAACGTAGTTGTCGATGGCGTGCGTTCGTTTCTCGATGACTACCGACAAGAAATCAATCGAGAAAATCGACCCGTGGATGTTGCATCGGTCACCCAAATTGCGGAGCGAATTGCAAGAAAAATTCTGCTCGGAGAACGTTCGTCGCTTCAACCAGTCATTAATGCAACCGGTATTTTATTACACACCGGTCTGGGACGGGCCCCACTGGCAGAACAGGCGATTGAGGAGATGGTAACGATTGCTCGCGACTATGCGAGCCTCGAACTCGACCTTCGGACGGGAAAACGCTCTCATCGCTTCGACGCAGTTGAAGGACTATTGTGTGAATTGACCGGTGCAGAGGCTGCGGTTGTGGTCAATAACAATGCGGGTGCCACGATGCTCACGCTCGCTGCGCTCGGCGGTGGCCGGGAGGTCATTGTCTCACGTGGTCAGTTAGTCGAGATCGGGGGCAGTTACCGACTGCCAGACGTGATGCAAGTGAGTGGAGCACATTTAAGAGAAGTGGGGACTACCAACAAAACGCATGCAGAAGATTATGAAAATGCTATCTGTGAAAATACGGCTGCCCTGATGCGGGTACACCCCAGCAATTTCGCCGTCGTAGGATTTACAGCCGATGTAACACTAGAGGCACTGGTCCACATCGGAAAAAAACATTGCGTTCCAGTAATTGATGATATCGGGTCCGGCGCCGTCATCGACCTATCTCCCTATGGTGTCCATGATGAACCGCTGGCCGCCGAAAGTATCGCAACCGGGGCCGATGTGGTTCTCTTCAGCGGAGACAAATTATTGGGTGGCCCTCAGAGTGGAATTATCATTGGCAATAAGCGTGAGATTGAATGCATCGCACGGCACCCGATGGCACGGGCGTTACGCATCGATAAATTAACGCTTGCGGCACTCGGAGCAACATTACGATTGCTTCGCGATCCTCAACAAGCAGCACATCAAATTCCTTTACTTCAACTGCTGGCAACTCCGCTCGAGAATCTCCGGTTGCGGGCAGAGAGCATGGCGTCTCAACTGCAGCAGGTGGAGGGTATCGCCAAAGTCGAGGCGGTGGAAGAAGAAGCATTTCTCGGAGGCGGCTCGGTGCCGACACAACAGATCAGGACCTGGTGCGTATCGCTCGAACTTGCAAGCGAATCGCTTGACAACTTTCACCGCAAACTTCGCACCGGGACACCAAGCGTCGTCGGCAGAGTGCAGAGGGGTCAACTGCTGATCGACCTCCGCAGTGTCCCGCCTCGTCAGGACGAACAAATCACGCGGGCGATTGGCAAGCAGGCGCAAACGACAGCATCAAATTAGTGAAGACAGAGTGAATAGCAGCTTTAAAGTGCCTTATCGATGCTCTCGTTTATCGGCGCATAGTGAGTTTTTACTCCCAATGGGGGTAAACCACTCTGGTGGATTGTGGAGCGATGCGCCAGAATAACGGAACTGCGGGAAGGGGCACGCCACAGAGGTGGCAAGTGGGTCGCGGCTCAAACCAAGGAGCTGGCATGGAAAAAAGCTGGCAGCGGTTGAAGCGAATAAGGAAATGTTTTTTCCGGAGCTCGGCACGTAAAGTGCGCTCCGCTGATATGATGTCTCGGCTGCCTCGCGTAACGACGATCCGCCAATGCGGCACGACTTTTGTTTTGTTGTTATCGGTGTGGTTCCTCACGCCAGCATCAATGGCACAAACCCGCGATATTCCTAAAGAGCACAACGGATGGGGAAGATTCGCACCGGGCGCTTGGCGGACAGCTCGAATCATCACCGAATCTTTCGATGATGAGGGCAAATCGAGCGGCACTACGACAACGGTAGAACGCATCGCGCTACAGCGCAGTCGCCGCGGATATGCAACGCTACGTATTGAGTCGGTTCTGGAGGTTGGCGGCAAAAAATTTGATTCCCCGGTAAGAACCATCTCCGTCGGTTATCACGGCGAGGAGATCGGCAATCGCACACTGATGCAAGAGATCGGACCCGAAGAGACAAAGGTCGACGGGGAACAAATTCCTTGCCGTGTCCGGCAGTATGAAATTGAAAGTCCCGGACAGCATAAATTGGTGAAAATCCACTATGCCGAAGAGACCCCTCCCTATGTCCTGCGACGAGAAACGGTCACCACGCTGGGTGAAGATGAAGAACCGGCTTATCGCAATCAGGTCGAGGTCACGGCCCTAGATCGCCCCCATCCGGTGCTGGATGAGATCAAAAAAACGTCGCATCAAAAAATGGTAAAAACCAATGGTAAAAGCGCTACCACCAAGTGGTCGATTCATGCGGCGGATGTTCCGGGTGAGGTGGTCAGTTATCGCTCTGAAGAAAAAAATAATGAGGGTCAATTGATTCGACGCAGCACGATGGAACTGATGGACTATGGCTACGATGCTCCGTTTGACGAAATCGAGGAAGTTGAGCAAAAAGTTCGTCGTCGCGATAAACGGCGAGCCCGCCGTCGTGGTTAGAGTCGCTATTTTTTTGCGTGGATACCTCGATAGGGTTACACGTCGGAAATGAGATCGCCTGGCATCAATTCTTGCCGATGATCGCTAAGTGCTTGGATCGTTGATCAGGGTTTCTGTAAGACGCTCGACTAGACACGGCAGTTTCAAAGGGCAGCGCATCGTGGCCCCCATTTGCGTTACATCGCTGATCACGTAATAATGCCCGGTCATTCTTCGACCCTGGGGCTAGGAACCGCACCTTATGAATGAACGCATCGCGTACACCGGCATGACTTTCGACGATGTGCTCCTGCAACCGGGCTACAGTGAAATTGTCCCGGCCGAGGTATCGGTGGCCACGCAGCTCACACGCCGAATTGATCTGAATATTCCGCTTTTGAGCTCTCCGATGGATACTGTGACCGAGAACAACATGGCGATCGCGCTGGCGCAACAGGGAGGCCTGGGCGTGATCCACAAAAACATGTCTGTTGACCAGCAAACCGAAGAGGTCGACATGGTCAAGCGGTCGGCGAATGGAATCATCGTCGACCCGGTAACGCTTCCCCCAGATGCTAGCGTTGAAACTGCACGCAAGCTTATGGATCAACACAACATCTCAGGCGTCCCGGTCACCGACCCAGACGGACGCTTGCAAGGCATCCTCACCCGTCGCGATCTACGCTTTCTCGAGGGATCTGACCTAAAAATTCAGGAAGTAATGACCCGTGAGAATCTGGTAACGGCAACGGGGACTGTAACGCTTGCGGAAGCTGAGAAAATTTTAATGGCAAAAAAGGTCGAGAAACTTTTACTGGTTGACGAAGATTACAGACTGACGGGTCTGATTACGATCAAAGACGTCGACATGATGAAGAGCTTCCCGAACGCTTGCAAAGATAGCCAGGGAAGATTGCGGGTCGGCGGAGCCGTTGGCGTTCACGATTATGAACGGGCCGAAAGCCTGATCCGGCAGGGTGTCGACGTATTGGTTGTCGACAGTGCCCACGGACACTCGGCAAATGTGTTGGAGACCGTTCGCACAATCAAGAAGAGATGGGAAATTGACGTTATCGCAGGGAATATCGCAACCGCCGAGGGTTGCCGTGATCTTGTCGACGCAGGTGCCGATGCTGTCAAAGTGGGCATTGGTCCAGGGTCGATCTGCACGACGCGGATCATCTCCGGAGTGGGCGTGCCACAAATTACGGCCATTTATGAAGCGGCTAAAACCATGGAGAGTATGGCGGAGCCTGTTCCGATCATTGCGGACGGGGGCATTCGTTACAGCGGAGATATCACCAAAGCCATCGCGGCTGGAGCGCACGTGGTTATGGTCGGGGGACTGCTCGCAGGTTTGGAGGAAAGTCCCGGTAAACAGATCCTGTATCAGGGGCGAACATTTAAAGTGTACCGGGGCATGGGATCCATTGGAGCAATGGTCAAGGGTTCGAGTGAACGCTACCGTCAGAGAGGGAAAGAGGAACAGCCAGACAAATTAGTGCCCGAGGGAGTCGAAGGACGCGTTCCCTATAAAGGGCGATTAAGTCCGTTCATTTATCAGCTGGTCGGTGGATTAAAGGCTGGAATGGGCTACTGTGGTACGCCGAACATTGAAAAGTTACGATCCGAGGCAAAATTCATTCAGGTCACAGCGGCAAGTGTTAGGGAGAGCCATCCGCATGACATTGCTATCACGCAGGAAGCGACAAACTACAGCACCGAACACTCGGGTGGCGAGAGCAATTGACGCTCCGTATTCTGCCAGCCACAAACCAATGCTGCTGGTAATTCTGATTCTTTTCGGTAATCTGCCGGCGTTGGCCAGTGACTGGACACCAAGGTCACAACCCATCCAGCGGGTCGTGTTCGCCAAACCACAGTCGTCGCGATCGACTTCTGATGGCTGGAAATCGCAACATGCAAAGAAACAAACTTCGTCGAATCGCGCGGCTGTTCGCCTAAGATCGCGTTCAACGCGATCAGCTCAAGCAGTCGGTGCGCAATCGCTTCATCTGCAGGATCCATTCGGTGATCAATCCACACGCGATGCAACCCGATCCATATCCGAGCCGCGTGTCGCTTTTGCCGGTCAATCCGATGCATCGACAACCGAAGGGGCCCAGCAGGCTATGGGGCAAATCCGCAATTCGACATTCGAATTTGTGAAACAAGGATCCACCGCTGCAAATCCCCCAGTAGATTCAACGGACGTGCCGCGAATCAAACTGACGTTTTCTGCCCCGGCTGAAAATCGACCACCTGCTCCGATGACCATGATCGAAGCGACACCTCAAAACCCTCTCGAAGTTGCGGTGGAAGCTTCCTCCGACACCATACCGACTCCACCGGTAATTGCGCGTTACGAGCAATCAATCCTGGCCGACTCCGACCTGCCGGAAGAGGCGGATGCGAAGCAAAATGACGTTGTAGAAAATGCAGAAAATCTTCTCTTGCAAACGTCACAAAAGATGAAAACAACAGAGGGAACAACGTCTGAAATATTTAGCGAATCGGAAGTCCCAAATCGGTCACGTTCGATCGTAAAACCTGTATCAGACAAGCTTGCAAATCGCGAAGAGAAGAAGAGAATCCTGACCCCCATCGGGCCGTCGGATGCAGATAAATCGAGTAAAACGAGCGTGCTTTCGACAACGACTGAAACTAAAAGTCCGAATTCAAACCAACCGGCTGAAAATCAGGATTTAGAAACCGCAAAAAATGAAAATTCCGGTGCTGATAGCTCGACTGAAAATGCATTGCCGGGTGCGTCGGGGGACTTATCTCGCCCTGAACCTCCGCCCTTCGAGTCGCTCGACCTCGATTCGGATGAGCAACTGGATGAGCAACTGATTGAGCGTGAATCGAAGGCGCTGGAAGCAGAAATCGATGCGGCAATCGCCGCCGGAAAAAATGCCTACGAACGAGACTGCCGACTTTCTCGTGAGTATCTGCTGAATCGAACGCTCGCTGATATCAGCCTGAATATTTCTGTGGCGGGCGTTCCAGGTGCTGACTTTCCGGTATCGTGCGATATCGAAACTCAACAGATTCCACTCAACAGCTATCACTTCGGTCGACAAGAGCCGCTTAACTTCGCCTGGACAGCATCTGGCTTGTGCCACAAACCGCTCTATTTTCGCGAGTTGCAAGCCGAACGTTACGGTCATTCGATCGGTCGCATCTCGCAACCGTTTCTCTCGGCAGCCCATTTCTTCTGCAACGTCGCGATCCTGCCGTACAATATGGGAATGCGACCCCCTCAGGAATGTGTCTATGCACTGGGACATTACTGGCCCGGAGATCCTGCGCCGCGTTACATTCCGGCGGTTCCGATCTCGCTGCGTGGTGGCTTGATGCAGGCGGGGGCCGTGCTGGGCGCAGTGTATGTTCTGCCTTAGAAGGTGCCCTGTGGCGGCAGCTCAGCAGGTCTCAAAGACAGAGTGCTAGTCGTATCAGGGAGGCAAATTGTGCGGAATGCCATCAACGTTGATTCCGTCTCGGGCCGCAAATTCCCTTGATCCATGTTCTCGTTGTAAGCACACACCTCTCTTACGTTCCTGCCTAAATAAACCAATACCACTTGGACGGGGCAAACGCTCCATTCGATTTATGGCGATGGATACAAACGATCATCCAAGTGGCTGAGCTGCTGCTTAATCTGCTGTATCGAATCCAAGGCAGTTTCTTCGCCGACCGCTGAAAGCTGGTCGGTCTTGGCAAACTCCGTCAACTGGAAATTGGATACATCGGGTTCGATTACAATATCAGCTGGCTGAACGCCGATCGAGTTCATGTTAACGCTTTGAACCAGATAGCTTCGTAAAACGGTCTGCAGTGTCGAGGCCCTTTTCATACTTGCCGTTGGCGTGTCGGGACGATTTCTTGCGAATTCGTGTTGCATCTTGGTCGTCACACTGACGGCAATCACGAAATTGCATCCTCGCGAAACCAGAACATCAGCAGGAACGTTGTTAATTAAACCGCCATCGACCAGTGCTTGGCCCTCCCGGTTAATGGGTGGGGCGAGAACTGGCAAGTTGATACTTTCTATAATTCCATGCACTGCATCACCCTGATCCCGCGTCACGGCTTGCCCCGTCACGAGGTCAACGGTAATCGAATGGACCGGCAAAGGTAATTGCTCTAGACACCTGTCACCCAGGTATTTACGCAGCATCGGGTCAAACTGGCCTGTCCTGTACTTGTACAGCAAGTACCAATGTTCCCCACGGGGTAAATGCCGGAAGAACCAAGAGGGTCGCAAATCATTCACGAACCGATCCACGGCGTAGTCGACCGCCATGCCGGATCCATACACTATCCCAGTCATCGCCCCCGCGCTAGTCCCTGCGATCCTATCGACAACGATACCATTTTGTTCCAACACCTTGAGAACACCCAGGTGAGCCATCCCCCGGGCAGCGCCGCCTCCCAGGGCGACGCCGATTTGCACCCCACGCAAGAATTGGACCAAACGCCGTACCCCGTAACTCAACAACTTTCCCTGCTTTGGTGACAGTGTCGAACGACAGATCTTGAAATCACGGACGACAAGTTTCCGCAGTTCAGAAGCCAGCGGTGCTTTTTCACTGTCCAGCAACCAGACGAGGTTTATCTTGTTTCGCCAACCGGGTGACCGAGCTAACAACTGCTGCAAGACGCGAATCGAATCCTTCCAATTTTCAGCAGTGACGCACCAGAAAACCTGTTCACAGACCTCGACCAGATTACCGGCACGCTGGATATCGTAAGACGTGGCCAACTCGCATACGACCCGTTCAGAATCGGCCAGCCATTCACCGACCAAGCGTCGGATCTCTTCCGGCCCCAGTTGATCCTCTCCCTCGCTCGGCGCTACCCGCATCCGGACATTCTCGACGGGCGGACGATCTCGGTCATCGGTCAGCAAACAGGGAGATTCACCCAACGCATGAAGCTGCTCAAGCAAATGTGTCGTCAGCGGACGTGTCTCGGCAGATTGATGAAAGATGGCAACCATTCGAGCGCGAACAGGAGATCGGTCCTGAAAAAGGTTTGACCTGATGGAAGTTGCCAAAATCCGCAACCAGTTCAGCAGAAACTGTTGATACTTCTTCGTTAATTCGAGGCAACGCGAATAATCAAAGCGGAGCAGGGTCGACGGATCCATCGCCACACAATCGATCGGTATCGGCTCCCCCAGAGCGGCCGACAGACCTCCAAACTGTCCGCCGGCGATCTGGTAACGGGTTAACAGCGCTTTGCCTTGCATGTTAAAGACATCTTGCTTTAAGCGGCCGTGCACGACCAGGAAGACGGCTGACATCGGTTGATCCCGCTGATGAATCGCCTGTCCCGGATCTGCGACAACGACCTCGGCGGCGGCGGCAATCTCACGACAAGCCTGCTCGCTCAAACCATGAGAGCAGGGGTGAGTTTTAAACAGCAAATAGGGATCTCTGTTCAATTTAGCGCTCGGGGCATAGGTCGACACACTACCGTTATCGCCAGCGTTTTAGAGAACGAGTCATTCACACTCTGGCAAGCCGCAGCCTCCACCACCACAAGGCCCTCTACCGATTGGCAAGCTTTCACACTGTGCACTACTGCTGCCAGGTCCTCGCGGTGTCGCTGGCAGACTCAACAATTTATCAAGTTGCTCCCCGGCACAACTCGGACACCGTGGAACCTCACCCGATCGCAGAAGGACCTCGAACTCCTTGTGGCAATCCCGGCAGGAAAAATCAAAAATAGGCATTCAAACTACCACCATAAAATAAGACGACAGAAACAAATATAATCAGAACAGCCTTTCAACGAAATGCCAGCTCGGAGCAGACCTATGCGTGTCATCACCAAAGAACAAGCAGCACAAATCGATCGCTGCGCAACTACAAAATTTGGCATTAGCGGCCTTATGCTAATGGAAAATGCGGGACGCGGGGTAAGTGACCTGCTTTGTTCCCTGCAAATCAATTCACCGATTGTCGTCTGTTGTGGCAAAGGGAACAACGCCGGCGACGGCTATGTGATTGCACGACATCTACTCTCAAGAAATTACGACGTGCAGGTGCTGAACTGGGAATCGCCTGAAAAGATCACAGGGGACGCGCGGACCAACTATTTGATTCTCCGTGCGATGGACGCGCCGATCTTAGAGCATCGGGAGGGATCAAACAATGAATTTTCGCGTATCCTGTCCGAAGCGTGCTGGATTGTAGATGCACTGCTTGGTACCGGATGCAAAGGTGCGCCTCGAACCCCGATCAAGCAAGCGATCGAGGCAATTAATCAGGCAGCGGCCAACACGTTGGCCGTCGACCTTCCGAGCGGCTTGGACTGCGATACGGGAGCCACGCCCGGGGCGGCGATCATGGCAGATCACACGTGTACTTTTCTAGCGGCCAAACCTGGATTAATCGCACCGACAGGCAAATCCTATGTGGGCAAGCTCCACGTCGCTGATCTCGGAATTCCGGCCTCAGTGATTCAGACAGCCTTGGACCAGTAGCGATGGCACGCGGAATGCCTTGGACTGGATCGAAGCAACCAACTTCTGTAGAGCCGTCGGTTACGGATGCCTATTCGACGCTGGGCGGTTCGAATTCAAAATCTTTCCACTTCATCGGCATCCGGAAGGGCTCAATACGCAGCATAACCTCACCATTCTGGAAGACCCGTACCGTGCCGCTCGATTGACTGACCGTCACCGCCACCGCGTTTGTTTTGCGGCTGATTGCGGCGGCTGCCCAATGGCGAGATCCAAGCCCTTTGGTCATGGTAAGTCCCTCGGCCGAGGCGTCAACATACTGAGCGGCGGCCAACACCGTGCCATCCGGACCTATCACAAAAGCGCCATCCATTTGGGCAACTTCTTTAATGCCCTCGCGTACTCGGCGATCGCCCAAACCACGTTCTGACTTTTTATATCCCTTGACCGGATCAAACCCGACTGGATGGCAACGTTCCAGTACGGCCTTCGTACTCCCGACCACAAACATCGTGCCGATAGCTTTGCCCTCTCGACCATCCCGACCGATTTCGACTGCAAGATCAACTACCGTCTTCAGCGTTTCCAATGGTACCCGAGTTTCGAGCATGCGAATATCGCGTACCGTTAACCTGCTGAGGTGTTCATCGAGATGCAGCATACTGACCGAGTCATAGCGATCCGCCTCAAATCCGCTATAGACCGCAACAACATCTGCACCCGGCAACAAAATTTCATCCGCCACACTTTCAAGCAACGTTTGGGTTAGTTTTTCAAAGACTGGTGCTTGTGGCATGTTCAACAAAACCGATGGAATCCCGGCCTCTGCCGCACCCTGCAGCAACTCTTTACTATCGGCGCTGACCAACAATTTATGGTCGCCCATGGAGGTGGTAAGAAGTTGAAAGTCCGTGGGTCCCTCCAGCATCACCAGAACCGCATCGGCCGCATTGTGTTCGGCAAGCCTATGGGCGACATCGAGGATTGCCTTGAAGTCATCGCTAAATGCCTGCTGCGTCATCTGGCCAACCAAATGCTGTCGCGAAGCAGGGCCCCGGGCAGGCACCACCCGCTGAAAATGCGCGAAAAAGAGTCTTTCGAGCATCCTAAAGCGCATGGCTGCGAATTTCAAGTGCGCGCCATCAATGCTAAGCCGATGACACTTTTTGCTTCCGCCAAGATCGGTCAGACGGCACTCGAAAGGTTCTGGACCAAGCCGGATAAGTTGCCACGATCACTTCAAGTGCTTCACCGTGAACGCGTCGCAACAACAGGTGTGCTGACAGTGTCCTTGAAAACCCTGTCATTGTAGATATTGACCGCATGCAATGCATGGCCTAGAGGGCCCACTTTCCAACCTGGATATTTACCTCGCAAAAGCAATCCTGCAAGATAATCCATCGCGTGGACCATCCGAGGGTCGGTGAGTTCTTTTTTACTGAGAGAGAAGGCGAGCCATTCAGAAATATGGCCGGTAGTCAAAAGTCTTCGATCGAGATCATTTGCCGCTCCGCGACCCGAGAAAAATCGGGTGCTGAAGCTACCATCCGGATTCTGCATCTTGAACGTGTATTTCTGATAATCTTTGATGTATACCTCGGCTCGGCGATACTGACCATCGACCGGCTTGCCTTTATGGATGCGACGATTGATCGCATAAGATAGACCGAACAATCGATGCGTACCCCCACACGCGGCCCCGATAATCGGTTGCTGCATCTCCTCTTTCAGCAATCGAGGGATATTCCAATCGCTACCGCGATCATCCTTCCAGGTTTCATCGCTTTCGAGGTAATGCGATAGACCGATGAGCTTGAACGTGAGTTCTGTTTTAGGGCGACAACTTCTTTTTTCTCTTTCGACGAGATCGAGAACCGTGAAATCACGACCCTCAACCTTCATCGGATAATCCGCGTGCACCCGTGACTGGGCAAGCATTGCAAGAAACTGGCCCTCGTGCCCCTGATTACCTGGCCCGAGGCGACCATAAATCTCACCATTCTTCAGATAAAACAGACGCACACCACGACACGGGTTATTGAAACAAATCCATCCAATGGCACTTGCCCGATTACCCTGATGATCGATCCGAACTTTCTTCTCCACGCCATAGCCGATAAAGGAATGCATGACCGACCAAGCACTCTTTTCCCGTACACTGATTTCCTGTTCTCGATACATTTTTATTACTCGGCCCAATTTTGATCGCAAAGCAATGAGTTCTGGACTGAGAGGTTGCGACTTCTGGGTTACCGCGAGCGACTCCGTCTTGTTTGCGGTCGGCTGTTTCGTTTTTTGAGCGATCGCGATCGGGGCCTTCGCTATCTTTTGGGGTGCTGCTTTTCGCGGATTGTTAACCGGTGTGGAGTGCGGTGGAACAGATGCCGGTGGCGTCACGACGACCGTTTCGACGGAACTCGCTGCGGTCAGAGTATCGTCGGACGTGTTTTGTTTTTTGGCAATTTGTGTCCCGAGTGCTTGAGACTCCGGTGCCACGACAACACCGGTCGTCGGATTCAACTTGGCAGCAGGCACCATTTCTGTTGGCAGTGTCGTCGTAGATGAGAAAGCAATCTTCGGTTGTTTCGCTACGACCACCTTCTTTATTTCCGAGGCATGCTTGAGTTGCGGAACCCCCTTGAGAGGTTCAAATTGACCAGGGAGAGAGTGTCGGATCTTGTGAAAGTCGTTGGCCTCTGACGAAAGTGTCGGTAAGCGAGTCAGCGACAGTGTTTCGGCCTGCACGCGATGCGGATCAAGTTGCTTGTGAAGAGATCTCTCCTGCAATTCGGGCCGTGGACGTGAAACAGAAATTTGAGCAGGCTTTTCGCTTGGTGATGTAACCGACGGGGATTGATGCGTTATGGGGGTCGGTTCCGCTGCGTTGATTAACGGTTTTGACACATTCTGCTTGGCATTTTGCTTGGCCGCGATTTTACCTCCGTCTGGAACATCAGACTTTGAAAGGTTTGGATTTGCACGAGGCATTTCGACTCGGGACACGGGTGGCGGAGATACATTCGTGACCTTCGAAGCAGTGACATTTTTCAGTGGTTTCGCGACACCGATGGTCGGTACGCTCGTGGCGACCGTTGGCCGCGACGAAGACGGAGGCGACAGCGTGATCACGACTGGGTCCACGGCGCTCGCCAGTTCGGTAGGAGCCGCCTCCAGTTGTGCTACAAGCGTTACGCCGCCAATACCGTCCGTCTTGGCGGTAGGCGGCTGCAACAATTGTGCAACGATCGACCCGGCAGCGAAGGCAATAATCGCAAAAAACCATTTCAAGATTGCTGGGGCCTTCGCCATCGGGGATTCTCTCTACGCTACGTGGGGGAAACTCTCGGCCGTTCGACGGAAAAAAGCCTATGTGACCGAGTTTGCTTACAAAATCAGGCAGGTTACACACGCGTTAATCGCTAAAACTAATTTCATGCACGCATGTGTTGATATCGGACATTTTTCTGCCAACCGTTCACCATGTTCTAAAGCGTGGAGGTAAAACACTTTAATTGAGCGCGAAACTTTGCGGATTTTGCGTGTTAGAACCAGGGAAAACAGAGAACGCCTCACGTGTAACAGGAGGCGACTGGAGGATTAACGCAAAGAGAGGCGATGTTAAACTATGACGACCAATGGGAATTTAACGCCACCATAGTAAGGATGACGCCTTGGACCGATCGTCGCGCTCTGCCTTCAACACAAGAGCTTTTTCTTGTTCCTCAGCAACATAAGCTTGCCACGCTTCTTGGTCGTCGGGCAAACGCTTGCCTGTGATCTTTTGCAAGGCCATAAGCGACCGATACTGCAATGCAGGATCTTCCCGTTTATCGAGCAGAGGAACCAAAAAGGGAACTCCCTTCTGATTGCCGACCGATTGCAGAGCATCGATTGCAGCCACCTTAAGGTCCAAGGTGGCAAGCTTATTCTCTAGTACCTGCCCCAAAACGTGAACCGATTCCTCGGTGCCCCATTTCCCCCATCCGCGGCAACACTGAATTTGAACATCCACGCTTTCATCATTCAAACCTTGGCGAAGAATATTCGCCGCCTCTGGTGTTTCACATTCGGCAAGCGCACGGATAATTTCCTGGCGTAAGAACGCATTCGGTTCATCGCGGATTTGCTCTGCAAGTTTTTCGGAAATCTCATTTCTGATTTTTTCCGAACCGTGCTTTGCACGGTTACGTTCCTTCCGAATGGCCTCCAGCCGATCTTTCGAAGTGGGGCCATAACGGTTTCTGATTTCCTTCGGAACAGGTTGCACCTCGACAAAACCCAGTTCATCCGCGAGCGGTACCGAGGATAAATCGACCCCCTTGCACCCGCTCATCAGCAAGGCAAGAGACGCCGACAATGTAAGACAAGCGATTCCAACGCGAAGCATCTAAAATTCCCGCTTTAAAATTCAATCCAACACATTACCCCCGGAAGGGGGCGAAACTATAGCAAATGAAGGAGTAACAAGCCAATACCGTCCTGAGGCGACAAAATCCGAGGCCTGATACGCTTGCTAGCGATTTTCTGCAAAAAAACAAAGATGTGGGCGCGAAATTCCGGTTCTGGCTATGATGGGCATCATGCAATGCAACAGACACCCTCGCAAGCAAACACAAACTGCAAGCACCGGAACGGCGCGGTCCTTGGAGCGTCCAGCATGCTGCTATCTGCTGGCATGTTGGCTGTTGGTGTGGCTGACTACTGTGGCACTATCGATGGAGATCGTGGAAGCCGAGCAGGAGGGGAGTTCCTTTCAGGTAAGAGGTGAGATTATTGTTGAAGCGACCGACGGGGGAATGATTCTGCGAGATCGTCAAGGCAAACTATGGCCACTGCAACCCAGCCAAATCAAGAAACGGGCAACCGACGATGTCCCTTTTTCGCTTATGAAACCAGCGGAATTACGTAAAGAAATACTCAAAGAGTTGCCTGCTGGATTTTCCATTCACAAGACGAAGCACTATCTGATTTGTTACAACACATCAAAAGCATATGCGCAGTGGTGTGGCGGATTATTTGAGCGTTTGTTTCGGGCCTACAACAATTACTGGAAGCGTCGTGATTTAGCAATTTCCACACCCGAAATGCCGCTGGTTGCTATCGTCTGCAAAGACAAACAAACCTGGCACCATTATGCCGGGCCTGAGGTCGGGACTGCGGTAGACTCGATCGACGGTTACTACAACTTGATCACCAATAGGATTGCCACGTACGATTTAACCGCTAACCCGCGAACCGCGGTGCGAACCTCAAAGTCTAAGGATGCGTCAGAGATCAATCGGTTGCTTTCTCAACCACAAGCTGGCCAACTGGTGGCGACCGTAATTCATGAAGCAACCCATCAGATCGCATTTAATTGTGGAATCCAGCAGCGACTCTCGGACATTCCGATCTGGTTGAATGAGGGGAGGGCTATGTTTTTTGAAACGCCTGATCTTCGTAGCAAGAAAGGGTGGCGGGGGATGGGCGAAATTAATCTGAATCGGCTACAGCAATTTCAGAATTATCTGCAACGACGACCGGATGATTCTCTTTACACGCTGATCGCAAACGGAAATCGCATGCAGGGTCGTTCGGAGGACCAACGGTTTCAAGGCCAACAGGGGATGTTAGATGCCTATAGCGAAGCTTGGGCACTGACTTATTATTTGCTCACCTATCGGCAGGATGCTTTTGTTAAATACCTCATATTCACGAGCGAAAAAAAACCGGGGCGGTCTGATTCGGAATCGCAGAAAATAGAGAACTTTGAAACGTTTTTTGGAGACCTTGAATCACTGGATCAAGCGTTTCTCGAGCGGATGCAACGGGAAATAAAACGGAACGCCCGAAGGTTCCGATAACTAAGATGACTCGCCAGGCCCGCGCGAGATTCGGGCGCCGTCAAGCGTGCATACGCGATTCTACGCGGCGAATTGCGTCTTCAACCGGACACGCGTGATTCGCCAACTGGACCACATCGCCGCGATCC
>JAYZMM010000054.1:0-12342 GCA_036153155.1 Planctomycetota bacterium
TCAGCGACTTTCTGCACTGTATGCTGAATATCTGCCGAAGCAGGCCCGCTGGCAGGCCGAACTACTTGCACTCGGTGTCGATCAGTCTCCCGTAGTCCGCGAAGCGCTTAACGATTTTAACACGGCGTCTCAGGCGATGCAGCAACTGGCAAGCTCGGCAGGTGCCATGCAAAACACGGTCGACGCGCAGTTAGCAGCCCTGCCTGAGGTGGTGGATCAGCAACGGATCGAGACCACTAGGGATCTTGAGAAAATGCAGGCCCAGGCAATGATCCAGCTTCGTGCTGAGCGCGAAGCGGTGATGCTCGCCGTCCACCGGGAACAAGAAGAAGTCCGCAAGTGGGTCGAAGCAACTGCGTCGGCTTCGGCCGACCGGGCTGATGTGATCACACGAAAACGAGTGACCCAATCGGCTACGTTGGCGGAACGGCTGCTTGATCGGGCCGCATCGTACGGGGCCGCCTTGCTGGCCATTGCCGGTTTTCTCGGAGTGCTCTTTTTTGCCTGGTTCCGCCAGATTCATCGCCGAAGCGAAAAGGTCACCGTAATAAAGCACCACGGCCAGACGTCCGAACCGCATCTGCTAGGCCAGAACGCTGTTGACCGTGGTCCGCGACGGGCGGCGTAAGCCCCGGTTGGCAGCCGCGCTACTGGTGAAACTCTGGTGACGGGCTATAAACGGAATGTCCCGTATGCCGCCTCCTATCCCAAGCCATGCCCCAAGAGCCTGCTGTTCTTATCGACCACGTCTCCCACGCCTTCGGCGACCAACAGGTGCTGCAAGGGGTTTCGCTGCGGATTGAGCAGGGCGAGATTGTCGGGCTGATTGGACCGAACGGGGCAGGTAAAAGCACGCTCCTTCGATCCATGGTCGGCATCATCCGGCCCGATCAGGGAAGCGTTCGCGTCTGTGGAACCGATGCCGTTCGTGATTCACTCGCAGCACGGCAACATATCGGTTACGCACCGAGTGAGACGGCACTCTATCACCAGATGACGAGCGAGCAACTGTTGGCATTTGCGATCGCATTCCATCCACACGCTGATCACGCGCTCGGCCTCTCGCTTTTGGATAAACTTGGCGTTCCTCGCACGAAGCGACTTGGCAAACTAAGTCACGGTATGAAGCGGAAGATCGTTCTTGCGCAAGCCATTGCCAGCGGCGGACCGGTGATCGTGCTTGACGAACCGACCGAAGCGCTCGATCCCGAGGCGCGACGGATGGTCGAAGCGGAGTTGCGAAAGCAAGCAGGGGCAGGCCGCTCGGTGCTTTTCTCCTCGCACGATTTGACCAGTGTCGAGCGTCTCTGTCATCGTGCGGCATTTCTCCGGCGGGGTGCGATCGTGCGAGCCGGTGCCGCCGCCGAACTTGCCGCTGAAGCCGGTAGACTATTGCATCTTGAGTTCCGCTCACCACTCAACCCGGAGCAACTGCCGCAGCGCGGGGACTGGCGATGGCAAGGACAAGCAACTCGCTGGTCCCTGCAGCATAACGATGCGGTCGAGTCGGTGCTTGCGGTGATCGCCGAACTACCGATCGACGGCATCCGCGATGGAGGGGGATCTCTGGAAGAAGTTTTCGATGCACTCTACGGAGGAGACCGCACATGATTGCACTCGCGCGACAATATGCGCGCGGCCTCTTCTGGCTGTCACTCGGCTACTTCATTATTCTGGAGGCGGCGATGGTGGCCGCGATTTTTTACTGGCCCAAATTTCGTGACAACACGCCTGCGCTGGCGAAGTTGGTGCCGTTTCAGGCTCTGCAGGATCTGCTGACCGCCGTACAACAGTCGGGATACTGGCCCTACTTTGCGATCCAGCAGTGGTTCAAAGGTTGCAGTTTGTTCGGCGTGGCGGCCATCGCCTTTATGGGCAGTGGCATCATTGCGCGCGAAGCCGATCAGCGGACCGCGGAATTTCTTTTCTCTCGACCAGTCTCCCGGCGTAAGATCCTCCGCGTGCGAGCTGCAGTCCTGACGCTAGCCGTACTCTGGCCGGTTTATCTGTCATCGATTTCGGCAATCTGGCTGTCGCCAGCAGTCGACGAGGCATTGCCGTGGAAGGCAACGCTCGCAGCAAGTAACTATATGGCGTGCTTTCTTCTCTCGCTGATTTCTACCACGGTGCTGCTTTCGGTCCTCTCGACCCATCAGTTGCGAGCTGGGGTGATTATTGTCGGCATCATCCTGCTTTCATTTGCCCAGTACCTGATTCAGGGAATCGATCAATGGAGCCTCTTTGCTACCATCGATGTTTGGACCTTTATGCGAATCGGTGCAGGAGATTATCCCTGGTTTGCCAGCGGGTGCTTCCTCGGTGTATCGGTGGGGATGTTCGCCTTGGCCGAAACGTTGCTGGAGCGGCGGAACTGGTAAAGTGCCGGTTTGGCCATGCAATGCGGTTAGTTGATGCTGGGTTGTGATGAGCAAACGGTAAAATCAGCCTTGCCACCGAGTGGTGTGATGGCCCATAAATCGGTGGAAAATTAAAGGTTTTGTCGACTTTTTCAAAAAAATGTCCGCCTTTTTACGCGAACAACCATTTGTATGAAGAAGAATCACATCCGTTGTTCAATCCCGCCCCGAGGACAGTCCGTGTATCACCATCACAAAGTGTGCCTTCCTGTGCTGCTCGTCCCCATCTTTTGGTTCGCCTTGCTTCCGATACCCGCACTTGGCGGATTGCTACACACCGAGTCAATCAATGAAACGGTTCCCCTTTACAGCACAAGCCCGATCGACTCGGTCGATTTCAAAATCTTCCTCGAAGATAGCGCCGGGTTGATGGCCCCGGTTCCCGTGTTCGAGCAGACATTTACAGAACTTGATGCGGGTACCAGTCTTGTCTTTGACTCAGGACCGCTCTTTACGCAGGCAGCCGATCTGTTGACCAATGACGTCGACGATTTTGTTACCGTCTATGTGGGATCGGCTAGCTCGACGTACAACGAATCTTCTTTTTTCGATTTGAATCCTGATTTTTATGGCAATCAGCTCACGAGCATTGAAGCACATCTGGATACGATTGATATCGTTCCGCTGGGCCAGATTCTCAACACATACGTCGCATCACTCGATTTTACAGGCACGCTCGAAATCCGCGGGCAAAGCCTCCCGGAACCGGGCGGTATCTTGCTGGGGCTATGTGGGCTCCTCGGATTATTCACACTCAGCAGTCGTCAGCGGATGCGTTCATAATCGCACTAAAGCTTTAGCGTTCGATCTGTTGCACACACGCCTGGCGACCAAATCATGGGTCCTGTAATCGCTCCCGAAATCAGAAGTGGCGATCTATTGAGCAGTGGTGAACGCGTCGTCTGACGCTATCCGGAAGCATGGGCAAAGCTAGCGTGATCGGGTCGCAGCAATACTGTCCAGACAGCAGCACCGGCGGGCAGCATCACTAGACGGATCACGACATAAGCCGACATGGCGAGGTTGCCAAGCAGTAAGATCAGCAGCAGCCAGAGCACGCGAGGCAGCATCGACGATTCGCGGTAGGCGACCCAGATGTAAAAAGTTCCGAACCCCAGATAGGCGTCTACGAGTGTCGCCTGAAACCAGCGGTTGGCCAACACCGTCGGATCAACCTGCAAGATGTTCTCGCTCAGCGAAGCCCGCACCGTAAAAAAAAGAATAAGCAAAAAAAACAGGCCGAAGATCATCATCAGCAGACCACGCATCAGAAGTTCCTTTCACGGTTGAGGACCAGGGCCGGTATAACCGGAAATGGCCGAAAAACGAGCACTTTTTTCGCCGCGTTACGCGGTGAAGACAGCTAAATTTTTGCACTCCAGCAAGCTGCTCGGTTAAACTGGCTCTTAATATAACACGTGTTCTGGGCCGCCGTTTGACCCGATGAAAGTTAAGTGACGGGCGAGCGGATTCTGAAGGGCATCCGATGGGTTGGTATTACAAGATCGAGGAAGATCAGTGGGGGCCGGTCTCGGTTGCCCAATTGCTGCAATTGATCCACTCGGGCGCGATTCCCCCGCAGGGCATGGCACGCCAGGGGGAAGACTCGCCGTGGATCTCGGTCGATCAGATCAATGCCGTTCTTTCTAGCGCTGGCACACTGGTCCCTCAGGCAGAATCCTCGGCTGACGTAGCCGCCCCGCAAGCCCGAGTGGTGGCTCCCACGTCGCCCGCTGTCCCGAAGGTGCAAAAGGTGGAAAAGGTGCAACAGCGTAGGCGTCGTCGTAAGCGACATCGTCCTGCTCCGCCGAGCAATGCCCCGCATCCGATGATGGTGGCCATCGGTACGGCGCTGGTCGTACTGGTCGCGCTGCTGCTCATCGAGCAGCGGGTCTCCAACGTGCCGCAGATGAACAATGCCTCTGACAACGATCAACCCAGAAGTCCCGCTGCGGTCCGAAAGCCGACTGGGAATGACGAAGAAAAATATTCCGCACAAGCGTCCACATCGAAGGGTGACGACGACAGCCGCCTTGTCGAGCGGACCGATCGGAGTGTGGTGCAGATTGAATCGAGTGCCGGAAACGGCAGCGGTTTCATCATTGATTCCTCCGGCACCGTGGTGACCAATTTACATGTAGTGCAAAACACGGGGACCGCAGAAGTCAGGTTTGTCGATGGTTCTCGCTATGAGGTTGCCGGTTTTGTAGGCCTGGCCGAAGAGAAAGATTTGGTGTTGCTACGAATCCGTTCCAGCCGCAATGATTTTGACCCGTTGCCGATCACTACCGAGTTGCCGAGAAAAGGTGAAAAGGTCTACGCACTCGGTGCCCCGCGGGGCTACTTGGGGTCGATCACTGATGGAATCGTCAGCGCGATCCGTAGTGGCGCTGAGATCAGAGAGATCGCCATGCAGGACGCTGAGGGCATCGATCAGCTTGAGGGCACCCTCGATTTCAGTGAAGACATCACATGGATCCAGACATCGAGTCCGATTTCACCGGGCAACAGCGGGGGGCCGCTGGTCAATGCGGGTGGTGAAGTTGTCGGCATCAACACCTGGATTCAGACCGATGCCCAGAACATTAACTTCGCGCTTTCGGCCGAAAATTTACAAAGGCTGATCGATAATCGCCAGGGCTTGCAACCACTCGCCATGCTGCCTGCCGGCAACGAGCCAAGTTTCGTGACGCACCAGCGGCGACAGGAAGAGGAACTTCGGCAGTTGCGGGTTGAAAATAGTGAGTTGGAAAAGCGGCGACAGCGTTTAGCCTCAGCTTCCAGCTCGAAGCGCACTGCACGCGTGGTACAGGAGCTTTCACACTTGCGAGAACTTATCCAGCAGTGCGGCAAAGAACTACGGCAATATGATATCGCCCGGGCAAAGATTCTTTCCGATCTGGAGCGGAATCGAAAGTCGACCAAAGCGGTTTACCTGGAAAGCGAGAACTCCGCGGCCCGACAGCGACAAAGTCGCAGTCAATTGAATCGACTCAACAAGATTCTGCTCTCGGATGAAAAGAAACTCAATTTCACCGATGCCGAGTGGGCTGAGAAGCTTGCGGAAAAAGAAGAAATGATCGCCACGCTCAAGCACCTGCAGGAACATGGACGGGTCATCAAACGACGACAAGACAAATTGTATGCTGAAGATCAGAAACTGCAGGAACTCTTGAAGTTCAATTTTGTGGATTGGCAAACCAAGAAAAATGAACTCTCTGATTATGAGATTCGTTATGTGGAATTGCTGGTCGAGTTTCCGCGGTAAACAGCCTAAAGATTTTTCCAGCGGTCGAATGTCTCTTCGATAATCGAGGTGTTTGCGCCAAAGGCTGCCACCACCGCGTCTGGTCTTACCAGAATGCAGCCATCCTCCTCAAGCTTGAATTGCTTGAGCAGCGAAGCAACATCGCCGGACGTCTCCAGAATCTTTCGGGCAAGTGGGAAGCCGCGATCGCCCACCCCGAAATATGCAGGCAGCGTCGCGTCGGCCGCCTTGCCCCACACGATCGCCGTTGCCTCATTGCCACGCAATAAGTCGGTAGCCCGCATCGGTTTGCCATGTTGTTCAATCGCAACGTGCGGAAACGCATCGCCGGGCTGGATCGCTGCACCGCGAACACCCGGTCCGCATAGTCGACTGCCACGGGTAGTAATATTTTCTTCACTGAGAAAATCGGTCAGTTGCCGCCGAATGGCAGGAATCGAAAATCCGATGTGCATTACCATGTCGCGAAGATGTCGAACTAATGGATTAGAGACCATCGCCGCGCGGATGCCTCGTCCGGTCATCTTCAGGACCGCTTCGCCGACCCGGTGTCGCTCCTCCTGATACGTTGCTACTAAATTTTCGGGAGCACCCCCTTTCTCCACCAGGGCGATCTTCCATGCCATGTTGGTTGCATCCTGCATACCGGTATTCATGCCCTGGCCGCCGGCGGGGCTGTGTACATGAGCGGCATCGCCAGCGAGGGTTACGCGTCCATGAACATAATTCTCGACCTGCCGTTCGTTGATGCCAAACTCGCTCTTCCAGTGCATGGCCGTGATTTTCCATCCCGTGACGGTCCGGTCATCGAGCAGCGCCTGAATTTCCTCATCGCTCGGATCAATTCGCTGGGAATGTTCCCCCATGGGGCCACCATCTGCGATGATCCGCAAACGTCCTTTGCCGATAGGAAAGATTGCAAGCATCCCGGCGGGTGAAGCTTCAGCCCGCATCATCGTCGGGTCGATTTCCTGGTCGATTTCAATGTCCGCTAAGAGCCAACGACGATCCACCGTTTCGCCTGGAAAAGGGAGGTTCAACGTGTGACGAACCACCGAATGTGCACCGTCGCAACCGATCAAGCGAGAGAATCGGTGCTCTTCTTCTCCCTGGGGGGTTTCGAGTCGGCAGATGACTCCATTTTCTTCTGTGGAAAAATTGACCAATTTTGTTTTCCAATCGACGGTCACATCCCGCTGAGCTGCTTGTTCGATCAGCACTCGTTCGGTTTCCGACTGAGGAATGAGTAAGCCGGTAGGAAAGTCCAGCGGTTCATCTTCCATGGTCATCGAGGCAATGCATTTTCCATTTCCCCAGATTGCGACTTGTTCGAGCCGATTTCCATGCTCGATGAAAGCGGCAGCCGGAATCTGGTTGTCTAGTACCTGAAGCGTACGTCGCCAGACGACCAATGCCTTGGAAAGCGTGGTGGGGCCATCTCCCGCATCGATCAGTCGGATTGGCATGCCGTGTCGCGCAAGACAGTTGGCCGCCGTGAGTCCTACCGGTCCTGCGCCGCAAATGAGTATCTCGTTCTCTGCCATCGTTCACTCTCCTTCGTTTCGCCACGCAAACGCAAGGCGTGAACCGATGATTTTGACCCTCCTGTCGGATGGCGTCCATACCTGAGGGGGGGCACACGTGGGGAAAAAGCCGAATTAGACTGGATAAACTAGGTTAAACGTTGACGTGAAAAGCAACCGGAAGATATATTCATGCTTCCCACCCGTTTTTCCCGCCAAGTCGCTGTTGCGGTGATCTGATTGAACATGCACTGTGCTTGTCTGAAAATCTTGTCCGCGATGTTTTGGTTGTGGCTGCTCAGCCTCGTGCCGCTCGACTCCGTGCTTAATGCCCGCGCGGCGTTTGCCGGAACGCAAGATTCTGAAGCGCAGTTTGAGCGACACGTCCGTCCGCTGCTGCTCAAACATTGCAGCGCTTGCCACGGCGCGGAAATGCAGGAAGGCGAATTGCGGGTCGATTCGCGCGAGGCACTTCTTCGCGGCGGGTCGCGCGGACCGGCCATCGAACCCGGCGATTCGGCCGCGAGCCTGTTGATGGGCGCGGTAAGACACACGATCACCGATTTGGCGATGCCGCCCGAGTCAGAACCGCTCACTGCATCGGCGATCGCAGAACTTGCCGACTGGATCGACCGCGGTGCGGCATGGCCCGCTGCGTTGCCTTTGGGCGAAACGCCGCCAAGTGCGAATATTGCGCATATCCGTCAAACGCACTGGGCATTCGCGCCAGTAGCGGGCAATCGAGAATCGACTTTCAAAGATCACCCCGCAGCGGTGGAATTGGTCGACCGCCGGATTGCGTTGAAACTTACAGCGGCGAACCTGACTCCCAGCGGTCCTGCTTCCCGCGAACAATTGATCCGCCGCGCCACCTTTGATTTGACCGGCCTGCCACCGTCTCCCGCAGAGATTGATGCGTTTCTCGCTGACGAAACCGAGGATGCTTATCCGCGATTGATCGAACGACTGCTTGCTAGTCCAGCATACGGCGAGCGTTGGGGGCGACATTGGCTTGATCTGGTTCGCTATGCAGATACGGCTGGCGATGCCTCGGATTATCCCGTGCCCGAGGCATTTCAGTATCGGAACTATGTCATCGATTGTTTTAACCAAGATCTTCCGTACGACCAATTTGTCCGAGAACAGTTGGCAGGGGATCTTCTGGAGTCAGACAGCGACGATGAACGGTGGCGGAAAATTATTGCGACCGGTTATCTGGCCATTGCCCGCCGGATCGGTGTCAGCCCTCATGCCAAAAAGCATGTGATGCTTGAAGATGTAATCGATAATATGGGAAAAACGTTTCTCGGGCTATCTCTAGGATGCGCCCGCTGTCACGATCACAAGTTCGATCCCGTACCGACCAGCGACTATTACGCCCTGTATGGAATTTTTGATAGTTCTATCTTTCCTCATGCCGGCGCCGAGCACAAACAGCGGCGAGAGAATTTTGTCTATCGACTGCCTCCGGAAGAGCTCGAAGCTTTGCTGCGACCGCATCGCGAAAAACTCGACCCGGTGCTTGCCGAGATTAATAAGCGGCGGGACCGAAGAAAGGTTATTCGCGAACGTCCCGAGCATAAGGAAGAATTCAAGCGATTGAATCGCGAGATCCTGAAGTTGTGGGGCACCTACACTAAGATTGCCCGCAGCTTTCCCGATGTAGCGACGGCCTATGCAATCTCCGAAGGCAGTCCTCATGATGCACAGGTGCAGCGGCAGGGAGATCCGGGGATCAAACGCGAAACGGTTCGCCGCGGATTTTTGCAGGTACTCGGCGGTCAGGCGCTTCCTGAGAATCACCCGCAGAGCGGTCGGCTGGAACTCGCTTCTTGGGTAAGCGATCCGAAGAATCCGCTCACGGCCCGCGTCATGGTGAACCGGATCTGGCATCACCATTTTGGCCGAGGCCTTGCGTCGTCGACTAGTGATTTCGGGCTGCGGGGCAATCCGCCCACTCATCCGGAGTTGCTTGATGATTTGGCCCGCTATTTTGTAGCGCATAACTGGAGTGTGAAAGCGATGCATCGTCTGGTGATGCAAACCGATGCTTATCAGCGCAGTTCGGAGTCATTGGCTGCGAACGAGTTGTCGGATCCTGACAATTATCTGCTGCATCGTTCTAATCGACGCCGATTGAGTGCGGAAGAGTTCCGCGATGCGGTCCTGGTGATCAGCGGCCAACTCGATCGCGAGCCTGCTGGCCCGCACCCATTTCCACACAAACGGACCTTTCATTATCGGCAGCATGAGCCATTTCAGGAAACGTATACGACCAACAAGCGGAGCGTTTATTTGCTCCAATCTCGATTGCGGAAAATACCTTTTATCGATTTATTCGACGGACCCGATGGCAATCTCCCCTTTCCGGAACGGCGGGCGACCACTACTCCGCTGCAGTCGCTCTATCTGATGAACGCGCCGTTCATGCATGAGCAAAGCCAAATGGTCGCCGAACGGATCATGCGGGAGACCGAAACCGAGCAGGCAGGCATTGATTGGGCCTACCGCATGCTTTTCGGTCGCCATGCCGACGTTGAGGAAATTAAGGCGGGCGCACAGTTCTTCCAGCAGGCGATCGAATCGATCGTATCGTCTGGGCAGGCGGAAAGTTCAGCGGAACCAGAGCGTGATGCTTGGGCCGCCTGCGTGCGCAGTATGTTTGCCAGTAACTCGTTTTTATACATTGACTGAGAGATCTGAGAAACAATGCCAGCCAACCGAAGACAAATGATCCGTTCCCTGGCAGCAGGTGGTCTGCTGCTTCCCGGAATGCTCTCCGAATTACTCAGCGAGCAGGCGCTCGGTGCCAGTGACCCGCTGACGCCAAAGAAGCCGCACCATGCGCCGCGGGCGAAGCGAGTGATTTTTCTCTATATGACCGGCGGCGTTTCGCACATTGATTCGTTTGATCCCAAGCCGGAACTCCGCCGCTACCATGACGAAAAGGTTGCGGACCCTGGATATTGTAAAGGGGCAGATTGGAAATTCAGCCGGTACGGTGACTGCGGCTTGGAAGTAAGTGAACTGTTTCCTGAGATTGGCAGCCTTGCAGATCGGATCGGCCTGATTCGTTCAATGTGGACCGACAATAATGATCATTTTGGCGCATCGATCGCAATTCATACCGGATCAAGCAATTTTAATCGACCGAGCATGGGGTCATGGGTCAGTTATGGGTTAGGCAGCGAGAGTCAGAATCTGCCTTCATTCATGGTGATCTCACCCGGTCTTCCCTACGGCGGCGGGCAGGTGTGGGGGTCTGATTTTCTGCCCGTGGTACATCAAGGAACACGGTTGCGACCGGTCGCTGAACCGATTCCCAATATGCGGCCGCTTGCTTCGCGTTCCCTGCAGCAAACCGAACTCGATATGCTCGGTTATTTGAATCGTCAGCATCTGGTCGGTCGGGAAACCGATCCGAATCTTGCGGCCCGAATCCGATCTTTTGAGACAGCGTTCGGTATGCAGAATGCAGCACCTGAGGTGTTTGATCTCTCCGGTGAAACCGAGGAAACCCACGCCCTCTATGGGCTGGAACCGGGTTCGCGGGATTCCTTTGCCTGGCAGTGTTTGGTGGCACGGCGACTCGCCGAACGTGGCGTGCGTTTTATTGAATTGATCGATACTGATTCCAATTCGGGAAACAACTGGGACACGCACGGTAAAATGGCGAGGTACAATCAATTAGCCAGGAACGTTGATCGTCCCATTGCGGCGCTGGTGAAAGATCTGGATCGGCGCGGCATGCTTGAGGATACCCTCGTCGTGTGGACCACTGAGTTTGGTCGCAATCCTTTTGCACCCAATAAAGGGGCGACAGGCCGCGGTCACCATCGGCATGCGTTCAGCACCTGGATGGCTGGTGGCGGCATTCGTGGCGGTATGGTTTATGGAAAGACCGATCAATGGGGCAATCACGTGGTCGAAGACAAAGTTACGGTGCATGATCTACACGCGACTATTCTGCATCAGCTTGGTATGGATCATACGCAACTCACGTATCGTCATGCTGGCCGCGATTATCGGCTCACGGATGTGCACGGCCGCGTGGTACGTGAATTGATCGATTCGTAAGCCTCGCTGCGTTGACCCGACTTGGCGGGGCGAGATATACTGTGGAATACCGAGTTTTGTCCGGTTTCCACCCTGCTGCCGATGCCATGCCTCGATCCCTCCTTTTCCGGATGCGTTGCCTTCTGCCGGGGATCACTGCTTGCACGCTCTGTCTCTCGATCGCCACAATCCATGCAGACGATCGTGACAAGCTCGACTTTTTCGAGAACCACATTCGCCCGCTGTTGGTTGAGAAGTGCGCAAGCTGCCACGGCGAGGAGATCCAGGAAAACGGATTTCGGGTCGACTCGCGGGATGCGATGCTTGAAGGTGGCCAACGTGGCGATGCCATTGTGCCGGGTAATGCGAGTGCGAGTCTGTTGTTTCGGATGGTCTCCGGGCAAGAAGAGGATCTCACGATGCCGCCGGATGGTGAGATGCTCAGCGAGGAGGAACAGCAGCACATTGCTCTCTGGATCAACCAGGGCGCAGTATGGAGTGGCGAGCAAAAGGCGGTTTCCGGTGGGCCGTTTGCGCGGCTAAAAGAAATCCGCAGCACGCATTGGGCTTATCAGCCGATACGAATGCCCGACACTCCACACGATCCCGATTCGACCCTGTCTCGCGGTGCGATTGATGATTTTATATTTGCTCGCCTTGCGAAATCAGGGCTTAAGCCATCGCCCGAGGCCGATCGCCCGACGCTTATCCGCCGTGCCTATTTTGATCTGATCGGTTTGCCTCCGACCTACGAAGAGGTCGAATCCTTTGTTAGCGATTCGCGTGAAAATGCATATGAGTTGATGATCGAAGAATTGCTCAATCGGCCCGAATATGGCCAACGATGGGGTCGGCACTGGTTGGATGTTGCGCGGTACAGCGATACCCGCGGCCACACGAACTTTCCGGGAACTGAAATTCGTTACCCGTTTGCATGGACCTATCGCGATTATGTGATCGACGCCATGAACGCGGATCTGCCGTTTGATAAATTTGTGACGCAGCAGTTGGCAGCAGATTTAGAAACCGACACGGATGGAGAGCAGCAGAACCTGGCCGCACTTGGGTTTCTCACGGT
>JAYZMM010000055.1:0-23578 GCA_036153155.1 Planctomycetota bacterium
ACTGCCTGTGGCTGTGATGCCGTTGTGTCAACGTTTGCACCTACAAGTTCTGCGCTGTTTTTGGGTGCGGATAAAAGGGGAGCTTTTTTTTCCATAATCGAAATGCCTGATGGTAAATGGCGGTCACTATTCGAAGTGTTACTAAAGGATAGCGTATTTGCATCCTTCGCAGGGTTGCGCGATTCAGTGCTTGACGATGCAACTCTAATTCAGCGTGAAACAGTAATTGGTTTTGATGGGTGCTACGGATGCCAACGCACAGTTTCTCGCGAGGTAAGCCAATAGACCAATCGTATATGTGATCCATGCTCATAAAAGGTGAGACGTGAAATGCTTTCTGATGTCTGTATTTTAGTGCGTTGCTGCTTGGTAGTTGATTCCCTTCCCAAAGAACGTACAGGTGCTTCTCATTCCAAGGAGTATTACTTACTTCGGCGACAATCGCGATCAGCGTGATACCATCTGCTTCGAAGCAGTAATACATGTTGAGTGGGCTAAAATAGTATCCCCAGGTTCGTAGTTGTGTCAGCAGGCGGATGGGTCCATTGACCGAAATACCAGTTCTTGAATAAACCAGTTTTTTGATCGACTCGGGCAGTCGCTCTGCCGGGTTTCCGATGTGATCAGATCGTAAAAAAGAGGCCCACGCAAAACGCTCTCGGCGGATCCATTCGTTCGGCCATGCGTGGTCCAACTCATCGAGGTCAAGATACGCCATATAGAGTCGATATTTAAATGCATGATCTCGGGGGTGAACTCGCCGATGCGTAAGCATGCCTTCATAAAGATAGCTTTGCCGCATCAGAGTTCTTTCCCAAAAAATTTGGCAACGGTCAGACCACTTCGGAGCCCATCTTCATGAAAACCAAATCCCCAGTAAGCGCCACAGAAAAAGGATCTATTCTTTCCATTGATTTCTTGCTGCCGCTTCTGCGTTGCAAGTGTCCCAGTTGAAAAAACGGGATGTCGATAACGTATTCGGTCTATCACGTGCCGATCAGAAATCATGCGGGTCGGATTTAAGGTAACACATAATGGGCGGGAACAGCCAAGCTTTTGCAGTCGGTTGATATCATAGGTTACTGATGCAGGAGCAGTTGGTTCCTCGCCGACATGGTAATTCCAACTGGCCCATGCGCTTGGGCGTTTTGGAAGCCAACTCTGATCGGTATGCAAAATTGCATCGTTTTGCTGATAATCGAATTGGCCAAGGATTTCTGTTTCTAACCTCGTCGGATGGGAAAGAAGCTTGAGCGTAGTATCGGCATGCGTTGCAAAAATCACCCGATCAAATTCAAAAGCACCCTCATCACGCGTGTGAAGCTCAACCCGGTCGGCAGACCGATCAACGCGAACAACCGGGCAGTCTACTCGAATTGAGTTTTTAAATTCCTTTGTCATCGCTTCGACATACCGCTGTGCACCGCCGGGAATGGTGTACCACTGGGGGCGATTGCGAACCTGTAGCAATCCATGATTGTCCAGAAACGCGATAAGAAATTTTAAAGGAAATGCTAGAAATCTGTCCGCCCTCGCAGACCAGATCGACGCACCTAGCGGCACGAGATAATTTTGGATAAAGAAATCACCATAACCATTTTCTTTTAAATAGGTTTGGAGGGTGAGGTCGTCATTACACCGCTGTAGGGTGAGTGGGGCTTCCCGGTTAAACCGTCTAATATCAAGAAGCATTCTGTAAAAAGTCGGATTGAGCAAATTGGATCGCTGTGCGAAAAGACCGTTAATGGAACTTCCTGAGTATTCCAGATTACTCCGCTCGCAACGCACGCTAAAGCTCATGTCACTTTTTTGAGCTTCGATACCTAGTTGATCTAGTAATTTGACAAAGAAAGGGTAAGTGCGCTGGTTGTAAACCATAAATCCCGTGTCGACCCGAAGTTGCTTTTGCTCAAATTCAACGGTGTGCGTATCGGTATGCCCCCCGTTATGAGAATCTGATGTGAAAAGCGTGATGTCATGGTCTTTGTGGAGCAGATATGCACATGCATTTCCGCTAATGCCGCCCCCGATAATTGCAATTCGCAGGCGTTGGTCAGGAGCCAGTGACATATCAGAGCGCCCCATCCGCTAGAAGGCTTTCGACAACGACGGAGTCAAGCCTTAAAAATGTTTGCGACACAAGACTCAAGATCTTGCATGTGTTCACAATATGCAGTGCAAGCCATTCTATTACGCACATCTTGGGTGAGCGCATTACCACCCATAATAATCGCCAATTGACTTCCGGCAGATTTCCGCAGTTGCTCATATTCAGAGAAAAAAGTTTCCTGTTCTATAATGGCGGAAACGCTCAGCCACAAAAGCTTCGGGTCATATCTAATGATCGCCTTTTCAATGGTAGCAAATGGCAAGGACACTCCTAAAGACACCGCATTCCAGCCGAGTTCCCGAAGAATCAATTCAGCCATGCGATTTGCAATTCGATAGCTGTCTCCTGCGGGAGTGGCACCAATCGCATATGGGGATCGCTCATTTGGAATCGGTAAATAAGATCGAAGTTCGATCAAAATACTTTCACAAATCTCGCCAGCCCGGCGCTCCTGATAAATATCCAATTTACCGTTGTGCCATTTTGAACCGATCTGTGCGAAGCTAGGGGCAATCAGCTCATCAAATATGCGTCCCAGTCGTTCATTCCCCAGATAAAGATCAAAAATCAATCGTCGGCAGACTTCATATTTCCCATCAATTAGTGCTTGAGTGAGTCGGTCCACACACGGTTCTGTGAACTTGATCTGCTTTGCATTCCCGGCGGGAAGACCCAGTAATTCCGGTTCGGCAAGGTGACGGTCGGATTTGCGGATGAACGCCACTACGTCCGCCGGATTCAAGCGACGATGCCCGCCTTCGGTCCGGGACATCGGAATTAATCCCTGATCGCACCACCGTTTTAATGAGGATTCACTCACCCCGATCGCCTTGGCAACCTGCTTCGGCGAAACCGTCTTGGGGGCAGAGGAAACTGGGTTCTGTAGGGACATACCGCTGGCCTGGAACATATCAATGAACGTTTTGACCATTTTTATGCCATAAAGGGTTCTTTGCCAATGGAAACAAATTTTTAATTCTGGAAAAATAGAGTTTTAACGATAAAAATCACCGATTAGCGAGATAAGACAGGTTGGATTGCAGCATGCCACGGATCTAACCCGTTGGGCGTCTCGCCTGGATACACCCCTCTGAAGAGCTATTTGTCTGGATCTAAAATTGAAGGAGTCTGTTTTTGATGGCCGGCCCACTGACACAACGCTGCTTCCCTGTAACTCTGCCAGTCGCCCCTCCCGAGGCTTTCGCTTGGCATCAACGGCCTGGTGCTCTCGCCCGCCTGCTTCCGCCCTGGGAAAATATTCAGGTCCTGCGACGGGCGGCCAACATCGATGTTGGCAGTCAGGTCGAATTTCTGACTCGCGTGGGCCCCTTTCCGTTGCGGTGGCTAGCAGAACACACGGCCTGCTGTCCGCCGGAATATTTTGAAGATGTGCAGCTTCGCGGACCTTTCAAGCATTGGCGACACCGACATCAATTTATCGAAACGCCTGACGGAAAAACGATCCTTGAGGATCAATTGGAGTATGACCTGCCGGGCGGTCGATGCGGTAATTGGATCGCACGACAATCGGTAGAAAAAAAAATTGAAAGAATGTTTGCTTTTCGACATGCGGTGACCCGTGCTGATCTTCAATCGCATGCTCGCTATCGCAATCGGCGGCGGATTGCAGTAGGCATTACAGGTGCAGATGGTCTGGTGGGCAGTGCACTGACCGCATTTCTCACCACTGGTGGCCATAGCGTAACGGCAATCTGTCGTTCACCGAGGGATACTGCTGCCCCAGAACAAATTATCTGGAATCCAGGGTTTGATCAGGAACTGGATCGTGCGTCTCACCAATGGGATGCGGTCATCCATCTGGCCGGCGAAAATATCGCCCGGCGTCGATGGACCGCAAAGCAAAAACGCGAAATATGGGTTAGTCGTGTTGAACGGACGCGCAGTTTTTGCGAGTCATTGGTATCGTTGCCGAACCCGCCATCTGTGTTGCTTGCTGCATCTGCAACTGGATTTTATGCCGACTCGAGTGTTACAGAAATTTCCTCGGAGGATGCGCCTCCAGGAGAGGGGTTCTTGGCGGAATTGGCAGCAGCGTGGGAGGAAGCCTGTCGACCAGCAATCGAGGCCGGAATCCGAGTGGTGCACTTGCGATTCGGGATGGTGTTATCGCCTCGTGGTGGTGCACTTCGTGCAATGCTTCCGGTGTTTCGCAGCGGTATGGGTGGTTCGATCGGCAAGGGAAAACAATTTTGGAGTTGGGTTTCATTGGATGATGCCGTGGGTGCGATGCATCACGCGTTGATGGAGTCAGATATACGGGGGCCGCTAAACGTTGTTGCCCCTCAACCGGTCACTAATGCACAGTTTACCGAGAAATTGGCTCGCGCGGTGCATCGTTGGGCTCCGCTTCCGCTACCTAGCGGTATGGCAAAGATCCTTCTCGGGGAAATGGCCGATGCGATGTTGTGTTCCAGCATCCGCGCCACTCCTGAAAAATTATACGACACTGGTTATGCATTCCGTGATTCAGAATTGGATCACGCACTGCATCACATGTTCGGTCTCGCGAGGGCACCTCACAAGTAATCATCGTAGCCCGACATTACCGATCAGCAGCCAGCGGCGCCAAAAAATCTATTGTGAGTACCTATTTTGCGAAAGCACCGCTTCGTGGTCGTACACCGCCGTAATATCTCAGAATGGACCATGCGTCCACTCCCTCGGCATCGCTTCGCTTGATTACCAATCGCACAAAAAAGGTTTTCTTTTTTATGGGCGTTTCAAGATAGCTCACTGTAAAAAGGCTCGTGATAATTTGGTCTTTTCCTTGAGAGCGAACATTTTCTGTTTGAAAAAAATCGGACCTTGCGCTTCCATTGAGAGCGAGTAAGCATTTTACCAGTCGTTTATTTTCAAATTGCCGCAACTCGGTTTGTCCCTTCGAAGTGTTTTGATAGTAGTTCGCAAGTTGTCTCTCTGAGAGTCGGATATCAGGTTCGGTCAATGCGGACAATGCTCTTTCAGGTTTGCCGGAGAGAATATTTTTTATCCAAGCATTTCCAAATAGTTCGGCTTGTTGGGTAATTGCCATCTTCCGCAAATAATATTGCGTGGGTGCGTAGGAGATTGTCAGCAAGCTCAGGCAGAGACCACCGATTGCCAACAAACGGACGATAAGTGGCAAGTGGTAGCGATTGAAATGGATCAAGATGAGCGTACAGCCAAGGAACCCCATGCCGCCACAGATCCACCAGGTAGGTCCGAGCAGGGAGCAAAGAGAGAAAGCTCCTAATAAAGCCGCCAGGAATCCCAGGCTAAAAAGCTTAAACGAATGGTCGGGTGAAGCGGTTGGACAGTCTGGTGATGGATCTGAACCGCTAATGAAAGGCTCACTCATGCCAACTTGCATTTCTTGGATGCTGTGGGAATTAGACTACTTACCAACTGTTAGCGTTGGTTCTTGAATTATTCCGCTACCCCAGGTTCTTTGAACACGCAGTGCGGGAAGTGTTTCAAGCGTACCACGTCGAGCCCCATACGTCAGGATAAAAGTTCCGTCCGGATCGAAAACGTGCGCGGAGGGATTTTCCGGATTCACGGAGCGGGCAAAGCTACCTTGCGAAGTCTTTTGCATTAGCGCTAACCAGTGTCTGTCAGGAGCGAACCAAAACATCCGACTTTCGGGGGTCGCCTGAAAATTCCCTCCAAACGAATTCACGGCGAGAGGTGCTAAGTGGAGTGAAGTCGCTACAAGAGAGATCAGGATCCAACCAGTCCACAGGCCAAAGAAGAATCCACCGGTCAGGTCGACCAATTTAATAAAGCGAACGCGTACCTTGGACAAACGTAGAGTAAGCAGCCTAATTGCGAGACTGCAGCTGATAAAAATTCCCCAGAACGCAAGAAAATCTACAAAGTAACTGAAGCTTGGCATCCAGACATCGAGTTGCAGAGCCAATGGCTCAAAAAAGTTCATCGTCAAAGTTCCGGCAAACAGTACGTTGAAGAACGTTAGCAGGCTGTGCCAGAGTCCATCCTTGCCGATCTCGGCAATCACGGCGAGCATAATCAGGATAAATAGGATAGCTAAAATCATTTTTTTAATGACCTTTGCAATTCTTCCACAGAGGTAATGCCCCGCGCAACAAGTAATTTCCCATGATCAAGTTCTGTATGCATGCCTGTTTGGCGCGCCACCTTTTTCAGGTCATCGATGTTCGGTTTTCCACTGACCAAAATCTTTTGAATATCCTGATTCATGTGCAGCACTTCATAGATGCCAGTGATACCGTGATACCCGATTCCTTCACAAACCTCACAAATGGTTTCACTTTCAGGTGGCGCTGCTCTGTATAGATTTTCTGCCCGCTCGGGCGGGATGCCCAATCTTTTTAATAGCTCAGGGGAAGGCCGATAAGCGACTTTGCACTCTGGACATAATTTGCGAATTAACCTGCCATGAACCACTGTAGTGATGGAACCCGCGACCAATTCGGGAGGAACTTTCATTACCAGCACACGGAGTAATGCCTCTAGGCTATCGCGAGCCGCGATGGAACTTATGACAAGAAAGTCTGTCATCGCAATTTCACACAGCATGTGTGCCGATTGCGGGTCCGCCATTTTCCGACAGACAATCACATCAGGTTGTGCACGTGATACAGCGGGCAGACAATCAACCGCTCGCTCACCAGCGGTAGAGTCATAGTATTTTGGATCGACATTTGCAATTTCTGATTCTGGTGATTCAGAATCTTCTACGCTGACAAAATCTCGCATGTATCGGTCCACGCTCTCCAGTCCAATGTTGATGAGCGTGGTAAGGCCCCCGGCGGGGAGTGCTGAAAATAAGATCATCCCCTTCGTATTTTGCAACGCAGTCGTTACTTCCTCTACTGTTTTTTTACGCATTCCGAGGTCCACCAGGGAATGCAAGTGGTCCGCAGATCGCTCAAAAGAAACGAGCCACCGCTCCAGGTTTTCTCCTTTAGCAAGCGTGAGCTTGCAAGCAACAGTCTCCTCCCATTTCCCATGAAACCGATTTCGACTCGCCTGCATGTGATCGAGTTTTACCGAGTCACTGTCGGAGTCAACCATTTTGCGAAAGGTTGCTGAAAAATCAGCCTCATTGCTCCGTGCAAATGATGATTGCGCCGGATCGGTCGGGTCGGTTGCCAGGGTCGAAAGTACCTCGGTAATCTGCCGACCTGTTTCAATAGATTGGGCGGGCAGGTTATGCCAAACCCCATCGATCAGATAACGAATTCCCATCTGGTCAGCAAAATTGAGTAGCAGTTGATTTGCTCTACGGTCCAATGCGTCGCCGAATAATTCGGTCGCCGCGGTATATCCCTCAAGTTGCCGGGCTAGAATTGTTTGCGGCTGCTTGTCCCGCTTCGCCGGGTTCAGGTCTGCAAACAGATCCACCTCAGGCCCCAGATTGTCCTCTGATAGCAACGGATCTTCGGCATTTATATGGATGCCTAAGTAGCGCAAATTTTTCGCCGCCAAAAATTTTAGATGCTCTGGCGTCAATACTCGCAGATGATCTTCAACTAACGGGTTGCGGTAGTAAAAAACGTAACTCAACGTAGGCGCGGCATAGGCAACGAACAGCAAAAAAAATGCCGGCCAAAAATAAGGGATTACCCACATCATCAAGAGTGCAAATGCGAAGCATCCGACAACAATTGGATTCCACGTGTTTCTTTTCAGGCGATGATAAAGCAGATCTTGATTAATCCAGTCGGCGGCGTGGACCCAGAGAAAAAATAGGACCAAGCATGCCGATATTCTAAAAATACTAAAATAGAACCCTGGACCTCGGAATGTGTCGGGATCGATCCACTGTGGATCGGGCCAAGTTGCCTGTGGAGAGATTGCACCATTTTCTTGGGCGAAAACCGCCCAGGACGAGAGGAGAATAAACCCTAATCCAATCGAAAGCGTTTTGAATGAAAATATATTTCCGGAAATTGATTTTTGCATTACAGCAATCCACCCTGGGCAACATCAATTCCTTTTAGCACCATCTTTAATTGCTGCCTGTTTGGAGAGACCTCCATGGCCACATCCTGAGAGATGAGAGCCTGATCGATCAGGCTCTTCAGAGACATGTTAAAATCCTGCATTCGATCTTGCGATCCAAGTCGCACCGCATCAGAGAGTTTTTCATCTTCTTCTTCAATGACCAATTTGCGGATCATACTATTCATAATTAAGACTTCCACCGCCGGTACACGGGAGCAATCATTGGAAATCGACGGCAGTAATTTCTGTGCTACGATTGCCTTCAGGTTTGTTTCCAACGCACTCCTCAGTGAGGCATGCATGTCTTGCGGAAAGAGATCTAAGATGCGGTTGATGGTAGATGCTGCGCTCGAGGCGTGGATTGTGCCAAACACCAAGTGTCCCGTCTCTGCGGCGTGAATGGCTGTCTGGAAGGTTTCGCGGTCTCGCATTTCGCCGACCAGCATAACATCGGGATCCTCGCGCACTGCATGCTTCATCCCCAGTTCAAAGTTTTTAACGTCGATGCCTATTTCCCGTTGATTGATTAGGCATTTTTTTTCATGAAACAAAAATTCAATGGGATCTTCAAGGGTCAGTATATGTTTTCGGTAATGGTCGTTGATCCAATTCAGCATCGAGGCGATCGTGGTGCTTTTTCCCGAGCCGGTGACGCCCGCAACTAGAATCAGCCCCTGGTCATATTGACATAGATCTTCGATCACATCCGGCAAATGCAAGCCTTTAAAATCGGGAATCGCATTGTTCACGCGGCGAGCAACCATTCCGACGTGGCCCATCTGTGTGAGCATGTTCACACGGAATCGCCATTGCACTCCGTCGACATCAATCATATGCGCAAAATCAGCGCCGCCCTCCGCTTCAAAGATTTCCCGATTTCTCTCGTCCATGAGCGGATAGCAGAGGTCGCGCATTTCGAGTGAACCAATCGGGTCGTGCTTTAGCGGGCGTAGTGATCCGGCAACACGGACATAGGGAGGCTGTCCCACCTTGAGATGGAGGTCACTGCCATCGAGTTTCACCACCGCCCTAAATATTTTGTCGACCGATAGATCATTGGCACGATCAAGTTTTAGTGAAGGGTCGGTTGCCATCAGATGTCCTCAGTGTGAAATTGCAGTCGTGGGTATTTATTGTAATCGTATTGGATCGACCATATCAGAGCCGGACCGGGATACCACATTCCTGCATGAACTGCTTGGTATCTGTAATGGAATATTCCCCAAAATGAAAATTGCGGGCTGCAAGGGCAGCTTCCGCGTTGCCAATCTGAAGCGCCTCGGAAAGAGGCGTGGGGTGTCCTGCGCCGCCCCTGGCAACGACTGGAATAGAAACGGCCGTGCTGACTGCGCTTGTGATCTCCAGATCGTATCCGTCTTTAGTCCCGTCGCAATCCATGCTTGTAACCACAATTTCTCCTGCCCCTAGACCTTCCACTTCCTGCGCCCAGCGAACTGCCTCTAAACCAGTCGCGACGCGCCCGCCGTGAATGAATACCTCCCATAAAGTATTCCCATTTTTTTCAACCCGTTTAGGGTCAATATTAACAACAATGCATTGGCTGCCAAACTTTTGGGCTGCCTGTTGAATAAATTCCGGGTCTTTCACTGCCGTTGAATTGATCGAGACCTTATCGGTACCAGCCATTAGAAGCTCTCGGATATCATCAAGCGTCCGAATGCCACCACCGACCGTCAACGGCATAGAGATCACATCGGCGGTCTGACGAACGATGTCGACCATGCACTCTCGGCCTTCGTGACTGGCCGTAATGTCTAGAAAAACAAGTTCGTCGGCACCTTCGTTTTCATAACGGTTGGCGACTTCAACGGGATTTCCCGCATCTCGCAGACCCACAAAGCGTGTTCCTTTCACAACACGGCCTTGATCGACATCCAAGCAGGGGATGACCCGTTTGGTTAGCATACCAACATTCCGATGGGATTCATGTAAGCCGATTTCGAAGCAGAAAGAAAAGTAAACTCTATGATAGGCAGATCGGGAATAGCCGTTAAGATGATATTTTAAAATACTGATTAGGAAGCCGCCAAATTTAAATTGCCCTCATTGACGGGTCAACGCCGGGTCAACGTCGAGTCAACGGGTTGACTGGCTATACCGGTTTGGAAAATCACAAGACGGAAAAAAATCGATTCTTTGCCCATGTACAATGTTCAAATGTTGCCGTTCTCCAAGCGGTCAAGCGTCGCCGAAGCGATCGACTGGACGGATAAAGCACTGCCCAATTTAGGGTGCGAAAACATTGCGAGCATGCACGCCGATGGCCGTGTTTTAGCGCAAGCGATCACCAGCACAGTGAATGTGCCTGGTTTTCATCGCAGCATGATGGATGGCTTCGCGGTGCGTGCAATTGATGTTGAAGAATCATCGGAAACCCAACCGATCGAACTTCGCATTGTCGGGGACATTTACCCGGGTCAATCACCCATTGCTGCATTGTCTTCCGGCGAGGCAATCCAAATCATGACAGGTGCCCCAGTGCCCCCGGGTGCCGATACAGTCATTCCAATTGAAATGGTGCAAGTGCGGGATAACACAATTCTTGTGCGTCAACCGTTAGTGCCCGCGAAGCATGTGGGACCTCCTGGAGAAGACGTCGCTTGCGGTCAATGTGTACTTGAAGCGGGTCGACGCATTCGACCACAAGATGTTGGCTTGCTCTCTTCGATCGGAATCAATTCGGTATCGGTCCTGAAAAAACCGAAAGTCCATCTTGTGACCACCGGTAATGAATTACTGCCGGCTGGAACACCACCTTCCGATTATAGAATTACCGATGCAAATAGTCCGATGCTCGAATCATTGGTCCTTCGTGACGGTGGCGAGGTCACATTTTCCGGCATCATTCCCGACAAGCCAGATTGTATTCTAGATTCATTCCAGGTCGATGCTGATATTCTGATTGTCTCGGGCGGAACAAGCATGGGATGCGAGGACTATGTGCCTCATTTACTCGCTCAGACTGGCGAATTAGGCATCCATGGTGTCCGGATGCGTCCTGGTTCACCGATAGGTATCGGGACCTTTAAGAAACGACCCACCTTTCTCCTCCCCGGTAACCCTGTCGCTTGTCTGTGCGGGTACGATTTCTTTGCAGGGCGCGCGATTCGTAAACTGACCGGACGGGGTATCGAACTGCCGTACCATCAGCATCAACTCCCACTCGGCGAATCGCTTTCTTCAATCGAAGGGCGAACCGATTATGTCCGCGTTCAACTTGCTGGAGATTGCGTGATCAAAAGCAATCAGCAAGGAGGGTCGATGCTGTTTTCAGCAGTACAGTCAGATGGTTTTCTTATTATTCCCGAAAGAGCGACCGCGCTTTCGGCGGGCGAGACAGTGACGGTTTATTGTTATTAAGATGTGGTAGCGGAGCAGCCTTAATTGCCGCTGCTCTTTCAGCCGCCCGCATGGCCCCGACTGCTTGTCTTTAGAGCGGCAGTGTAGCAAATCATTGAACGAAAACCGACATTTAGTGAGCGATGACGCGGCATCGGCGGACCATCTCCTCCCGGAAAGATATCGTCCGGACCGGTCGCAGCTGTATCAAACAACAACCGCCAGTCGAAAGAGCGCGATTTTGCGGGAAGCACAAATTCAAGATCTTGATCTTCGGCATTGAACAGCAGGAGGACGTGCCGTCCACCGGAGTATCCCTCGGTCTCTCCCACGGCACGCAACAGGCAAGTCAGTGTTTTTTCATCGTGGTCCCAACAAACCGTTTCTCCGGTGAGGTCATACCAACTGACATCGGGAAGTTCACCCGGTTTCCTTGCGACGCCCTGCAAAAATGTTTCCCGTCGGAGCGTGGGTTCCATTTTTCGAAATTCGATCAACGTCCGTGCAAACCGAACAAGGTCCGCGTGCTCTTCAACGAGTGACCAGTCAAACCATGAAATTTTATTGTCTTGGCAATAAGCGTTATTGTTTCCAAATTGAGTCCTGCGACATTCATCACCCGAGACAATCATCGGTACGCCCTGACTGACAAGCAGGGTTGCCAACATGTTTTTAATTTGTCTTACACGGGTGACAATTACATCTTCCTGGTCCGTCGGACCTTCAATCCCATAGTTTGCGCTGTGATTATTATCGTCTCCGTCCCGATTTCCTTCGCCGTTGGCTTCATTATGCTTGCGCGAATAACTGACTAGGTCATTCAGTGTGAATCCGTCATGGGAGGTCACAAAATTTATGCTGTGGTAGGGTTTGCGGCCACCACGTTGATATAGATCGCTGGAACCTGCCAGTCGCGTGGCCAATTTGCCGCGTAGCTGACTGTCACCGCGCCAAAAACTTCGAACATCGTCCCGATACTGTCCATTCCATTCTGCCCACCGCAAATTGGCAAACGTTCCCACCTGATACGCGCCAGCCGCATCCCATGCTTCGGCAATGATTTTTGTATCTGCAAGCATCGGATCTTCACCAATCATTTCCACCAACGGAGGATTGGCGACGAGTTGACCGTTACGGTCACGGCTTAAAATCGAGGCGAGATCGAAGCGAAATCCATCCACATGGTAATTGTGAACCCAGTGCCGGAGGCAATTGAAAATCATTTCACGACAGATCGGATGGTTGCCGTTGATTGTGTTTCCGCAGCCCGAATAGTTTCGATAAAATCGACCGCCATTCTCCAGCATGTAATAGACGCGGTTTTCAAGTCCCTTGAAGCTGAGTGTCGGACCGAGTTCATTTCCCTCGCATGTGTGATTGAAAACTACATCCAGGATCACCTCAATTCCAGCCTGGTGTAGTGCCTTGACCATTTGTTTGAATTCGTGGACCTGGGATCCGGGTTCCTGTCCGACGGCATAACCGCGATGAGGGGCAAAAAACGCCATCGGATCATATCCCCAATAGTTGGGATGCTTCAGATCATTTCCCTGACAATCTTTGATGGGAAATTCGTGAACCGGCATCAATTCGATTGCGGTCACGCCGAGTGATTGAAGATACGGAATTTTTTCGATCACCCCGAGATAACTACCCGGATTCTCTACGCCGCTTGTCTCGGACCGAGTGAATCCGCGAACATGCATTTCGTAAATAACGGTTTCCGAGAGATTGCGCCGCAAATGGCGATCTCCATCCCAGTCAAATTCGTCATCGACGACCACACATTTCGGAGGTCGGATAATGCCGTCATCAGAATGCAGAAAATTTCCGGCAAGTGCGCGGGCGTAAGGATCGATTAACCGTGCGGTTCCATCAAAACGGTGCCCCATCTCGGGATCGTATGGCCCGTCCGCCTGGAAGTGATAGAGCTGTCCCGGGTGAAGGTCCGGTACAAAAATACTCCAGACATCGCCCCAGCGGTCCGATTCCGGATCGTAGTGGAGAATGGCTGAGGGCTCATGGTCTTCTATCGAATCATAGAGCAGAACCCGCATCGCGGTCGCGCTCCGACTGAAGACCACAAATTGCACACCTCCATCGTGAACGATGGCCCCATAGGGCAGCGGGTGGGCAAACTGAAGGGTTGCAGAGGGCTTGGAATGAAGTGGCATAAGCATGGAATGGTACCTACCGCTTGCGATTTCACAAACCGCATCTGACGCAATTTCGTCCAGACCGGCAGCAAGGCTGTGGAAAATCTATACAGAAAACCAACCCGCACCCAATAAATACCACATTCTGCCTGCGAAGCCGACAAATTTGATAATTTGTAAACATTTAATAACCAGGGACTTATCGTAAACTTTGCTGGGGATGACAGCCGGAACGGCTGGAGAAGTTGTTCCGCTCAGCAACGGGCAAGGTGATTGTTCCCGGAGTCTTATTACTCGGCGGCCCAACGTGCCACGTCCTTGGCGGCATAGGTCACAATCAGTTGGGCACCAGCGCGGTGCATGGCGATGAGCATCTCAAGGGTTGCAGCTTGCGGATCGATCCATCCTTGCGCCGCCGCAGCTCGCACCATGCTGTATTCCCCGGAAACATTGTAGGCTGCCAGGGGAACTCCCGGAAAATGATTTTTGACCCGGGCGATGACATCCAAGTAGGAAAGAGCCGGCTTGATCATGATCATGTCGGCGCCCTCTGCCAGATCAAGCGCGACTTCGCGGACTGCCTGATCGGCCGAGACGGCCGGATCCATTTGATGAGACTTTCGATTCCCGGCCACCGGTATACTTTCAGCCGCATCACGAAACGGGCCGTAAAAACTGCTCGCATATTTTGCCGCATAACTGAGGATGGGGAGATGTTGATATCCGCCCTGATCGAGCCCTTTGCGAATCGCCCCAACCATGCCGTCGATCATACCGCTCGGGGCGACCATGTCTGCCCCGGCTTCCGCATGGCTCAAAGCTTGTCGGGCAAGTAATTCGCAAGTTGTATCATTATCGACATCCGTTTGTCCCTGGGCCTCGGAAACAATTCCGCACTGTCCGTGGTCGGTGTATTCACAGAAACAAACATCTGAAATGAGTAAAACGTCGGGCGTGGTCTCTTTTGCTTTACGTAATGCCTGCTGAATAATCCCGTCTCTGCGCATGGAATCGCTGCCCTTGGCATCTTTTTCCGAAGGGATCCCGAACAGCATTACCCCACCAATACGCAGCGATTGTATCTCAGATAATTCATCACCGAGTTGATCAATTGAAATCTGTGCATGCCCGGGCATTGAGGCGATTGGCTTACGCACCTTTGTGCCACTGCATACGAAAAGAGGCAAAATCAGTTTGGCGGGAGAGATGTGAACTTCCTGAATCAGCGACCGCACCGCCGGAAGATAGCGTAAACGACGCATCCGCGTCGTAGGAAATGCCCCGGGGAAATTTTCAAATTTGTCAAATTCCATATACCTAGTCTAAGTGGGGAAACGTCACGGAACAAGAATCGGAATCTAAAGCGCAAATAGAGATTCTTGGACCGGGATATCGGGTGAGGAATATTCAGACATTTCCGCTTTGAGCCAGCGTTCGATTACTCGGATCAGATATTTGATCTGTGAATCATTCAATGCGGATCCTCGTTCGATTCCATGCCATTTTGCCAGGCAACCGCGACAGCATGAGGCGGTAGCATGTTGAGCCACAAACACAGGATGCCCAAGCATCGGTGTTTGCTTACCATCGTTTGGCGGATTTGCCGGTGCAATTCGAGCTTCAAGCAATGCTCGAGCATGCGCAAGAACCACCCCCATGGTTTTTTGCTGAAGGTAGTTTTTTTCGGTCAGGCTCAAATGAAATCGATTACGGAAGTGCGAGCGTTTGAGTGACTCAAACAGCGGGTCCAGGTCGGACACTGTGATACCTCCATGTCATCCGCAGGCCACATGACTTTTGGTACAGACTCTCTGGCAGAGTCGACATGTAGGACCGGTTAGGCACAGTATTCTTCCACTCGCTTTTTGAATGTCTCGTGCTCCTCCCATATGGCTCGCGGCAGCTTCTTGGGAGCTCCCCGTCCCTCACTTTCTGCCTCCAGTCCGTTTTCGATCTGATGGAGCCAATCTTCGCGGTTGTCCACTTCGTTTTTAAGTGCCTCTTTGTCGGGCACAAGAATTTCAGCGAGTTGCTCAATGGTCGTGGTCGATTTGAGGCCACTGATGTCGATATGTTCCGGTTGAGGAACAAGTCCCATGGGCGTTTCCACCCACCAGTCTTCTCCCGCGAGTTCCCGCACGGCAGCATCAAGAACGCGGTAGTTTGCTCCGAAACCATCCCAGACAAACTGCCCCGTATCGTTGCGACGGAACCAGTTAACGCTGAACACAACGGGTGGTCGCGGAGTATTTTGCGGGAGAGCAAGCCACTTCTGCGCATAATCGCTAACGTTGAATGCGATGAACGGGCGATTTGCCATGGGGTCATAACGGGGCTTCTGACCGACGGCGGCTGCGGTCGGTTCGCTGAATTGACACAAGGCGTGGTAGACAGCTTCATTCCAGGTACGTGCGCGACTGATTAATGGATGCAATTTACTTGAGCGACCACCAATGAGGCAAACATCCAGTGGCACGCCTTCCGCATTGTGGTAGTCCGCTTCCAAGTGAGGGACGTTGCGGATCGGCATGGTGACCCGGGCATTTTTCTGATCTTTTTCTTCACCATCCGGACCGATTTGATCACCGAGCCAGTTCCAGGTGGTAATCCCGTCGCCGACGGGAAACTCTGTACCACTGTCACTCCACCACACCCTTTTGCTGCCATCGTGGTCAACAAGAACCTGGTTGGTGAAAATGGGCCCGCCTTCGCAGTCCTGAACCTCAGGTTTCGGATGGCGTAAGGCTTCCATCAGCATTTTATTGGCAAAGTCGCTCATTCCGCGTGTAACGCCAAAAATACCGGACTCAATATTATTGACGTAAAGTCTGCCGTCGCCCTTTTTCGTGGCTCCTCCAATAATGTCATCACCCAGTGTGAACACTTTATTTTCAGCCATGGGGCCCTCTGACACACCGTTGGCGATATTTGTTTTTCCGCACATACTGGGAAAAGCCGCTCCGAAATGAACCCGGCGGTCTCCATAGTCGATACCGAACAACGCCATATGTTCGACGAACTCTATGCCCACTTCCTCATCAGGATGGGATTTTCTACGAGCGTTTTCCAGTGCTTGAATTCCCACCAGTCGCAGACCAAAAATTTTCTTGGGACCAAGCGCGTTCCCCCCGTAATCGCTGTTAATCGTACGGCAGTAAAGTTCGTCTGGAAAATGCGTAATCCACCGGTCTTCCTTGCTCAACGTGCCATAACTGTGCGTGATCCGTGGGAAGCGAGACTGTTTCTGGAGGATCCGCCAACCATCCTGAAGATTGCTCATTCGGTATAAGTTGCAAACCACGTTTGCGCTGTCGGTCAGTTGAACCCCCGCAGATGCAAACTTACTATCTGCCGGGTTGGTGACGAACGGAACCACATACATGGTCCGTCCCTTCATGCTCCCGTCAAAAAGTCGATCGAGTTTGCAATGCATCTCTGCCGGTTCTTTCCAAAAATTGAGTGGTCCGGCATCGATCGGGTCGTCGGTGCAGATCACCGTGCGTTCCTCGACGCGAGCCACGTCATTTTTATCACTTCGAGCATAGAAAGACCGTTTGCCGTAAACCTGCTCGTCGAGTCGCGTGTAAGCACCCGCTGCCTCAAGTTCATTTTCCAGTTGAATAATTTGATCTACGTCGCCCGTGATGATTTCAATCGCCTCGGGTTTGCAAAGAGCGACCTCGTTTCGGACCCATTCCTGGACGTGTGCCGGAAGTGAGTCAATCGCCGATTCAACAGGAGTGAAGGGGGTCGATGGAGAAGTCATGGTAATCAGATCTGTTCGATCGGTTGCGTTAACGGACCTTCATGGTTTACTCAATTCAGTGATACGGGCCAATAATTATAATGGTTCCACGGGTTCGATATAGCGACTGAGAAACCCGCCTGCACTCTAAAACAGAGAGAGTTTTGGCAAAAAGTCGATGAAATTAGGCCCTTAATTAACTTGGGGGAATGCGGGCCTCAGAATCAGTGGCGAGGCCACTTTTATCGTTCGTCTCCTCCGCCATCCGGGAAAGCGAAGTCCCCAGGCGGTTCGTCTCCTGGACTATTTGCCTGATCACCGGGATCGATCAGCACGAAGCCGCTCCAGAAAAAGGGATGTCCTCCGGTCACTTGGGGGCTGTCCACGTCCGAATCGACTCGAGGTTCACTATCTTGATCAAGGTCTGTCTGATCGACGATTTGGACGGCCCGCTGCCATGCATCAGCGGCCGAGGTATTGGGTAATTCTTGGATAAATTCCTTGAGTAAATCCGCCGCAACCCTTCCCCCGGTACGCCAACGACTGAGGAGGAGTGTTCGGCTACCTGCACCGAGCAGACCCATACTCGTCAAAAAAAGTTCGTCGCCTGCTCGATTCATCCCTTTCACGTTCATTTTCTTTAGGCTGTTTTCAGAAGGTGTATGAAAACCTGGCAGCAAAATGACATCGGGGCCGGGCCAAGGAGTCGCCAACCAGTCTTGGATAGTAGAGCCTTCTTTACCCCGGTCGATTTGCAATGGTGCAAGCTCGAGAGGAGTGGTGCTGCCATTGTCCAGGTCATCCCACACGAGCAAACCGTCCAGCAAGCTTACAAACGCATGCCCATGCATTTTAAACGATTGACTGATAATGCTTGTTTTAGGAACCAATTTTTCAATTCCCTTAGTGACCTCCTGTGCTATGACTGAATCTTCACTCGGGTAAAGCTGCCCTTGCACGATCGCCCAGTCTCCCGATTGTTTTCTGCCGCGTCCATCTCCTTGTGTCAGTCCGAGTGTTGGAGCATAGCGGATCCGGATTCCCGAAAGTAATGTCTCCGCGTCCTCGCTACCTAGCGGAAGCGCTTCAAACGGAACATACCAGTAAAAGTGATCAGGAACGATCGTCAAATCAGTAATGTTCTTACTTAGGTCGATCTTCGCTCCTTGCGTCAGCGATTGGAGCAACTGCTTTGCGGGCTGCCGCCACCGATTCTCCTGAATATTAGAGAGTTTGACGGCACTATTTGCCTCATGATGACCCATTGCCCGCAACAGATCTTTCAAATTCTCCTCCGCGTCCCGCGGTGATTCAATTCGCCAAACACGTTGGTTTGCTTTGGTCACTAAAAATCCATAGTGTGCTTGCGACGCAACATGCAGCATCAATATCGCCTCACCAGCGCCCAAACGACTTTGGATATCTTTGCTTTTTCCCGAGGGCGGGAAAACCATCTCGACAGGCTCTCGGCGAACCACCATTTGACGTAATATTTTTTCCTGCTCACGGGCAATTTTCAGATATTCGCCGATGAGCTTGTCTTGCTGTTTACCCAATTTAAGTGCTTCAGGGAGCAGCTGATTCTGTTTGATCTCTCCGCGGATTGCATTGGCTTGTTGAATGAGTTTGCCAAAACGAGGATAAGCGGTGAGAAATTCCTGGCGTTGCAACGTTGCCGTTTGTGGCAAGGCGGCAGCATCCGCCTGCATCACCCAGCGCAGATTCAGTAATCGCCCTCCCAGCGGTTGCGTACTATAGAACCTTGCCGTTCGCACTCGATCAGCAATCTCTATGGCTTCCAGTGGTTTTTCACGTTTGATCGCCGCATTGAACCAATGCTCAAGCGCGACGAACTGAGGAATCAAAAGCTGACTCCACGCTTCGAGTGGTTCATGGCGCCAGACAATCGCGTTTGGTTCCCCGAGTACTTCTGCAAAGAGCTGCATTGCAATCCGGTCACGGATGATACCCTGCTGATAAGATCGATCCACAAGCAACACATGAAACAATCGAATCGAGCCTTGCTTTTCAAACTGCATCGCATCCGCGAGCGCCCGCCCCGCAGACTGAATGTCGCCACGGATCATGGCGATGACAAACGCAACGTAATTTGCTTCAGCACCGATGCGGCTGCCCGCAATTTTATTTCGACGCAGTACGGGTTGCACGCGGTTGAGCGTTGATTCGGCCTCTTTGATGTTTCCGGAATTGGCAAATCCCTCAGCCGTTCTAATCAATAACGATGCATAGGTTTCGTCGAGATTATTACGTTTCGCCCAAATGATCGCATCGGCGAAGTTCGGTGGCACACCACCGCGTCCGCTCGCAGCGTGCGCGACAAAGGCAAGATTAAAAGCCTCTTGGACGACCAACTGTTGGTTGTAGTAAGCGGCAGAGAGCGCGGCGGCCTGGAAAAAATTTGTGGCCTGATCGTATCGCGATTCATTGAGACTCAGCCGCCCCAGCTCAAGTAAGGCAGCACCTGTGAGCGGGTGGTCCAATCGACCGTTAATGACCAGACTGCGCTGGAGCGTTGCGGCGGCAACCTCTTTTTTTCCCAAGGCGGCTTGTGCCACCCCGAGCGGAAAATCGATCCAGGCTTGTGACCAGTGATTCGGGGCGGTTTGTCGCTTAACGAGTGATGATTGTACCTTTTCCAGGAGTGGATTGTACTCCGCCAGCGGACCATACAACTCCGTATAGCGGCGGATGGCAAGCGCCGTGCATCGCACGACTTCAGTGGCATGGAGTGATTGAAGTTTCTGGACATTCGCAATGCCCGACTTTCCATTTCCAGTGACCAATTGTTTACCGCCGCGGAGGATTGGAAAGACATCCGGAAAGTTTCCTAAGATAAACTTGCGTCGACTCCGGGCCCAACTTGGACCTCGGCTGTTATTTTTTGGCGTTATCTGAGGTGGAAATTTCATCCGCAGCATCCAATCCGAACTCTGCAGATAGATATTCAGCGCGGATTCGAAATTGTTTCGAGCTTCCTCTAGTTGTCCCGTGCGATAAAAGGTTTCGCCGAGCATGGTGTAATAGCAGATCGAATCAATCCACCGTTGACTTCCAGACCGAATCGCATTTCTGCTTGCCTGTTGAAACCCTTTAATTGCTTGCTTGTAACGGCCACGTTGGAGCAACTCGAGTGAGGCAAAGTAGACCGGTTTTATGATTGATTGCGTTCGTGCTTGTTGTGGATTGAATTGCGCCTGAAGAGCTTGGGGTAAGGACAGAAAGGGGACGATCAGTAAGGCAAAGCGGCCAAAGTTGCACAGCGTCTGCCTTGACCGGCGATACTTACTATCAATGCCAGCAGTCATCGTGGTCATGCAGCCCTCGGCTTTCTCTTTCCGACTACTTTTGTGTTTGAATTTTAGGATACTGTCGTACGGACGTCCTGTGGTCACGCAAAGATATCTTACCTCTTAATGTCTCTCGGTTCGAATAAAAGCACTGTTTCAGCCTTGCGATCCCCAGGGTTCAGGCTCTATGGTTGTCCGCCGAGATCGTCGTGACAGCATGCTATCGATTCCAAATTAGGTATTCCAAGCAAACTTTTACGGAATCCGATGCAAGTTGATTGGCCCGTATGTCGATAACGGAAATAACGATTATGCGGTTTAGTCACTCTCTGTGAAGACGATTTGAATTTTATCGCGTGAGGAGCAATCGAATGTACCGAACCGGCCAGTCCCTTTCGAGGTTGAGTCTTTACTTGGCCGCTCCTCTACTTTTCATCGTACTGATTGCTTCCGGTTGTCAGGTGAATGTGGGTGGCCAAACGTTGCCATCGCCATTTTATTTGGATGATGATGTTCAATATTTTGCGCCCGGTCCCGAATTCCCGTTAAGTCAGGAAGCGGCCGCTCAGGGCATTCAGCGAGCCGAAGCCGGGGAACTCGACCAATAGACGAGTTAGGTGCCCGCCTTCCCGATGCACAACGGCGAACCGCGGCCTTTCGCGCACAAGTTCTTCTTGATTAGTCTCTGGGTCACTGCGGTCTAATGCCGCTTCTTGCATCACCACTCGGCCTACTGTCCAACCCATCAGCGTCCCTTTATAATTCCCTCTTTCGGGATTGGCCCTTCTTGGCGGGAAAGGCCTTTTAAAGCAAGCAGCGTGGAGTCTTAATCACGTGTGTGGGATTGTTGGACTGTTTTTAAAAAATAGGGAGCTTGAGTCCCGCTTGGGTATGCATTTGGAAAGCATGCTCATCACCATGAGTGATCGGGGTCCGGACAGTGCGGGCATTGCCATTTACGGAGCAGATCACCAAAAGGATCATTTGAAACTGACTCTGCAGTCTGCCGCTGCGACAGAAGTATTTCCGAAATTAGAGCAGGCCCTGACATCAAGGTTTTCCCAACCGGTCAACATCAATGTGATTGAGACTCATGCTGTGCTCCAGATGGATCAAGCAATCGCCCCTGCAGTTGAAGAGATGCTTGCACTCGAGTTTCCAGGCTTGCGGATTATGAGTCGCGGCGAGTCGGTTGAAATCTATAAGGAGGTTGGTGCTCCGGCGGATGTTTCCCGACGGTTCGGTATTGCGCAGATGAGTGGTTCACATGGAATTGGTCACACACGAATGGCGACAGAGTCTGCCGTGACGACCCGAGGAGCCCATCCATTTTCTACCGGTCCAGACCAATGTCTGGTGCATAACGGGTCGCTCTCCAATCACAACAACCTACGACGGGATCTCAAGCGACATGGCGTGCATTTTGAAACTGAGAATGATACAGAGGTCGCCGCTGCCTATCTCTCGCATCATCTGGCATCTGGCCTGACATTAGGGGATGCGTTAGAAGGCGCGCTTACGGACCTGGACGGCTTTTATACGTTTGTGTTCAGCACGCGAACCGGTTTTGGTGTACTGCGTGACCCGATCGCTTGTAAGCCCGCTGTGTTGGCGGAAACCGAAGACTACGTTGCGTTCGGATCCGAGTATCGCGCACTGGTTGCTTTACCGGGCATTGAACACGCCACGGTCTGGGAACCTGAGCCCGCCACTGTCTATTTCTGGGAGCATTAAACCACGTGGCCGTCTTTGATCTACAGAAGCAGTCGCTCAGAGAATTGAATGCTGCGTTGCATCAGCAGTCGACACTCCTGCGCGCGGGTGAGCATGCGGATACGGACTGGGAGATTACCAATCCGCGAGGAAGCCATGCGGTTGCCGTCGGAGTCGATGGGCCATTAAAAATCAATATTCAGGGAAGTGTTGGATATTATTGTGGTGGTATGAATCAATCGGGTCAAATTCATGTGAATGGTTCGGTTGGTCCTGGAGTCGGTGAGAATATGATGTCGGGCTCCATTCGTGTCTCGGGAGATGCCAGTCAATATGCTGGCGCGACCGGTCGTGGCGGTACGCTGGTGATTGAAGGCAACGCTTCATCACGTTGCGGAATTTCCAACAAAGGAATGGATATCATCGTGCGGGGCAATGTGGGGCATATGTCGGCTTTTATGGCCCAAAGTGGCACCCTTGTGGTCCTCGGGGATGCTGGAGATGCCTTGGGGGATTCGATCTACGAAGCGAAGCTTTTTGTACGCGGCGATGTGAAGAGCCTCGGGGCGGACTGTGTGCAGAAAGAGATGCGGACAGAGCATCTGGAGTTACTCGCGAGATTGCTCGAGACAGCTGGCGTCAGAGATGTGCAACCCGCTGAATTTACCCGTTATGGATCGGCCCGCAAGTTATATCACTTTGATGTAGATAACGCCGATGCTTATTGAATTCCTGTTTGTACCAAGGCCCTAAGAAGAAATTGGCAACGAAAGTGTCCTATACCAATCCAACAACGACACCGCGCAAAAGCGCAAAGTTCGACGAGTATACGCTCTCGGAAATTCGACGCGCTGCGGAAACCGGACTCTACGATATCCGGGGAGCCGGTGCCAAGCGCAAGGTGCCTGGGCTCGATGATCTGCTCTTTCTCGGTGCCTCTATGTCACGCTATCCGCTTGAGGGTTATCGAGAGAAATGCGGTACAGATGTGGTGCTGGGTAATCGATTTGCGGAAAAGCCACTCGAGCTGAAAATTCCGATCACGATTGCCGGAATGAGCTTCGGGTCGCTTTCTGGAAATGCAAAAGAAGCGCTTGGCCGCGGTGCCACGTTAGCGGGAACCTCCACGACAACCGGTGATGGGGGAATGACGCCCGAAGAGCGGGGTCATTCGGAACTGCTTGTTTACCAATAC
>JAYZMM010000056.1:0-12342 GCA_036153155.1 Planctomycetota bacterium
GTCCGGCGGTGGTCTCCAAGAGAATCTGAGCAGAAAGTTTCTTCGTCTGTCGATGCACCTCATTGATGCCGCGAGCAATCTGTTTGATTCCCGCCGCTTCGCTACTGCTGGTGAATGCACCGGGATGTGCCACGACATACGGAATCTCGAGTCGCGAGGCACGCTCGATTTCGATCACCAGGGCATCGACCGATTTCTTCCAGAGTGCTTTGTCGGGACTGCCGAGGTTGATGAGATAAGAATCGTGCGAGATCGGATGCTTGATGCCGAGTCGCCCCATCGTTTCGGTAAAAAGTCGGACGTCTTCATCGGTGAGTGGCTTGGCTCGCCACTGATTATTGTTTTTGGTGAAAATCTGCACGCAGTCGCAGCCCTCCGCGGCCGCGATTTCGACCGCTTTGTAATATCCCCCTGCAATGGACATGTGGGCGCCTAAAATTGCCATGGTCTTATCAAGCCTTGTTTATTTTGGGGGTGCTAGCTGGGTGTTTCTTGTCGATCGACGGAAAATCCTTGTCGGATCGATTCAGAGCGGTACAATGCGGGAGTGTCAGGCGATGGCGGATGGATTCCATTCGACAAAAACACCCATGACAGGAGAATCAGCGGATGTGGGATCTCTATATTGGTGAGTGGATCGGCGTCGGAGTAATTACCCTCATTTCGCTTGTGATTGCAACGCGAGGATTACTCAATTTTTGTACGATACAACATCGTCGCCGCGCACGCAAACGCTTTCGCCATCAGCGCGAGCGACTCGAGGCCCGTTTCTTTGATATCGCCTCGGCTACCGGCAAGCCCCGGGGCCTGCGTTGGGTCGACATTGATTTTGAAGATGCCGTTTGTTTTGCGGTGGATCGCGAGAAAAATCAGCTGCTGGCCCTGGTGGGTGTGACGATCGGGTTTGAGGCGGTCGAGGGGGGCGGGATGGAAGAGGTGGAAGCGGTCGGCAATTTGCGAGCGGCGACGGCCCTGTTTCATCTGGACGGTAACTGGTGGAACACCAATGGCCGCGTATTGTTTAATCTCGAACCAGTTGAAGCGTTGTCGCGGCTCGATGGAGTGATGGATCGAGTGGCCGATTAGCCGTCGGGTGATTGCCCTAGGGGCTGGCCAGCAGTTTTCGCAGCACGGTTTGTAGAATTCCGCCGTTCCGGTAATAGTCCATCTCGACCGGCGTATCGATCCGCACCTTCGCCATGAATGTCTTCACCGCGCCAGCCTCACCGGAGGCGGTCACCTGCACCTGACTGCCCGGTTGCAGTGAATCGTCGAGGCCAGCAATGTCAAACGTTTCTTCGCCGGTGAGTTCGAGGCTCTGCCAGGTTTCGCCTGGTGGAAATTCGAGCGGTAGCACGCCCATGCCAACCAGGTTGCTGCGGTGGATCCGCTCGTAACTCGCCGCGATCACCGCCTTCACGCCCAACAGCATCGTTCCCTTGGCGGCCCAGTCGCGACTGCTGCCGGTGCCATATTCGCTGCCGGCCAGCACCACCAGTGGTACGTCCCGCTCTCGGTATTGCATGGCTGCGTCATATACGCTCATTGTTTCGTCATCCGGGAGAAGGCGCGTCACGCCACCCTCGGTGCCGGGTGCCAACTGATTGCGGATACGGATATTGGCAAAGGTGCCTCGGGTCATTACGCGATCGTTGCCCCGACGTGAGCCATAGCTGTTAAAGTCACGCGGTGCCACGCCCTGCTCCTGCAGATAGCGGCCCGCAGGAGAGTCTGCTGCAATCGCCCCGGCCGGGGAAATATGATCGGTGGTCACCGAGTCACCGAGCAACAGCAGCACTCGAGCCCCGGTGATCGGCGAGATCGGCGCCGGCTGCGGTGGCAAGTCGATCAGGAAGGGAGGCTCCTGCACATAAGTACTCGCTTCATTCCAGGCAAACAACGATCCCCCGCCCTGCTCCATCGCATTCCACTGGGGATTGGCTGAAAAGACGTCGGCATATTGGCTGCGGAACATTTCCGGACTCACGCTTTGAAGTGCCGCATCGATTGATGCACCATCGGGCCAGATATCGGCCAGAAAAACGGCCTCTCCGTCGCTGCCCTCACCGAGCGGTTCGCTCGTCAAGTCGATCGAGGTCGAACCTGCCAGGGCATAGGCGACAACCAGTGGTGGACTGGCCAAGTAGTTGGCTTTGACCAGCGGATTAACGCGGCCCTCAAAATTACGATTGCCGCTCAGCACTGCCGAGGCAACCAGATCGCCCTCCTGCACCGCGGCGGCAACCGGCTCAGGGAGTGGTCCGCTGTTGCCAATGCAGGTGGTGCAGCCGTAGCCGACGGTATAGAAACCAATTTTTTCAAGCGACTCACTCAACCCCGAAGCGTTCAAGTAATCCGTCACGACGCGGGAACCGGGCGCCAGGCTCGTCTTCACATAACTGGGGACCGATAAACCGCGATCCACGGCATTCTGCGCGAGTAATCCTGCGGCAACCATCACACTCGGATTCGATGTGTTGGTGCAGCTGGTGATCGCGGCAATGACCACGGCACCATGTGTAATGTCGGTGGAGTGCCCGTTGGAATCGACGTGCCCCTTTTGTTCAAGTTGCGCTTCCTCGAGTGCGAATCCGCGCTCGCTCACCGGAGCGCGGAGCGCGGTCGCAAACGATTGCTTCATCGCATCCAGCGGTACCCGGTCCTGGGGCCTCTTGGGACCGGCCAAGGACGGGGTCACCTCTCCCAGGTCAAAGGTCAACCGCCGCGTAAATTCGGGGTCTGTGTCACGATGACGGAATAGATGATTTTCTTTCGTGTATCGCTCGACCAGTTCGACTTGGGACGCATCTCGACCGGTCAAGCGAAGATATGCCAGCGTGACTTCATCGATCGGGAAAAATCCCATGGTGGCGCCATATTCCGGTGCCATGTTTGCAATCGTCGCCCGGTCGGCTAGCGTCATGGCGGCTGCACCTTCACCGAAGAATTCGACAAACTTGCCCACCACTTTCTCTCGCCGCAGAATTTCAGTCACCATCAGCACAAGATCCGTGGCGGTCGCTCCAGGTGGCAAGGTTCCGGTGAGCTCAAACCCAATCACTTCCGGCGTGAGCATGTAGATCGGTTGACCGAGCATCGCGGCCTCTGCTTCGATCCCTCCAACGCCCCACCCCAGTACGCCGAGTCCGTTGATCATCGTCGTATGGCTATCGGTGCCAACCAATGAATCAGGAACGGCCACTTGGTGGTCACCATGCTGCCTCAGGAAGACACCACCGGCTAAATATTCCAGGTTTACCTGGTGAACGATACCAACCCCCGGGGGGACCGCGCGGAAATCATTAAAGGCACCCTGCGCCCAGTGCAAGAGTTCATATCGTTCACGATTTCTGGAAAATTCTAAGTCGACATTGATTTCCAACGCGTCGGGCGATGCAAAACGATCGACCTGCACGCTGTGGTCGATCACCAGGTCTGCGGGAATCAGCGGATTGATTTTGTTGGGGTCACCACCCAGTCGCTGCATTGCACTCCGCATCGCTGCTAGATCGACGACTGCCGGCACACCGGTAAAATCCTGCAAGACAACCCGTGCAGGCAGAAAAGGAATTTCAACCGGGCTTCCCGCCGGAGACCAGCCTGCCAGGTTTTGCACGTCCTCTTCTCTGACTAAGGTTCCGTCAAGATTTCGTAGTACCGATTCGAGCAAAACGCGAATTGAATATGGCAGGCGATCGATTCGACACAGCCCTGCCTCTTCCAGGCGTGCAATTCGGTACAATCCGGCACTGCCCTGGCCGGTTTCGAATGAATCAAATGCGTTAAATAGATCAAGCGGTTTTTGCATCGGTGGCCCTACGGAGAAGTGGAACTGCCTAGCGACGGACTCCGGGCCGCTGATTTTATCGCATGCTCGCCCCGAGGACTACCGGTGCTTAAGCCCCGCTTCGGTCTGCCTGACGCTCAACTGTCGCTCAGCTGTGGGATCGCTCCAACCCAAATTGCAATTCCATCTGGGCGTCGTCCTCGACTTCAGGATTGAGTTCCTTGAAGAAAAGCGAGGGTTGCACATCTCGGTTGTGCTGGTATTTATCGCTGGAGTATTCGAGGAAGTCTCCGATAATTTCGTGATAGAAAATTTGGCAAATCGGAACGCCTGGATAAATCCGCACCGGTTGCACGGCAAACATCTGCAGCGTCCAGTAGCCGCAGAAACCGACGTCGCCGAAACCACCGGTCGCATTGATAAAGAGTCCCAGTCGGGCGACGCTACTGCGGCCCTCAAGCATCGGCACCAAGTTATGCGTTTCAGTCCGCTCGACGGTTCGAGCCAGATATAGTTGGTTTGGCTTGAGAACATATCCATCTTGCGGAATCGGTATCCGACGCACCCGGTTCGCCTTCCGCATGTCGAGGACAACCTCTTCATACGTCATCAGTTCATCATGCAGCGTCAGATTGACACTGTTGGAATTGAGCTGTTTCGGGTCGTACGGGTCGATAATAATGTCGTCGTCGATGCGACTTTCAATCTGTTGGCCGGAAAGAATCATGTCGTTTCCTCGCTACCAGTTGCTGCCAGGGGCAACACGCCCAAATATCAATCAGTCTACACCTACTTGCGGACAAAATTTCCGCATCCTGCAATCGTTGCAGTGAGGACTCGTTCGCGCTACGCAGACGCGGCGTCCATGCTGGATGCAGCGGTGCGAAAAGTCGATCCACTCCTTACGCGGCAGAAGCTCGTTCAGTTTTCGTTCGATTTTCACCGCATCTTTCGTCGCCACCAGGCCCAGTCGCCCGCAAATTCGGGTGACGTGCGTGTCGACAACAACTCCACTCGCAATGCCGTAGGCATTTCCGAGTACCACATTAGCGGTCTTCCGTCCGACGCCCGGTAGCGGTACCAGTTCCTCCATCGTGCGCGGGACTTGCCCATCATACTCTTCCACTAGCGTCTGGCAACAAGCCTTGATGTTCTTTGCTTTGTTCCGGAAGAATCCTGTACTTCGGACCGCCTGCTCAAGTTTTTTTAGCGGCACGGCGGCAAGATCTGCTGCCGTCGGGTAGTCCGAGAAGAGTTGCTCCGTCACCAGATTAACCCGCTCATCGGTACATTGGGCCGAGAGAATCGTCGCGACGAGAAGCTGCAACGGAGAATCAAAGCGAAGCGAACAAGACGCATCGGGATAATCGGTCGTGAGTGCCCGTACGACGCGACCCGCGAAGCGTTTCTCTTCTGCGCTACAGTCCGAGAGATTTTTTGTGCTGGTGACCACGGCAGCTCAATGCCCCCAGTCGCATGTGCGGTTTGGACCAAGCGGCCCGGCAAAATAGGCATTATGCGTCGCAATTTGAGGGCTGTTTCAATGTCCGGCGGGGAGACAAAAAAAGTACCACAACGGCGCGGCGCACGTGCGGCATCATTCTGGCTTAGCATGCAGGCAATTGTCAAGGATTTTTGCATCGAATTCCATCACTTTATTCCCGGCGATCGTTCCTCGCTGCGGGTTGACCGCATAATTGACTGGCCGCTTCATACCGCGGTGTTTATAATCGGCCCGGAGCGAGTTTTTTTACAAAGGGCAAGCATGACCGACTCGACCGATAACTTGCCGCACTATCGTGCCGGCATTGAGTTGTTTAATAACTGCGAGTTCTTCGAGGCGCACGACGTGTGGGAAGAGCTTTGGGCGGAATATCGTGGTCCGAGCCGCACGTTTTATCAGGGACTGATTCAAGTGGCGGTGGCACTGCACCATTTCTGTAATGGGAATGTGCGGGGGGCGAAGAAGCTATACCACAGCTCTCGGGCTTATCTCGATCCATATCGGCCTCTGCACCTGGGTTGTGACTTGGATCATCTTTTCCTTGAGATGGAGGAATGTTTCGGGGAAATGCTCGCTCAGGATGAGGGTGCCGCTGCCGTTGAGATTAATCCCGAATTGATTCCGGAGATTCATCTCGACGAGGAGGCATTGGCCAGAGCGATTGCCGAAGGGAGCGAAGAGGTCGTAGAGTAAAGTTTCAGAGTTCGACGCCGATACAGGTCGTCCGATATCAGCACTGACAGATTTGAGTGATCGGGAGATGGGTAATGAGCGATTGGTCTTTTAACCTTAGTGCATATCCAGAATCGGCTCGTTTGTTTCCGATTCCTGGGCTGGTCATGTTTCCGCATGTGATGCAACCCTTGCACGTTTTCGAACATCGATATCGGGCGCTGCTTGCCGATACACTGGACGACGATCAGCTGATTGCCCTTCCGGTACTCTCCTCCTGCGAACAAGAGATCACCAGTCTCCCTCCGTTAGAACCAGTCGCCTGCCTGACAAAGGTCGTATCCCACCAAAAACTTGCAGATGGCTGCTCCAATTTATTGGTGATCGGCGTAGCCCGGATCCGTTTGTGTGCCGAACTTCCAGCTTGGGAACCATATCGCCGGGCGGAAGTTGTTGTGCTTGAGGAACAGGAACCGACGGGCAGCGAAACGCAGCGACAGAAACTGCGTGATTTATTGCTCGCCGCGTTTAAAAAGCATCTTGCCTCAGAGCTTCAGGACTTGAGCTGTCTCGATGGGCTGCTGGATCGGGATCTTTCGCTCGCGGTCTTGACCGACCTGATCGCGCATACGCTTCCGCTCGATATGGAATTGAAAGTCCAGCTCCTGGCTGAGACAGATGTCGAACATCGAGCAGCCATCTTGCAGCAGCGGCTATGTGAACCGATGTTGCGTTCCACGCGATCGCTCACCCCGGCTGGCGTTTTTCCGCCAGGCTTCAGTGTCAATTGAATCGCGGGTAATGTGGGTAAGACGCAGGCACGCGTTGCTGTTTTCCGCCCGCAACGGGCCGTGCGCGACTTGACCGCGCCAGCAGTGGGATCTAGTATCGATGCGTGACAGTTGTCGTATTAAACCAAAATCATGAAAGACCGGGAGTCTGAGCGAATGTCGATCAGTAAAGAGGTCGAGCAGCCCATGGAGGGAAGTCTCGTCGGGGAATTGGATGAGCCGGCAACGGGTCCTTCGGTTGGAGGCGTGGATCATGCACGCATCGAACGGGCGGTCCGAGAAATTCTCTTTGCTGTCGGGGAAGACCCGGACCGAGAGGGATTGCTCGAAACCCCGGCACGCGTGGCTCGCATGTATGCGGAAGTCTTTTCCGGTTTACATGAGGATCCCAGACCGCATCTGAAAAAATTCTTTACCGAGTCATATAACGATGTAGTGTTGGTCCGCGACATCAGCTTCAACAGCTTTTGTGAACATCACTTGTGCCCCTTTGGTGGCAAGGCACACATCGGTTACGTGCCCAGTGGTAAGGTCGTGGGCCTCAGTAAGCTCGCGCGAGTCGTCGAGATTGTCGCCCGACGCCCGCAGGTGCAGGAGCGCATGACGCAAACAGTGGCGGATCTGTTGGAGGAAGAGCTCGGCGCGAAAGGCGTGGCCGTGGTGATTGAAGCCACACACACTTGCATGACGATCCGCGGTGTCAGGAAGCCAGGCAGTTTATGCGTAACTTCAGCAATGAAGGGGCTGTTCCGTCAGAATGCCTCGAGTCGTGCTGAAATTATGTCGCTGATTTATACGAATCGACAGTAATCCGTGACGATTCTTTTTGAGTTCTTAATGCGTTTGGCTTTCGGCCTGAGTTTGGCCATGTTGGTAACCTCCCCAGTGCAGGTGACCGCCGGTTTTTTTCGCAACCACTTATACGTTGTGCTCGGCCTTGCCTTCCTTGCATTTCTTGTCGTATTCGGGTCGGTCGCCGCCTATGTCGCGTTGGCAGGTGCCATTCTGGGATACGTCGGTTCGGTCTGCTATCTGTATCAGGCGGTCCGGAGCGGACGGGTGGTTCTGGGGATGATCGTGCTCGTGACTCTGGCGGGCGTGTTGCTGGGAACACCCCAATTGCTGGAGGGTTTTGGTGGGTTTGATGGATCGCACGGCCGAGAAGCCCTTCCGCTTTCGCCGCTTGCCCGGTTGCTCTGGTTCTGCGATGGTCCGAGCAGCGGGGTGCTGCTAGGTGTGACGCTGGGAGCGATGCTGCTTGGGCACTGGTATCTCAACACACCCACCATGCAGATGGCTCCGTTGCGGCGACTGCTTGCCTGGATGGTCGTTGCGTTGCTGCTGCGGATGCTGGTCTGTGGCGCCGGATTGGGGGCAACCTGCTCAGAGGGCGCACTGCCTGCGCCCTGGTTTGTCGTGCTGCGATGGGTGACCGGACTGGCAGCGCCGCTGGTGATGACGTGGATGGTGGAGCGGACACTCCGTATTCCCAACACGCAGAGTGCCACCGGCATTTTATATGTGGCGGCAGTGACGGTTTTTACGGGCGAACTGATGTCCCAATTACTTTCGGTCACAACGCCATATCCGCTGTAACGGGCACCACTTTGACCCTGTGCCCAGCAACCGGAGGGCTTATAATGGAGCGATGGAAGTCGTATTCCGTTGTCCCAGTTGTGAAAAAACGGGCCGCAGCCCGTTGGATGAGGAGACCACAGAAATTCCCTGTGCGTCCTGTGCCCAGATTTGTCGGGTGCCTCCGGATGCGGTCGATTCGCAGGGAATTTCCCAGTGTGTCATCTGCCGCAGTCATGATCTGTTTATCAGAAAAGATTTTCCACAACGGCTAGGCGTGATGATCGTGGTCGCCGGCTCGATCGCTAGCTCTTACGCCTGGTATCGTCACCAACTCTTCCTCACCTTTGGCATCTTGTTCATTACGGCCGCGATTGACGTACTGCTTTATCTGCTGGTCCGCGATGCAATCGTTTGCTATCGGTGTGGTGCCCATTACCGGGGCTACGATGACGATGATGCACACACGCCGTTCAATCTGGAAATTCATGAACGCTATCGACAGGAAGCGGCGCGTCAGGAAGCAACTACTTCGAACACGGGTGTCGACCCCGATCAAAATCTGTCTCCACGGGTCTAGTAATGGATCAGGAACAAGTACGCATCAAGGAGGATTTGAGTGGCCTCTTGGCGGGTGATGTACTCTGCGACGATCTTTTTCTGCAACTCTACGCCAGTGATGCGAGTGTGTATGAGATTCGACCCGCGGCGGTGGTTCGGCCACGTCATATTCGCGATGTGACTGCGTGTATCCAGTATGCCGCAGAGCATAAAATTCCCATCCATCCTCGCGGCGCGGGAACGGGTCTAGCCGGCGAATCGCTCGGCTCCGGAATCGTGATTGATTTCTCTCGGTACATGAATCGCATCGGAACGGTCACCAAGCACACGGCGACTGTGCAGCCTGGCGTCGTCCTGGCATCACTCAACGCGCAGTTATCGCGGCAGGGTCGATTATTCGGTCCAGATCCCGCAATGAGTGCGGTGACCACCATGGGGAGTGTGCTGGCCATTGATGCCTCAGGCAGCCATTTTCTGCAATACGGTTCCGCCCGCCGTTATGTCCGCTCAGTGCGCGTCGTATTAGCAGACGGCGATGTGGTCGATTTTTCAAAGGAGCCGCTGGTTCGGGAACGAGATCCCCAACCACGGCGGCGCGAGTTGGTCGAGCGGGTCGCGGCCGTCCTGCAACGCGATGCGGAAATCATCAAACAATCATCACGGGTAAGTCAGCTCGATCGTTCGGGCTATCAATTACACGATCTGCTTTCCCGGGACACGCTTGATATGGCTCGGCTATTTGCCGGCTCGGAGGGGACGCTCGGTTTAATCACGGAGGCCACATTTGCGACCGAGCCGTTGCCCGCTGCCCGGGGAGTCGTGTTGCTGTTATTTGACCGCCTGGTGGACGCTGCCCACGCGGTGATGGATGTGCGGCAAGAGCCGATTTCTGCCTGCGATTTGATCGATCGCCGGCATTTGAGTCTAGCCCGTGAAAATGATGTCCGTTTTGATTTATTGATCCCCCCGGAGACCGAGACGGTCTTGCTGGTCGAGGTGCAAGCTGATTCTGCAAGCAGTGCACATCAGCAGCTTGAATCGATTTTTGATCGCGTCAAGTCAGGTAAGCATCCACCGATCGGTGCACGGATGACGACCGACCCGGAGGACGTCGAGATTTATTGGGATCTTGCGAGAAAGGTAGTGCCCACGCTCTATCGGTTGAAAGGAACGAGCCGACCGCTTCCCTTTATCGAGGACGTGGCGATTGCCCCTGAGCACTTGCCCGACTTTTTCAATCATCTGTTTGAAATTCTGCGTCGCCATGGGGTGACCGCATCAATCTTTGCGCATGCCGGCCATGGACAGCTTCATATCCGACCGCTGCTAGACTTGGCCTCACGAGCTGACGTAGAAGACATGGAACGGATTGCCAGAGAAGTCTACGAGGAAGTGCTTCGACGGGGAGGAACCATCAGCGGCGAGCATGGCGACGGACTCAGCCGCAGCCAGTTCGTGCCGCAGCAGGCCGGTGCATTGTATGAAACCTTTCGTGAGATCAAACAGATTTTTGATCCCCAGGGTATCCTTAATCCAGGGAAAATCATCTCCCAAGGCGAGACACTCACCCGCAATTTGCGACCGGTCGGAACCGTGCCGATTGATACCGCAAGCGATTTCCCCCTCCCCTCGACCTCTTCTGAAAAATCGAAGACTCCTGGGGCCACCGTGCAGTTGCAATTGCACTGGGATGCCGATGGCATTAACCATGCCGCCCGCAATTGCAACGGTTGCGGTGCATGCCGCAGCGGTTCGGACGATGTTCGGATGTGCCCGATTTTCCGACTCTCGCCCCGCGAAGAATCCTCGCCGCGAGCCAAGGCAAATTTGATCCGTGGTGTGCTAACCGGGCGTTTGGATGAGGCGTCGATCGCCTCGGATGACTTCAAAGATGTGGTCGACCTTTGCGTAAACTGTCATCAATGTCGGCTCGATTGTCCCGCGTCAGTGGACATTCCGAAGTTGATGGTCGAGGCCAAGGCGGCTCATCTCGCCGTGACCGGGATGCGGCCGAGTGACTGGACACTTGCGCGGCTCGATCGGTTCGGGGCATTAGGCACCCGTATGCCGCGGCTGGCGAATTGGGCGCTCTCGAATCGCGTGATGCGATTTTTAATGGAGAAATCATTTTCTCTGGCGCAGGGCAGGAAGTTGCCGAAATTTGCGCGTCAGAGTTTCGTTAAACAGGCAGCCCGCAAAAAGTGGACGCGGTCTCATCGAGGAGACGGCCCTAAGGTCCTGTATTTTGTAGATCTCTTCGCGAATTATCACGACACCGCCCTGGCAGAGGCGACCGTTAATGTGCTATCGCACAACGGTGTTTCGGTGCTTGTGGATCCGAGGCAGATGCAGTCCGGGATGGCCGCGGTTTCACTCGGTGCTGTGGATCTGGCAAAAAAAATCGCGAGATACAACGTCGAAATCCTCGCTGAGCGGATCCACCAGGGATACACGATCGTCACCAGTGAGCCATCCGCTGCGAGTTGCTTGATTCATGAATATCCAAATTTGCTTGGAGGTGAGGAGGCGGCTTTGGTGGCTCAGCATACGCAAGAGAGTTGCGATTATTTGTGGAAATTGCACCAGGCCGGAAAGATGCGACTTGATTTGGGGCCGCTTGCGACTCAATTAATTTATCATCAACCGTGTCATCTTCGAAGTCTTGAGGTCGGCTCGCCGGGTGAAAACCTGCTCAAGTTGATTCCGGGCATCTCGGTCAAACGATCCGAGAATGGTTGTTCCGGAATGGCCGGCACGTTTGGACTTGAGCGCAAGAATTATCGTAGCAGTTTGCGTGCCGGTTTTGACTTGATTTCGGCGGTTCGAGACCCGCAATTTCACGCCGGGACAACCGAGTGCAGTTGCTGTAAAATTCAGATGGAACAAGGAACCACCAAGCCGACCGTGCATCCGATGAAATTACTTGCTTGGAGTTACGGTTTGATGGCTGGTGCCCGAAACCCGTTGCATCAGGAGAGTGGTGAACTTACGGTCTCCTGACGCGTTTTCGCAACAGCAACGCATCGCGGAAAGATGAGATATGTGATGGATATTTCGGTTCAATTATTTGCCGTGGCGAGAGATCTGGCGCGTTGCGAGTCGCTGACCCTTTCGGTGCCCGAAGGGGCCACGGTTTCCCAGCTGCGAGAGCAACTCTTTGCTCGCTTTCCCGAACTCGTTCCGTTTGCCGGGAGCCTGCAGTTTGCAGTCGATCAGCAATATGCAAGCGACGCCACGCTATTGGCCGCCGACCAGGAGGTGGCGATTATCCCTCCGGTCAGCGGAGGATGAACATCGCCTGGCCGATTTATAGGATCCAAGATGTCTTCACGAATTGAGCTTACGGAAGCACCGATCGATAGGACCGCGGTGCTCGATGCGGTCGCATCCGACCAGGCCGGTGCGGTGCTGATGTTTCTTGGCACGACGCGTAAAGTGACCGAGGGGCGAGA
>JAYZMM010000057.1:0-10242 GCA_036153155.1 Planctomycetota bacterium
CGAAAACGCGCATTTGGGGTCGCTGCTCCACCCAAAGTTGAGGCGCTTGCTGGGACGACGCGCTGGCCGGAAAAAATCGGACCGGGAGAGGCAATTGATATCCAGACTTGATCTTTTGATTCTTTTTCTGCTTTTTGACAAGTGTTTTTCCCGTGGGCCATGCCGAAGGCATTTGCGCACGACGACTCTCAGGCGATAAGCCTTCGACAACCTGCAGCGCGGTTTTATTATTCCAGCACACACCCTCTGGCCAACGACTCTGCAACGCCTGGGCACATTCGGCCGCTTCCGTGTAAAGGCCTAATTGATCGTACCGGTAAGCTGCCTCGGCCGTCGCCCAACGCGCCAACTCATCGCCCCCCGCCTCTCGCATTTCCTTCAATCCCTGCATCACACGCAACGAAGGTACATCCGCTGCCGTGGCTGTAACCCACCGGCGACGCACACGCTCGACAGCTGGATCGGCTGAAAAAAAGAAAAAGAAATCTTGAAAATCGTTTTCTGATTCAACCGACTTCACGGATTGCAATGCTGCCTCACGAGAAGCGATGTAAGCCTGCCATTTTTCCCGACCGATAGGAGAAAGCTTGGACTGCAAGCTGTCGAGACTACTGCGCACCAGGTGACTCAATCGCGCGCTCCATCCCATTTCCAATGGCAGCAGCGGGTCCTCTTCCTCCGCAATATTCAAAAGCTTGATATATGCCTCCAGAGCCAGATCCCACTTTTCCGCACGCTGCTGACCAGCGGCGAGCACGCGAAGAAATTCAACGCGATCGATCGGCGAATCAATCAACGATTCGATTTCTGGTATCGTTTCCACGTTTGCAACAAAATCATCTTTTAGCCCTTCCAACAATCCTTCTCGCAACAGACCTCGTGCGTAGACGGCCGTCGCAAACGCTTCGCCATATTTTGCCGCATCTCCCTGATTAAGAGATCTTTCTGCTTGGCGAGAAAAGGCTGCCGTCGATCGCCGAAACAACTCGACCGCATCCACCGCGTCTCCGCGATCAAACAGGATCTCACCCTGCCGAAGCAACGCTTCGGGATCAGCTGAATTTTCCTCCAGCGCCGCTGCGATTTGTGCCTCGATCGAACGATGTTGATAAAAACATTGCAGTCGATCACTATTTTGAGAAAGGACACAATCTCGGTGACAGATCAGGTTTCCCGGTGCCTGCTCTCCCCGCATCGCAGTGACATCTTCAATTTCCAGTGTATCAAGGTTCACCGTGAGCACCGCTCCACCACTTGGCAGTCGCACCGGCAGGTAATAGCGGCCCTCTGCCGAATAACCACGACCACTCGGTACTGCTCCGGTAGCCAGCAGCGGAAACTGGTCGACGTCTCCAACAAACAACATCTCATTGCCGATTTCCTTGCCGGTATCGAGCGACAGGGCAGTCATCCCAGCGGGACCGACGAGAAATGCCTTACGATCGTGAATGCATGCCAAATAAACATCTTTGCCTCGCTTCCGCTGCCAGAGCGGCTTTCCTTCAGCGAGGCTCACGCAATGCAACTGATCCGATTCAGTGGGGGTAATCAGCACCTTATCGCCGGCAATAATTGCGCACGCGTCTGCCCAGATTTGCTCTAATCGGGGCGCTGCGGCCAGCATTTGATTTTGCCACGCCGGATTTCTTCGCATCCCATTGCCGCTTTGGTCTTCGCCGTAGGTATAACCCCAACGCAAATGCCTGGAGGTTAAATCAACACCCACCATCGCACCGACTCCGGTCGGGCAGACCAGTACCCCGTTGGCGTAGGAGGGGCTAATCCCACCAATCCTGCGGCGACGCTCAAATTCCGACGATTGGCCGACGACGGCAAGTTGTTGCCGCCAGATTTTTTCACCGGTCGCCGCATCAAGAACCAGTAAACAAACTTCGTCTTCGATTTCCGCGATTTGGTAGAGCATGCCATCGAGCGGCAGTGGGGGCCCGAGGAAAAATGCACGCTGCATTTCTGGATCAGGGTCATGAGGCCCCCCCAGGCTCCAAAGTAGTTTCCCCTGAGCAGCGGCAATGGATCGAGCCCGCAATACATTGTATTGATACCCAAGCCCAATCCGCTTTCTACCCCGCTGATCGATATATCGAAGCTCATTGGAATTATTGAATTCCTCCAGCAAGAATAACCGCTCTCCATCGCTACTCATCGAACCGAGTGTTTTGTCCAACCAAATTTGCTCGTTCAGAAGGTTTGCGGTCATCGATCTGGGAGTGCCGTGTGACGGTCTACCCGGCAGAATGACCGCACCAAGCCCACCATTCATCGCCCGAATCCGTCTTGCGCGTGCGTCGATTGATGAAAAGCCGACTGCGGTGGCCCGCGTCTCTATCTGCCAGATGATTTTGCCAGTTTCAAAGTGCACGGCGACGACACGCTCGGGGGTTCGCATTAAAACCAGATCTCCCACTGCAAGCGGTTGCATGGCGGGAATCGCCGCAATCGATTGATCAAGGTGTGATGTGGCAAGATTAGCGATGATCTCCTCGTGCTGCGCGTCGGTCGCTACCCGCTGTTGCCAGAGGGGTCGAAGCATCAAGGGTCGACTCGGGCTGCTTCGGCGAGTGCGGGTCGCATTGCCGCGGAACATAACCCAGTCCTCTTCCATCGGTGCGGGAACAACATTTTCCACCCAACGCTCAAGCCACACTGCCCAGGCCGTCTTGTCGCGCGGCAGTGAAACCTCGGTATCGCCGATCTTCCATGCCACACCATTCCTTGCGTCGGCAAGCGCTGCAAGAATGCCCTCGGCAGCATCCTTATTTCCCGCGCGGTATAGCGCGGTTGCGTACAGCAAGGAAAGTTCCGGGTCGTATTGATCAGCCACCGGCGATCGGGCTACCGCCTCGAAACAGAGGGCAGCGCGATGCGGCTTCCCATGCATCAAATGGTCATAAGCCAAAAGCAGCATCGCACGATATCCGGCACGCGTATGAAAAAAGCGTCGCTGCACTTCTGCCACTGCATCGATATTGCCACCGGCAACCGCGCGGTCAAGCAGTTGCGATGCTCGACCTCCATACTGCAATTCATATGAATCGCGAGCGGCCTGTGGCAGACTGCCAAGCAACCGTTGCGCAGCACGCTTCAGGCTTTGCGACCCATCCCCTTCTACACGTTTGTTTCCGTCACTGGAAATAAAGCTGTCTTCATTCCTTTCACCATCTGTAGTTTCGCCAAGAATTTTTTGCAGCAGTCGTACTGCTTGACTGTAGCGTCCTTGGTCGCTGAGGGCTTGTGCCGTGGCGAGCATCCGAAGTGTTTGTCGATCCGGGGGTAGAAACACCGGCCTTCGGAACACATCGTCCACGTTGTTACCGGGTGGCTGGGGCGGTCGTTGCTGCGCCATGCAGGGCGATACCGGCGACACCAGGGCGAACGCAAACAAGATCCCCGTGAGTCGTACCGTAATGGAACGCATCATGATCACCTCAGAGTCCACTGTTCCCGCGCCGGATCCTCCGCCATCGAGAACCGGTCCCCGACTCCCCGGGTTATCATCCGGCCCTCAAAGATGCGGAACGCAAATCCCGCTGTAACCTCTTTTGCCACAAGCATTTTAAAGGACCCTCGATCCGCTGACAAGAAAAACCCTGCCTGAACCAGACCACGACGAACCCGATCCGCACCCCGGCTGTGGTCCCAGCCCAGAGACTCCGGAACCGAAAAAAGCATCAACGATTCCCGATAAACCAATGTCTTTGGTCGAGAGCATTTTTTGTTTTTAATCGCTTTTTTAGGGTTTTTGGCAAAATACCGCTTGTATTTTAGCCCCGGTTACTTTTCAATCATCAACTCGCCTCTGTTTTACCCTGTTTTTCAAGCAGATTGGGGCGGACGGACGAACTTACTTCTTTTATCTCTTTGCTAGGAGGAACCGAGCACTATGGCAAAAGCCACAGGAAAAAAGGCCCCGACGAAAACCGAAGTGTTCAACGGAATCGCCGAGGCGACAGGACTGACAAAGAAAGACGTGGCCGGTGTGTTTGAAGCGCTCAGCGATCAGATTCGCAAGTCGGTCGGCTCCCGAGGACCCGGGCTATTCACCATTCCCGGACTCTGCAAGATCGTCGTACAACGCAAACCGGCGACAAAAGAGCGTGAGGGAACCAATCCTTTCACGGGCGAACCGACGATTTTTAAAGCCAAACCGGCTCGTAATGTGATCAAAGTGCGACCTCTGAAAAACCTGAAAGACATGGTTTAGTCGCACCGGTCAAGCGGTCGACACGATGGGTCGGCTCTAAAAGCCAAAAACCGCTCAACGGCAGTCTTCGCGGCACCGAAAGGTGCCGCAGACCTGCCCGGGCGGTTTTTTTTGAGCCTGCCACGCTCGTCAAGTTCCGGCGGCAATTCAGCCGTATCAGTGCGATCGTGGATCATCCTGGAGCGTTGCCATCAGCTGCTCGTTTTGGGAGTAATCGACTGGCACATCAATCAGAACTGGTCCTGGCGTCTGTTGGCCCAACCGGATCAGTTTGCCGAGTTCGTCGTGGTGCTCGACACGAAAGCCGGTTGCGCCGAAGGACTCGGCATATCGGACCGGATCAACGTCTCCGAATCGAACCGCCGTCGAGCGGCCATATTTTGCCTCCTGCTGGAAAGCGACCATATCATAACTGCCATCGCGCCAGATCAAGTGTGTAAAGTTACAGCCGAGTCGTACTGCGGTCTCGAGTTCTTGCGATGAAAAGAGAAAACCGCCATCCCCGGACATAGAAATAACCGGCTCGCCGGGTCGGGCTAGACAAGCGGCAATGGCCCACGGAAGAGCCACCCCCAATGTCTGCTGTCCATTGCTGAAGAGTAATCTTCGAGGCTCATAACAATAAAAATGACGTCCCATCCAGATGTAATGCGAGCCAACATCACACACCACGGTGGTCCTCGAATCTTCATCAGCTACTTCACGCACCGCGGCAATGACACTTAACGGATGAAGCGGGATTTTGTTTTGATGCTCCGGAACCTGATGATTCAGTTCGACGTCAGCCCGCAGATTGGCTATCCCAGGACGCTCTTCTACTGTAGGAATCTCAGGCAAAGCCCTGGAGAGGCTCGTGACCGTCGTCGCCAGATCGCCCACCAATTCCAGCGACGGTTGATAAGACTGGTCAAAATCTGCAGGCCGATCATGAATATGCACAATTTCTGACCCCTCTGCGACATTCCACGTCGCTGGATCGTATTCGACCTGCTCAAAGCCGAGCGTGATCACCAGGTCCGCTGCCGCCAAAAGCCGATCGCCTGGTTGATTTCGAAACAGGCCCACACGGCCAAAAAAACAATCCAGTTTATCCCTGGGGACCAGACCTGCGGCTTCCCAGGTGCCCACAATCGGTAGGGGCCGATGACGCAAAAGCGCGCGGATCGCTTCGGCCGGGGCCGCAGCGGTCGAGGCAGCGCCGGCCAAAAGCACCGGCATCTTCGCCATGGCAATTCGCTCCGCCGCCTGCAAAATATCAGCATCTGCCGCCCCGCCACGATCCGGTGGTTGATCACAAAGTGGGTCACCCGAGGCGGGTGCAAGCATCACGTCGTAGGGCAGGCTGAGATAGGCGGCACCCGGTCGTGGCGTCTGTGCCGCACGACAGGCAGCGGCCACCAATTCACCGATCGCATCCGAACTGGTGGCCTCCATTGCCCACTTGGTCACTGGCCGCATCAGCGAAACGTTATCCATCGACTGATGGGTTTGCTGGTGACGCATCCGCAGTGGCACCGCCCCGGAAAGGCAGAGTACCGGATCGCCCTCGGTCGTTGCAGTGATCAGTGCTGTGCAGAAATTTGACGTTCCCGGACCAGATGTGCCGATGCAGGCCTGAATTTGTCCGGTCATCCGACCCATCGCCGCCGCCATAAATCCGGCGTTCTGTTCGTGGCGACAGACGATCAATTCGATCGATGAATCGTGGAGCGCCTCGAACACCGGGTCGATCTTCGCACCCGGAATACCGAAAGCATGAGTGATTCCCGCACCTTCCAAGCAGCGAACAAGAAATTCAGCCCCGTTAGGGCCCTCAAATTCCTTTTTGAACACGGGGCACTCTCTTCGCTTGAGAAGCGGTAAGTGGGGCCGGTGCAGGTCAATCGAGGCCAATCGAGGCCAATGGTAGCCAGTGGTGGCGGCCGGGATCGAACCAGCGACACGCGGATTTTCAGTCCGCTGCTCTACCAACTGAGCTACGCCACCTGTCCTCAGCAGCCACCGCGAGGCAGACGACCAGGAACGCTGACATGCTAAAGGTCGGATACCGGTCCTGTCAATAAACCCGACTTCGAAAGGGCTCAGACTGCCGCCGGAAAAAAAGGCGCTAAAAGGCGAGCAGCAGAAACAAAAGCAGCACGACCAGTAAACTGAGTCCGCCGACGAGGCAATAAAATTGGATTTCGCTGATCGCTTCGATCCAATCAACAACCCGCCTCAGCAGACCGCCAGATTTCCGTGTGCGACGACTTTTGCGGGGAGGAGGCAGCGGATCGGTATTCTGCGAACCTCCTGACGCATGATCGGTGCCTTGCAGGGAGCCACTTCCTGAACGCGGAGGCTCCATCTCCGGGAAAATGCGCGAATCGCTCGGTCGATCCTTCCCTGGCGGTGCTGCGCGGGCGAATTGAGAATGTCCCCCGGAGGCGACCCCACTTTCCACTGCTTGACTCAGTTTACTCCCGCTCCAAGGATTTAGCCGTTCGATGACTTGCTCTGCCGTTTGAATCCGTTTCTGTGGATCCTTGGCCATCATGTCACTTAAAATGCTTAAAAATTCCTCCGAGATATCCTGGCGGAATCGTCGTGGATCCATCGGTCGCTCGGAAAGATGCCGGTGACACTTTTGTACTGAGTTGCCACCGGGAAAGGGAACTTTGCGGGTGACGGCGTAATAGAGCGTGCAACCGAGTCCATAAATATCGCTTGCAGCGGTGGCCGGATTTCCCTCGATCACTTCCGGTGCCAGATAATCGGCCGTACCCACGATCCGGCCGCGCTTCGAGTCTCGCTCGGCCGACCCATGCAAATCGAGTTCTTCTTGCAAAAAGCCAGCCAGACCCAGGTCAAGAACTTTCACCAGCCCGTCCGGGGTAACCATAATATTTCCCGGTTTCACATCACGGTGCACCAATCCTCGTTGATGTGCATGTCCCAGACCACGGGCCACATCGCGGACCAGCGTTGCCGCGTCCTGCTCATGCATGCCACCCCCGTGACGTACCAGGTGCCTCAGGTCGGTACCGGGAACGAACTCAGTCACGAGAAAATGGACATTCCCATCGTGACCCGCATCATAAGCACGCACGAGATTCGGGTGATCCAGATTGGCAAGCGTACGGATTTCACGTTGAAAATTGGCAACCGCATCGTCGGTGGATCGACTTTTGGGGAGGACCTTGATCGCCACCACGCGACCCATCACAGAGTGCTCTGCCTTGAACACCTGTCCCATGCCACCCTGACCAATGGAGTCAATTATCTGATAGTCTTTAAGATGGAAACGGGTGCGTCCCAGCTTAAGTTGTCCGGCCTGCCAAGGATTAACCAGTCCCATTTTCACGAGTTGATCGGCGAGTTTGTCGTCCGATATATCGACGGCCGTCTCCGCCTGCGAGGGGTCTCGGTCGCAGAGGGCGCGCATCGCCTCCTCAAGGTCGTGTTCGCTGACGAGCTTGCTCTTAATTGCAGCCTGTCGAAAGACAGGTTCAGCACCGGCCATCGATCGCGTCCACTGGGGTTGATGTTTCGAAACCGCCTTTCCAACTTAACGCACCGGTCGCGTGCGCCAAGTTGAAAGCCGAAGTTTCATCCGGATTGATCCATTCCGCACCCATTTTCGGCAAAAAAATACTAAGTTGGTCCCCGATGTGCAAACGAGAAGCCTCAAAGAAATGGTTGCCAAACCAGGGGCAGGTCCGCCTCCCAGATCATCTTTTCGTCACGGACCGGATGCATCAGTTCCAATCGACGAGCATGCAGGGCGATTCCCCGAGAAAGGGTCTGTCTTGCGCCATATTTGCGGTCGCCCACCACGGGGTGTCCCCGACTGGAAAACTGGAGACGGATCTGATGCTTGCGTCCTGTTTCGAGTTCCACCTCGACCAACTGGCACTTTTTCAGACTTTGAAGCACGCGATACGAGAGTCGGGCCTGCCGACTCTCCTCCGCTTCTGCGGCGACCACATGCATCCGCCGATGCCGCTCGTCTTTGCGGACCCAATCCTCAAACATCCCCTCCTGCGCATCGAGCGTACCTTCGACCAGGATGTGATAGATCTTGGTCACCTCGCGGTTTCGATACTGCGCCGTGAGACGAGCGGCCGCTTTACTCGTGCGGGCAAAAACGAGGATGCCGGTCGCGGGGGCATCCAGGCGACTGACCACACCCAGGTAGACATTGCCCGGCTTCCGGTATTTTTCCTTGATGTATTTGCGAGCCAGCTCCAGCGCACTTTTGCGGGGTGGACGCACGCCCATCGTCGCCAGTTGGGCCGGTTTATCGATCACCAATAAGTGATTATCTTCGTGGAGAACCGGAAAGGGCGCCTTCGACATCACCTAATCTTCGGTGATCGAACATCGAAAAACAAGTTATCAAAAGACGTAAGACTCTGAATTTTCCAAATTGATTGGCAATGCAATTCACCCGATTCATGCCAGTAAATCAAACGACCTGCGTCGCCACCTCTTTAACGGTGACACTCCAATCCCAAACAATTGATCCAGCGATTCTCGTCCTCGACATATCGGAACATCGGATCAGTCGAATCACCGTACTTAGCACGTCGAATATCCACAAACCCGCAATCTTTCAACTCTGCCTCGATAGACTTGAAATCCCACATCCACAAATGCTTGGAGTTCCCAAGCCAGGCGGAAAGCAACCCGCGAATTCCTCTGGGACGATCACAAATACCCAAATAAGAATTTCTCATAAAATCGTGAGCTGCCGTTTGCGAACCATCTTCAACATACCTCTTCGCTAAGAATTCCAGGTCAGGCAAAACTGAACGAAAAATGCCACCTGGCTTTAACAAGCGATAAGTATGACGAATTGCCTTTTTAAAATCGACGAGGCCGAGATGCTCTAACACATGTGAACTGTAGACAGCCCGACACGATTCTTGTGGCAAGGGAAGCCCCTCGACAATATCCCCATACTCAACATTGCTGGGAAAAGGCCTCGAATTCCGGGTGTAGAGTTTGCCAACAAGTGGTAATCTTTCGAACCTCAGCGTGGGCGACGCATCAAAACTGCGCCACTCCTCGGGTGCGGAAAAGCCACACCCATATTGCACGTAAAGCCCGTCTCCCATCCGCACCCGAACCTCCCATCACTGATATTTATCCAACATTTTGAGTAAAAACACTATTTAGACATTCACCACAACCCCAATTGCAACCGCCATGCAAGTAAATAAACAGCAAGACTTCAGGCTTTTGCTGGCAAGCAGTTCACCTCAGCGTGAATTCCTGCTCCGAGAGGCCGGATTTAGCTTCGAGCAACACGTGCCCGAGGTGGATGAAACGCAAGGCATTTGCAGCGGCTGCGGCCCGGCAGAGCTGGTTTCCTCGCTTGCCCTACGCAAGGCCGCCGATGTAGTGCGTCGACTCCCCGAAACCGACCACGCCGCATCGGTTGTCCTCGGCTGCGATACGGTGGCCGAGTGCGGCGGTGAAATTCTTGGCAAACCACAAGATCGAGATCACGCTCGCCGTATACTCTCCCGGCTCAGCGGGCAGCCGCACCGCGTCTATAGTGGGCTTTGCCTTTGGCCGCTGGCCACAGGCATTCCAAAGACCGAGGTCGCAATCACCCATCTGCAAATGGACTCGCTCAGCGAGGACGCGCTGGAGGATTACCTGGAAACCGATCTCTGGCAGGGCAAGGCAGGGGCCTTCGGCTACCAGGACGGGCCTGATTGGCTGCATATCACAGAAGGTAGTGTGTCGAATGTGATCGGGCTGCCGCTCGAGTTGCTTGATAAAATGCTCGTCGAGGTTAGCCCCGCGTAAAGACGAGCTCATCTTCCGAGGAGAGCCGACCGTTAAACCGGTAGCCATCCTCCGCAAAGGCCTGCATCTCCTCTGGTTCTTCCAGGCGATGCTTCACGATATATCGGGCCATCTGCCCGCGGGCTTTTTTGGCAAAGAAACTCACCACCTTGTAATTTTTGCCTTTTTTCTCTTTGAACACCGGGGTCACAACTCGCAATTCGATCTTTGCCGGTTGTACG
>JAYZMM010000058.1:0-26957 GCA_036153155.1 Planctomycetota bacterium
TTACCGTATCTTTGTCCTGACAGTTTAAAGATGGCAGCCTGAGGTTCAAAAAAATGTATCTGCTTGATGTTAATCAAATCGTAAAGTGCTACCTCTGCCCCATCATGAGAGCCGGCATGGATAACACCCTGAACGGAAAAGTGAACCACCCGCTCGAGCTCATGCAAATGAAAAGGCAGCATCGCATCGGATGTATTTTTCGATAAACACTTTTTCGAATCGACGTGGTCCAACTCATTATTTTTTTCGTCCTAGCATCATAGACCTTATCCGAGGACACAAAATGATTATCTGTGTATGGCTCGGCAGAGGGTTCCCGGAAGGCGCGGGAGTATAGCTCCAGTCTTAAAGATGCAGAATAGCATTGTGATGCGGACAGTCTGTTAATTTGCTTGCACTGCCAGCGAGTCGGAGTGGAAATGGCGTTGGCTCAATCGAAGACACTTCGCTATGGTGTCGGCCCGATGCGGTGCAGCACGATCGGGTATGATCTAATTTATGTAATCGTAACGAGATGGAGTATTCTTTTGGCTGGATTTAAAACGCACATTACTACGAGCTCCGTGTTGGGCGTCGCCTACGGCGGTGCGGGTGCTTTATGGATGCAAGGCCCTCAGGGAGAAATACCGATTGCAACATGCGTGCTCGGTGCCGGTCTCTGTTCGATTGGCGGCATGCTACCGGACCTCGATAGCGATACTGGTGTGCCTCTGCGGGAAACAGTCGCCTTTATTGCGGCTACGGTCCCCCTGCTCCTAATGGATCGTTTTTCTCAAATGGGCTTTTCGTCTCAGGCGATGGTCGCAGCCGGTGTGGTGGCCTATCTGGTCATTCGTTTCGGACTACTCGCGGTACTTAAAAAGTTTACGGTCCATCGTGGAATGTTTCATAGTCTTCCCGCGGCAATGATTGCTGCGGAGATCGGCTTTCTTCTTTGCTCTGGAGAGACACTCACGCAGCGATACTATAAGGGCGGAGGCTTGTTGTTGGGATTCATGTCACACCTGATACTCGATGAGATCTGGAGTGTCGATTTCAAACAGGCGAGATTGAAGAGTTCGTTCGGCACGGCGACCAAGTTTTGGGGTTCCTCTCGACTTGCCAATGTCGGTGTTTACATCGTGGTGATCATGCTCAGCCTCATCGTTTGGAAAGATCCCGGGTTTGTCGATTCGGTCGAGACGCAACTAAAGGCAGGAAAATCGGTGCAGAAGATCGCGATCGACGAACTCAAGACACTGTTTCGCTGATGCGAATTTCGACTGGCTCGCTATCCAGACGCTGACCTGCTGTCTATCCAAAGTGTTACGGGGCCGTCGTTCACCAATTCCACTTGCATGTCTGCCCGGAATCTTCCCGTCGCAACGGTAACACCCGCCGCTCGCGTGCGGTGGATAAATTTTTCATAAAATGCTTCGGCCTGCTCGGGCGCCGCCGCCTGCACAAAACTGGGCCGCCTGCCCTTGCGGCAATCGCCGAACAGAGTGAATTGGCTAACGATTAACACCTCGCCCTTGATATCCATAATCGATCGATTCATCTGACCAGCCTCGTCAGAAAAAAATCGCAAATTCAGAATTTTTTGAGTCATCCATTCGATGTCTGCTTCGGTGTCTTCGTCCGAAACGCCTAGAAGGACAACCATGCCAGATGCGATCTGACCACAGATATCGTTCCCCACTTTGACCGTAGCGCGAGAAACACGTTGCAAACAAACTCGCATCCCTTACCCTCCCCTGCTTGGTTGCGATACGCCAGTAGGTGGGCGACGCAAAAAGCCGAGAATAAATTGAGGGGCGATAAACGCAAGATTTCCAATCAACATAGCAAGTCCGAACGTCGCCATCCCGAGACAGGTAGCGATTCCCAGGTGCATCATTACAGCTGTCAAAAGAACAACCGGTCGCGTCAGTCGATTCCAAATCAACACGCAGTAGGACAGTTCAAACAATACAATGATGTGGGTCATTAGTGCGAGTAGCACAGGCATACTTGCCATCCAGGTAAGATCGACCGTTTGGTATTCAGAATTGGCAATCGAGAGCCACATTGCGGATCCGTCCCACCAACTTGCCCCGAGCATTTTTCGTGCTCCGGCAAAAAAGTAGATCACGCACATATGGATTTGAATTAGTCGAATGGCGATATTTGCCGAAATAGATTCGAGTGGTGCAGGGTCTGCTTGGCCCCCCTGCTCTCTTTTCTTCGCGCGCAGCCAAGCGTCCACGGAAAAACGCCCACCGCACGGTCCGATCACCAGGTACAGGGTGAGCATTACATTGATTTGATCCAAGCCAAATAACGCTCCGGCGGCGCGGTGCATATAGGATACGGTGAGCAGAAAAGCCAATACAGCTGCTGTGCGGCTGAAGAGCCCGATGGTCAACAGGATAAACACCAGTAGTGCCAGGCCGTGTGCGATCCAGAGTAAGCTTAAAGAATCGAAGGTCAGGAAGTGTGACCAGAAATAGTGATTTATTCCCCCCTGCGACTCCCATGTTTGTTGCAGTAGATCTGAGGTGATCCATCCCCGTGGGCCGAAGAAAGAAGCGAGATCTAAACTCCAGACAACATGGGTGTAAAGCAGCATGAGTCCCGTAAAAAGGCGAATGGTTGCCAGGGTTGCCGGATCAATGGCCGTGAACCAGAACCGATCCCACGTGGCGATCACATCCACGAGCCAATGTTTTGTCGCCTTGCCGATCGCATTCATGGTTGCTCTCCGGCGTACACCGTGACAATTTCACCCGTCTCGTAAAGGTCCCGGTCTCGGGGACTTCGCCCGCTTAAAAACTCCTCGGGCGTGAGCAGATGATGACGCATCAGGTTCATTTCAACTTCCGTTGCTCCGGAAGTTTCTAGTAAATGTTGACCGTAAGAATTGGCTCTATTGGTAAAATCTTTCCGTTGTCTCGCCCACCGTCTGTAGTCTTGTTGCCAGGCGGCGTTGAACCGCGGATTCTCGGGTCGGATCGGCTCGTCCTCCCAGAGGGATGCAAGTTGTTCGGTCAGCATAAAATGGCGGTGGTAGCGGAGCCGTGGCCAGTGTTGGTGGGTATCGGGGATCGTGCCTCGTTCTTTACGGCCATCGGCGAAGCGTAACTCATATTCGATGATGTGGCCCGGTCCCGGGTCAGGTGCAAAGAACGCGTAGCCGTGGCTCACGTTGCCCGCCTGGACATAGGGAGCTGCTCCCTGCAGCATCCATCGAGCAAACCGACTTCCCGGCATGACCAAACCCGCGGGAGTCGCAATTACCACGGCCAGGTGAGCAAGTAGCAAGATGCTGATTCCGATGCGGAACCCCCTGCCCAGTGGCGGTGGGGTGGGGGCTTGGTTTTTTCCCGAATTTTTACGGTTCCTCTTACCCATGATTCTGATTATCGCCAGAAGTGCGGTTGAGGCATAGACGAATAGAAATGCACGGAAATAAAAAAAGCCGTATGCCCGCGAAGGGGCATACGACTTTGAGTGTCGAATTAATGTAGATTAGCGATTACTTTTGGTGCTCGCCAATTGCGGCTCAGGAAAGTCAATCGTGATTTCCGCAACTTCGCCACCCTGCAACGCGATAGTGCGCTTTTGGGATATGGTTGCGCCGTCACGTTTGACTTCGGCTCGAATGGTGTACCCATCCCAGTGTTTCCCGACCGATAACCGATTTGTCTGGAAAACACGAACCGTACCGGTGGATGTGGTTTCCTGTCCGGCCAAGAAGACCTTGGCATCCTCCGGAACATGAATCCTGAGAGTGGTTTTCTTGGAATCGTCCACAGGCTTCTCATCCGCAAGTTGCGTCTTTTCACTGACATCGTCGGTCGAAAATGCAACTTCGGGGTGTTCCCCTGCTGTGGCGTATACCACTCGATTTTCAGTATGAGATTGACCATCAAGATCATATTTTGCTTCAATGTCATACTTGTAACGCATGCCTGGGGCAACGCCTCGCGAGACGTACGTACGCTGCGAGCCAGTGGTGGAGGTCGTTTTTCCATTCACTAAAACTGAAGCACCTTCAGGGACATGGACCGTGAGATAGACGGCATCAGAGGTTGACGGCTTTGCCTTGCCCGATTTCGAGTCACTTTTATCGTGCGGTTCGTCGGTCGCTGGCTTTTCCGATTCTACGGGTGCCGGATCCATCGCGTCTGATTCAATCACACCGCCGGCACTGCCATAGGAGCCATAGCTGCCATAACTGCCACCGGAACTACCGCAGGAGTTGTAATAGACCACCTGGTAGCCAGAACTGCCGTAGCTGCCGTAGGAGCCGTAGCTGCCATAGGAACCGTAGCTACCATAGGAGCCGTAGCTGCCCCCCGATCCGTAGCTCCCGTAACGTCGGTGACGACCCCATGCCTCGGCGTCCGATGTCAAAATGATGAGCCCTGCTATGGCCAAACAAAATGTAACAGCCAACTTCCACTCTTTTGTTGCCATCAAACCACTTCCTTCTTAAACCCTGCGGGATGTGTAATAAATTGCCTGGTTTCGAGGATAATCGCTCTGGATGGCAAAACAAGCGGGATGCATAAAAAAAAGGGGTTATTTAATATAGGAAGACACGGGGTATTCCTGGAAATTGAGGCATTTTGGCCGTTTTTACCCTCTGGGCAGAGACCGGGGCCACGGCCCCCCCTGCCCTTGGGCTTTTGGCATGGTCGCTCAAGCACTGATGCCCTGGGTAAGCAGCATGAATGCGGTTTCCAAGTTTATTTCATCCTCGGCAAAGTGGTCGATTGCAAAACCGGCATCGATGAGCACTTTGGCGAGCGGGGCGTAGTCCTCGACCCCCTGCTTTAAGTGTACGGTGAGCCTTCCCTCCGGATCGGTTTCAATGCGGTCCACCATGGGCTCAGATTCTATGCACTTAGACGCGCGCTCACGATCTGTGCGGACGCTTATCTTGAGTACCGGAGCACTGCGAATTCGCTGCATGACTTCTGAGACTCGCTCATTCACGATCAATTCTCCACGCTCAATAATCCCGATTTTATTACAGATATCTGCAAGTTCGGGAAGAATATGACTGGAGACCATGATCGTTTTTCCCATGTCTCTCAACCGCTTAATTAATTCCCGGATCTTGATCCGTGCTCTCGGGTCCAGGCCGCTGGCCGGTTCATCTAGCAGGAGGACCTGCGGATCATGAACCAAGACGCGTGCTAACCCGAGTCGCTGTGTCTGCCCCCGCGAGAGAGTGTTCGCAAAACTGTCGCGTTTGAATGTCAGATCCACTAGGTCAAGAACGCGTTCGCAGATATCGAGTCGCTTTTCTACTGGAATACGATAGGTGGCTGCAAAAAATTCCAGATACTCAATGACCTTCATGTCATCATACACACCAAAAAAGTCGGGCATGTAACCGACAAGCCGACGTATTTCACGCGGTCGATTGTAGATCGAATGTCCACAGACATAGGCCTCGCCACTGGTGGGATCTAGCAGCGTTGCGAGCATTCGCATGGTGGTTGTCTTACCGGCGCCATTCGGCCCGATGAATCCGAACACGTCTCCCTCGTCGAGTTCCAAGTTTAATGATTTGACCGCATGAAAATTGCCATATTTTTTATTCAGGCCTACGGCGCGGATGACGTGCTGCTTCATGACGGATCCTCAATTACGACTGATACAGTATTTCCGGGCGGACCCAAGCGTTGAGGGGCCGAGGTATTTTTTTCCGGATTTTGAAATGGCCGAATCGGCAATACGACGCGATATACTGCTGCTCGCAGCGATTGAGCATCGGACAAGAGTTGGTCACCATCATAGATATGAAAGGCCTGTTGGTCTGCCAGTCCTATGAGGATGGCTGATTTCTGTTCAAGCAGATAGCTCATATCTAGGCTATTCAAATAATCGTTTCGCAAAGCGGTTCCGTTCCCCTCCCCTGCTGCCTGATGAAAAAGCATTCGCTCAAAAATGCGTTGCATATCGAATCGTTGTGTCTCATTTTCTAGTTCTAACGGACCAAGTCGAGCGAGATGATTTCGAATCGTCCGCACCGAGGGATTCTGATCAATCGCATGCGGTTTACCCGGCACTAATGTTCCAATAGTGTAGGCCCAACCGTTGTGCAGTAAAACGCAATCCCGCAAGGTGTGCGACAGCCGATTGGTAATTGCACCTTTGACCAGTGCGTCATCTCCGGATCCCTTTTCTGTCAGGTCCGATTCAACCGCCTGCAATCCGGTGCCAAGGGCGCGAATACTGAAGCATTTGGTCGACCAAATTGATAGCGGAACCCCATCAAGAGAGGCGAGTTCTTGTCCGTAGAGATAGCCACTCTCAAACACCGGGGTGACCAATGGCGATTCCATTCCCCCGAGACCACTTCCCGGAAGGCCCATCCAGGAAAATAGCATCGGATCGGTGAACGGGTGGTTAGCTTGCGTGCGCCCGTCGTCGTTCCCGTGTGGGGCGGCGTCGTGATGCTCAAGGCAGGTAGCCGAGAGATCATAGCGCTTCGTTTGGGGGCTGAACAACCCGAGCCAGCAGGAAGCACGCACCTGCCCTGAGAGTAAATCAACATCAATCACCTCCGCTTGATTGACAAGCTCGCGATCTCCTTTGGTCGCCCGCGCGACGCCGTAGATACCCGCACTGAATAAAATTATGGTCAAGGGAAAGCTGATCCAAGTCAGCTCCATCCTTCCGCGCAATTTTCGTAATAAAAAATAATCCCCTACGGTAATTACTGATAAATAAATGACTCCACATAAAAAAAGTAATTCAAAGGGTATGAAGCGGACACCCTGCCCTCCAAATTGATCAAGAGCTGCCCGGAGTTGACCTGCCATATCGTCGTAGCCACTATGCGCCAATTCCCCGCCGCTGGTGACTGCTGTAGTGCCGGTGTGCTGTTGGTCAAGCGATAAGATTTTTCGGATGACATTCCGAGTTCCATTCCAGGTATTAAATTCAGGCTTTTCCAAGTCGACGGCCAACAGGGTCACCTGACCAAATCCCAGTACCGCGCGAACCAGCAGCGGAACCGATTGTCCTGCATGGCGGATCGACGATTCCAGACGACCGTGATCAAGTTGAAAAACAGGAATTTCAAAAGAGAGATTCCGTCCACGATCATCCTCTTTGATTAATGGATCTGAGCCTTCACTCAAAATTTCAAGAGGACGCAATTGACGGACAGAGACGTTTTTCTGAAATCGGCCGGGGAAAAAATTCTCGAAAGAGTTTTTGCCACTGAACAATCGGGTATCGGTCCCACCAACAGAGAACACGATATTTCCCCCCTGTCGCACCCAGTTTTCAATCGCTGTGCGGTGCGGCACACTGTGGGAAAGTTTGTCCGCGAGAGGACGACTCGATGAACAAAAAATTTGATTGACCCCGTCAAAACCGAGCGATTGTGTCGGCAGTCGATCCATGTTTTCGATTTCGGCGACTACCCTGCGTGACCCTTTCGATTGACCGACTTGTTTAGTTGCGGCCGTCAGATTGGCAGTCGTTCCAAGGCTCACAATCAACTCAGTAGCAGATGCAAGGGGTTGATAGTCGGTTGCCTCTAAGCGGTACTGCTCGCGGGCTACGCGTTTTTCTCCCTGATACACCTCAAGGTTGATCACCCCGTCGGGTCGCCCCACTTTGCACAGCAATTCCACAGTCGTGAGGGTTTCCGTTTCCTTTGCATGCGGCGGTACAGTGTGCGTGGACCGCGTTGTTGTCGGTACGCCGTCTCCATCAGGAACAGTGAGCAGCAGGGTAAATACGGTGCCTTCCGGCGCAGCAATCTCGACAAATGCGGGGCTCCAGTAGCCGAGTTTATAATACCCGGAAAAACCCACATGAAAGTCTCGCACCTCGATTGCTGATGCGTTTGGGGTGCGTTCACCACGACATTCAACCGCTACAAAATTCTCACCAACGAAAATCGCAGTGAACAGGATCCAGAGGATTCGAATCATAGGTTGTTAATCACGGTTTTTCACTATCACAACAATCGCAAACAAGCCGTTCGCAACCGGGGCATCCCGAACCATATTTTGTACGGATTGCCTCCGTCAGATCGATGTTCGCGATATTTGCAATTGTGGCTAACCACGCAAGCACATCCGCAAACTCTTCCTGCTGTTCTTTCCTGTTCCCACCTCGAAGCGCTGCAGCGAGTTCCCCAAATTCCTCGGCCAGCCACATAAACGTTCCATCGATCCCACGTTCCGCATCCTTTTCATAATACATTCTGCGGATTAATTGCTGAAATTCCGCGAGTGATATTTCAGGGTCATTCTCTGCTGAGTCGGATGTGGATGCTTCCCTGTTCATAGTGTCGACCTGGGTTCGATTTGCTTACTCAAGGATTACTGGGCCTCGGCCATCGAAGTAAGTTGAACCGTTGCGCGTCGCTGCTCTTTTTCCAGAAAAGCTCTGCCATATTTTACATTAAGATGGTCCCATGGAAGCCGGTCGGAAAGGTCGTATGGGGTATGGATTGCGCGATCGATATCGATACCCGCTTCTTCCATTGCAGACCACCAGCGCGGTGCATTCATGTGTTCCTGCCAGCTATCTAGCCGACTTCCATTTCGCCAGGCGATTTCAATGGCTCGGGACATTCGACGATCACCACGACTCAAGGCACCCTCAAGCAGACTGGTTTCCACATCATGGCATTTGATGTGAACCGAACGGAGACGGCGGCGACTGTAGAGGTATTGATGAGCCCAACGGAAGTACTCTGCGGTTTGCATTCCATTCCATTGATACGGCGTGTGTGCTTTCGGCACAAAATTCGAAACGCTTGCTGTCACTTTAGGGTAACGACCGTTTACCTCTTTGCCAATGCGAGCAATCGTTTCGGCCATGTCGATAATTCCATCGAGGTCTACCGCCCGTTCACCAGGAAGCCCGCACATAAAATAGAGCTTGACCTGTGTATAGCCATTTTGAAATGCAACTCGACAGCCATCATAAAGATCTTGGTTTTTAATCTTCTTTCGAATCTGCTCCCGCATGTCATCGCGAGCAACTTCAGGCGCCAAAGTTAGACTTTTACGCCTCCCGGCTGGGAGCAATGCGGCCACGCTTTTAAGTTGGTCATTAACTCTTAAGCTGGGTACTGAAACGTTCACACCGAGCGGACGAAAGACTTCCTGCATTCGTTGTACCAACTCTTCAAAGTGCGGGTAGTCGCTGGTCGAGAGTGAGAGTAGCGAGATTTCATTAAATCCCGTATTGCGATACGACTCGAGTGCCGCCTCGACAATTGTATTCACAGTGCGGATCCGGAGTGGTCGTTTAATCACGGTGCTCTGGCAGAAACGACACTGCCATGGACAGCCCCTCATGATTTCAATCGCAATGCGATCATGGATGCACTCGATAAACGGCACGATCGGTCGCACTGGTAGCGGGATCGAATCGAGATCGGATATTACGGATGGCTGAATCGTTTCCGGCACATCTGGGGAGGTCCGATTGAGCGTTGCATAGCGACCATCCGCATAATATTCCGGAGCATAAAATTGTGGCACGTACGCATACGGTAGCTCGTTTGCCAAGCGTGCTAAAATTGCTGCCCGCTGTTGTTGTCCGGCAGCGGCGGATTGGATGCCCTGCGTGCGGATCACCTCTTCTTTGAGCGCTAGCCAGCGATCGCAGATTTCCGGAAGCGACGGCTCTCCATCGCCAGTTACTGCAATATCGATAAAGGGTGCAATTGGCTCCGGATTCTGGGTGCAGGGTCCGCCGGCCACAACTAAAGGATCTGCAAGCGTGCGGTCGGTAGCATGCAACGGAATGCTTCCCAGATCCAGCATCGTCAGCAGATTGGTGTAGCACACTTCATACTGCAAGGTTACCGCGAATACATCAAATTCATTGAGGGGTGTAAATGATTCAAGGCTGAATAGCGGCAGATTCTCACGGCGTAGCGCATGCTCCATATCCAGTTGCGGGGCGAAGACCCGCTCGCAGAGCCAATCTTCCCTGGCATTCATCAATGAATAAAGGATCTGCAGGCCATGGTGACTCATGCCGATGGAGTAGGTGTCGGGGAAAGCGAAGCAAAGCTTTCCTCGTGTGTTAGTGTGATTCTTGCAAATGCTATGGAGTTCGCCACCAAGATATTGCATGGGCGACTGCACATCTGGAAAAACATGGCGTTCCAGATGCGATTTGAGTTGCGATCCTCGTTTTTCCACGTGTTACCTGCCTTTCCCCCTCTAACCGCCCCTACCAGCGATTTCAACGCGCCGCATCTCTTTTCGCATTATGCCAGATTGGAACGGCACACTGTAGGGTAGTTTTGCATGCTCCATTGCGGTTGAGAGATTGCGGTTGAGGGGCGGTTGGGGCGATCGAAAGGGTCAAAGTCGTATCGTTTCGAAGTTCGATCTTTTGATGCCGGTGCAATGCAAAGCAGATCTCTCTGCAAGCATGCGGAGGGTTACTTGTGGCCGGTGGGATTTTCCCGATAAAATCAAGTCGTTAGCAATATCTGGGAGCCTGAACGATGGATGGATTTGTGACCGTTGCCCGCGAGGGAGATGTACCGGAAGGCACCGGTGCTACATTTGCGGTCGACGATCAATTGGTTGCCGTGTTTCATACGGTCGAAGGCTATCGTGCGATTGACGACCTGTGTCCGCACATGGGTGCGTCATTGGGGAGTGGTGATTTGGAGGGAACGATTGTCAGTTGCCCCTGGCACGCTTGGCGATTTGACGTCTGTAATGGAAATTGGGTCGACAACCCAAAATTGCAAGTTGCTTCGCATGAAGTCCGCGTTGAGGGAGATGAGATTCAAGTAAGACTCAAAGCGGAAAGTTGATTGCGTAAACGCATGCCATGCCGCTGGATGTGGACGGCGCGTGAGGCAGACCCATTGTCAGGGTGAGGAATTTTAATCGTCTGACCACCGCAGCACCCTTAGTTCAGGATTTATCGAATCAAATCGGGTGAGTCACAGGGAGAGAGGTTACGAAGATGGATATGCATCAGTTGACCCGGGAACTCAACGTCCGGAATGGAAATAAAATTGTGATGTTGGTTGCTGATGGTCTGGGCGGATTGCCGATGCAGTCGCAAGGTCTGACTGAACTGGAGACTGCCAAAACGCCCCATCTCGACGGGTTGGTCAACGAGGGTACGTGCGGATTAAGTATTCCGGTAAAGCCTGGAATCAGTCCAGGTAGCGGCCCAGGTCATTTAGGGCTCTTCGGCTACGATCCCCTTCAGTATCGCATCGGTCGCGGGGCGCTGGAGGCGACCGGAATCGGTTTCCATTTGGGTCCGCAAGATGTCGCCATCCGCTGCAATTTTTGCACCCTTGATGGTGATGGAAAGATTATTGATCGTCGCGCGGGAAGAATTTCTACGGAGCAAAGCGCACCATTGGCGATTCGCCTCCGCGAGGTTTCGCTTCCCGGCATCGAAGTCTTTGTTGAGCCGGTGAAAGAACACCGTTTTGTCGTTGTGCTGCGAGGTGATGGACTCGGGGGTGATGTTGCCGACACCGACCCACAGGCAACTGGAGTGCCGTTGCTCGATCCGATACCTCAGAATGACGCGAGTCGACGAACGGCAGAAGTCGCGGCTGAATTCGCACGACAGGGAGCTGCACTTTTAGCAGATCAATCAGCCGCCAATGCATTCTCCATGCGGGGGTTTTCCGCAAGCCCGAGTCTGCCATCGTTTGAGGATGTGTATGGCCTGCGTGCCGCTGCCATAGCGGTTTATCCGATGTACAAAGGTCTGGCGAAACTGGTTGGCATGGACATTGTGGGAGACGCGAAAACTCTTGACGAGCAGATGGAGATTTTAACGGCACGCTGGGAGGAATACGATTTTTTCTTCATCCATTTCAAATACACAGACAGTACAGGTGAAGATGGCGATTTTGATGCCAAGGTAAAACGTATCGAAGAATTTGATGCCGCCATTCCACAGGTGACCGCTTTGGACCCATCGGTGACCATCGTCACGGGAGATCACAGTACCCCAAGTTTACTCAAAGCCCATAGTTGGCACCCTGTCCCGACGATCATTACATCTGCGGAGTGTCGACCTGATCGTTGTACGACCTTTGGGGAAGCAGACTGTCTGCATGGAGGGTTGGGGCAGTTCGAGGCCAAATATTTGATGCCGCTTGCACTCGCCCACGCCGGTCGCATGGGAAAGTACGGCGCGTGATGAATATCCCGCTGTGCTTACCGCTTTTATTTTCGCAAACGTGCATCGAGCCAGTTTGCCCGGTCAAGCACATCGCCATTAGTCGCATGGTCCGTCTTCAGGCGAATAGCGTCTACGCCTTGAAGGTCGATTGAAAAAAACTCGGGTGACTCGTCACCGCACAGCACGCGACTTGTGAACGCGGTTTGCCAAGGGCCGTCCGCTTGCTTCACATCCACTACAAATCCCACACTTCCCTTACCTGCTGCACTATCGTCAATGCCAACTGCGCCTTCAAGCCGCTGAAAAGGCTGCTCGAGCTTAAATGTCAGTTTCGCATCCGAGTGCATCCCGATACCTTTTTCATAGAGTTTATTTTTCGTTTGCAGGCGTTCGCCCATGACATTGCGATCGCGCCGGTAGGGCCAAGCGAGAGAAAGGTAAGGCTGATGTTCGTAGTGCGCCGCGGCAACATCCGAGAGGAAAACAGTACCAAAGCCGATAGGTAGCAGTCCGACAATCCTTTTCTGCAGCAAACCGTCTTTTTTCGGCCACGGAATTTGAAATGTGATCGCGTCGGTACCCCCTGCGGTTTGCACCAAGACGTTTCCTGGATTTCCCTTCCAGGATGCTGCACGCAGACTCGATCCGTCGGCGAGTTGGATCAGAAGCAATTGGTCCAGAGGTTCGGGTCGCTCTAAGAGTGCAGGCTGGAAAACCACTGCGCTAAGATTCTCGCGGGGGATCTGCAGCGTATCTCCCGCACCGGTAAGTAGCTGCAGCACTTCTCCACTAAGGTTGAGTAGGGTGCCATTCAGGCGATCGCCGTTGTTCAGCAGCACAACATCGCTTTCGCTTGGCTGACTCTTTAGTGAGTCTAGCCAGAGGTCGCGCCGCTGTCCCTTCGAGTCCGGCTTGAGGATAATCGCTTCCACGTTTGCCAAGGGAAGTCGCTGGTTGTCTCCAACACTTTTGGAATCGAAGCGAACCTCATCGTCCTTAATTTGCAGTTGCGTGAAGGCTTGATCTGCGACAAGGCGACTGCCGTCGGCCAAATATAGCACAGGTCCTCCGAGTCTGTTTGCCGGATGTCCCCACCGAACGAAACCATTCGCCTGCAAGCTGATAACTTTTCCGTCTCGTTCGAATTTCCACTCACCCTGTGGAGTGCATCCTGCCAATCGTGTTTTCTCCGGCTTACCCGTAACGGGGATCAACGTAGCAGGCTGCTGCGCTTCAAGCGGCCGAACGAGGAGCAATAGACAGCACGCCAAGCAAAAGGTCCGTCCCCACTGCTCGAAAGGTTGAGCAGTTTTCGTATGGCACCGCGTATGATCATGCATGGTCAGTGCTCAGCGCTGAAATATCGGGAGATTATTGTTAGGCATCTGCAGAATAATACACGCCATCGCAGTTGCATATTCGGAGCATATCGCATCTGCCCAGGAACCATCTGGTTTTTGCATTCCCAGTAATTCATCACGGATGGCCGGATACCATGCGGGCCATGCTGCACCCGCCGCGTGCCACATTGCCTGTACCGCATAGTAATGACCATAAAAATAATGGCTGGTCCGCACAAAGCGACGACGACGGGGAACAAATCGCGAGAGGTAAACCAGTCCGCGCTCGATCGCATCGCCTTCATATACACCTGCACTAAACAGCGCAACGACGCCGGCCGCCGACCGTGGAAAATCGCTTGGACCACCGGAGAGCATATAACGAAAACCACCATCGCTGTTTTGGCTTTTTCGAACGTAATCGATGCAGCGATCCACCGTCTGATTGGGAACGTGTAATCCGGCATTGCGTGCCGACCGTAAAGCCATCATTTGGCACACCGTCACCGAAATATCGGCCTCCGTGGGTTGCGGCTGATATCGCCAACCCCCTTCCGGATTTTGAGTGCTGCAAATTAACTTTACGGCCAAGGAAAGTTTTTCGCGTAACTGCGGATGTGATGACATGCCATATGCCTGGGCCAAAAAGAGCGTAGCAAACCCATGTCCGTACATCGGTCCATGGCTGCTCGCGGGAGCATCGCAAATAAAACCATTTTGTTGCGTGTTTTCCAGCAGATAATTGACACATCGATCGAGTTGTTTTCCATACGGTCCTCGGCCAGGAGTGCTGCCACTTGCCATCATTGCCATGCCGGAAAGCGCGCAAATAGCCACATTTCGCTGGTAACCACTCGTACCAAATGCGCCATCCTCGGTTTGTTGTTCGGCCAGGAAACGGAGTCCGCTATCGATCGCGCGATCGGTCGCGGGAGTGACAAAATCTTCGATCGACTGCTCCTCTGCTTCGCCGAGAATCGCCGCCGGAGAGAGCAGGCTAAGGTTTCCGGCAAGGCCGGCATGAAGGAAGCCACGCAATAACATGCGCCGTGAAAGTCCGACTCCGCTACGCAATCGCAATTTCATGGTTTGCCATCCTCGCGTTGCGGTTCGTCGGCGAGTGAGCGGAAATACCTCTCAATCGCGAGGTCATGGCCCGGCAGCACTTGATCACCTGAAAGCTGCCGCAGTCGTTCGCGCTCTTTTTCGGGAAGATGCCCCCATACCTGCTTGACCACCTGAAGTAACTCGGCCAAGTTCACTTTGGGCGCTGATTTTCCGAGTCGTTGGCTACTCTGCCTCGAATCGCCTTCTTTCGGTTCTCCCTGCCCGCTGTTTTGCGGGTTCTTTCTCTGCGGAGTTCCTTCACCAATCTGCGTCCGTGTATCCTGTTGGCTACCACCACCCCCGGAGGCATTGCCAGAAGACGGTTTTCCTTGAGACTCTTTCTCGAGTTCTTTCAGCAAAGCATCGAGTTGGTTCACGATCTGCTGCTGGAGTTGCTCCCGCTGAGGATCTGCGTTTGCGGAGGATTCGCTTAGACGCGATGCTAAGGTCGACATGTTTTTTCCAATCGATACGATTGGATCACCCTCGGCGGCAGCGGTGACCGGTGGTTCCGCTTCGGGATCGGATGCCCACATGGATCGCTCGATGCCCAGTGCCATTAGGCTCAGTGCCACAAGCACCACCGCGTGTGGCCTATGAATCCAATTCATAATTCCATCCTTTGCTGGTTTTGCGGCCCACCCTCTGGTTGCTCGCTGTCGCGGAGTAATCCAAGTGTCCAGAGCGCTAGCTTTGCTTGCTCCGGCCCAAGTTGCTGTAATTGCTCGATAAACGGTTGCGAATCTTGTCCCTCGTCGATTGCTTTTTGCAGGTTTTCTTGGATCGACTTACTCCGACGATTTAAATCCATCTGCAGTAACTTCAATAGCCTAATCTCCGCAAGAGAACGTTCACTGCTCTGCTGCTCGGGACCGCTCCCCTGCCCTTCACCTCCACCCCCCCCTTGGGTTTCGTTATCTCCCTCGTCGTTATCTCGCCGGAGCGACAAGAGTAACATTTCAAGTTGGCGGATCACATCTTGCTGAAGCGATTGAGTCTGGGTTCCGACATAAAATTGTCCAAGGCGTTCTGCCGCCAACTGCATTTTGTCCAGACAGCCGACCAGAACATATTGCAAAATTTCTGCCTGCGCAAGACCTTCCTTAATCAGTTGTGCTTGCGCGATCAACGATAGTTGCTGTCGGGAAATCTTCACGATCTGAGCTTTTTCCACCCGGGTTAATTTCGATGCTGATGCTATCTTCTCTGCCGCTTGTGACGTCTTTTGAAGTAGATCGTTCTGAGATTCGAGCAGCTCTGTTATTTGCTCCGGTAAACGAGCAAGAAGGGAATTCAATTGCGCCGCTTCCGCCTGCTGGCGTGCCCTGGCCAATTGTTCGCGGGCTTCCGCGATATGCTCGGCTGCGGCCTTATCTTGTTGCGCACTGCTGGCTGCATCGCCCTGCCCTGCAGCTTCTCCTGCCTGTTGCGTCTTGTCGGCGGCCGCTTCTACATTTTTTGCAGCCCCCATCGCCTGCAGTTTTTGAATCTGCCCGGCAAGGGACTGCAGCTTTTGCTCGAGGGATTGGCGTTTCTTTTCAATCGCCTCCAACGCATTTTTCTGATCCTCATTCGAATCGGTGGCACGCGAAAGGGTGGCCGCTTGCTCATTCTGCAGCTTTTCCTGCGCTTCTGCGAGAAGCGCGAGCTCAGACTCGGCTTGACGCAATTTTTCGATCCATTCAGCAACGTCGGTATCCGTACTACCCTCCAAGGCCGCAATCATTCGCTCGAGCGTTTTTGTCGCCCGCGTCTGTTGTTCCATTGCCTGACCGGTCTGATTTGCCTCCAGGTGATTTTGTGCTGCGCGCATTTGCTGGCCGAGTCCTTGCTCCTGCCCAACCGCGACAGCAGATGCCAGTCTTGCACCCGCATCACCCTCTTCGCCTTCCAATTCCTTTGCCGTCTGTTGCATCTGCGCAAGCAGCCCTTCGAGCTCACGATGGAGCGTATCCTGCTGCTCGGCTGTTTGCCGGAGAGCAATACGTTCTCGTTGGTCTAACCGCTCGAGCGGTCGTCCGGAAAAGGAATTGGTCAGCCCTTCAGTCGTCTTTCGGATCTTTTCCTGTTGATCAGCAATGGCTGCCAAATTTTGAGCCAATCGGCGATAACGATTTGATTGAAGCAATGCATTGACGAGCGGCTGAAGCGATGCAATGGCCTGGTTCTGATAAGTCTCAGCCCGCGTGAGTGCCGCCACACCTTCGGGACTGCGGCTTGTCGCAGAATCGCTTCCTGCGCCATTTTCGGATTCATTCTGGGCATGTTTTCTTGCTGCGGTTAGCGCACTTTGAAGCGGGCTTAACTGCTGATTATCCACGCGGCGGAGCGTTTCTTGTAGTTGCTCAAGTTGCTCGGAGATGGCCGGATCATCGATGCGATTGTGCTTGAGGTCGGCGGCCAGCGCGGCTGTCTTTGACAACAAGCCATCCTGAGTGTCACTGATAGCGCGGCGAATCTCCCGTTCAGTAAATCCGATGCCGCGGAGCGACTGAACCTCGGTTTGGGTTAGCATGCCGGCTTGCTGCCACGCAATGTTCAGTTGGCTCGTTTGTTGATGCGACTCTTTTTCCCGCGTCACGATCCGAGCCAGTTCAGCGAGCAAGCCTTGTTGACGGAGGGCCATTTCCTGGGCCAATGTTTCTTTATCGACAATTTGCAGAGTGTGCTCGGGCATGCTTCGGCCCTCGACAGGCTGCTCGTCATGTGCCGATGCATAAAACGTAACCTCTGTGCCAGCCGGCCAGCGATATTTGGCGAGGTTCCACGGGTATTTTACAAGCTGCTGATCACCCTCTGCCACTTGTTGCGCGATTGCCTCTTGATCCGGCGGGCTAGATTTCTGAAGTTGCTGCCATAAAAGAATCGACTGATATGTTTGTTCCTGCCCGCTCAAAGGTCGAAAATGTAACGCGACATCGCGAAGTGCAAGATTATCTTTAGCGAAGATTTCTAGCGGAAGCGTGGCATCGGGGCTAGCGCGATAATAATCGGTCGGTTTTTCAATTTGGATAGTCGGTGGTGACTCGGGAATTACTCGTACGGCGATTCGCTCTTGGTTTCCACTTTCGACTTCATGTCGATCTATCACGCGCAGTAACGCGGTGCCGGTTTGCGTTAGGATCCATTGCGGGGGCGTTTCCCCTTTCGGAAGCGCGAAGTGCGTGCCATCGACTTCTAGGTGGAGTGACTCTCCTGTCGCTGTTGTCAATGTCGCTTCAGTAAGCGGTACGCTCGCCGTCCCGCTCAGTGTCACGCGACTGCCGGTCAGTCCCCAGATCCGCTCTTGCTGCTGCTGCACAGGCCACCCGGTATACGCCGGTGGGTGAACCACAAACTCGACAGATTCGATAGTCGGTGGAACGACAGTTTGCAACGAGTGCCACTCGGTTTGATCATCGCCTCCCACCGCGCGGAATTGAAAAGGGTGTTGTACGTCGTGCCGTTGTGCCACCATGATTCCATCCACCTGCTGCATCGGTTCGATAACTGTTTTTACATTCCCATCAAGCGTAAACCGGTATTCGATGTTTACTTTCTCGGGCAACTTCTTGTTGAGGTCGGTCAGTTCCGCTTCGAACAGTCCACCGATGGGGATGTAAGACGGCGTGTTTTGAAATGCCAGTTCATTCACACGAGGCCAGACCGTATTGCTGAAGGGATTCATCAACCGCTCAAAGGCGATCCCTGCACCAACGGGTAGAAGGAATATCACAATCGAGAGGGTCGCAATGCTGAGAATTCCAGTGATGATTGCAATTGTGGCATGCCGGTAGTGGACCACGTCGCGGACCGGCAATTTCTGGAGTGCCTCAGATGCCTCTTGGATGACCACCTGCCGCATGGAGCCTGAGTCAGCGGTTGCCGTTTTCTCATCCTGGAGGAATTCGACTGCGGTTGCAATCTTATGGCGGAGTGCAGGAAAACGCTGTTGAATGCGTTGTGCGAGTGACAGATCGGTAAGTGGTTTTCGGATCAGCGGAAGCACAAGCCGGCCAATCCACGTGACGACCGCCAGTGCAAACACGAGGCTAAGCGTCATGCGGGAGATGCGATCATTCTGACGCAACACAAAGTCGACGCTCGCGATCAGCAGCAACAAAAGCGTGATGATTGAGAAAATCCAACCACATCCATAGAGCATTTTTGCAATCCAAGCGCGTCGCCGGACGGCCCTGATCGTATCTTGAAGCGTTTCAGCCATGGACTCGTTCTCTGCGTTCCAACTTGCCTCTCGACCGCAGCGGAAATCCGCCCGAAGCGGCCTATCTTATTCTAACGGATGGTGCGACGAGTGTGGGCGCCAATCGCGGTACCGCACGCTAAACCGAGCAAAGGTACGGCAAGAGCTATCAAAAGTTGGCCAACCAAGGATCTTTGAGGACCAGAGTGAATCGATTTCGCTCAGATGAGTATAGGTTGATCGGTGAGTCGGTAATGTGCCTCGCGTTATATTTGCACGGCATTTGTGAGGCCTTAAGGCATCTATTAATGGGCGACTTGAGGCCAATAGGTCTCAAATTCAAACTCGGGACTGTTGTCCAGATCGTGGCAACGCACGCAAGTATTTTTTTTTGCTTGTTGGAGGGTCACGTGCATTTGCGAGCGGAGTCGTTCCAATTCCTCATCGTCAACATCCAGGTCGCCATTTTCTGCTGCAGCGTGTGCTGCACCACCACCGTGGCAGTTTTCACATCCATTGCCAAACAAATGGGGTGTTTTTTTCTCGTTTTCATAGCCGGTTGCGAATGGGTAATATTCTTGCGGTTCCCATCCCGTAACATGGCAACTGATGCACTCCGGATCATACTGTCGACCGAGCGGCAAATTGATCAGTGTTTCGGTAGCATGGGAATGCGGACTGTTCTCCCAGATTTCAAAGGCATCGCTATGGCAATCGGCACAGGTTTCGCTGCCCACGAATTCTCGACCACTCGGATGAGGATTTGCTTGCAAGGCTAACCCTGCAAGGCCAAGCGTGCGGAGTTGATCCTGATACGCAGTGAATAGTCGTGTGATCGACTCGGTGTCCTTGAATCTTCCGTCAAGCGGAACACGCTGATAGCGGATATCAGTCGGGTTGGCATACACTCCCAGAACACCCACATACATGCCCTTGTGTCCCAATTCAATAAGTTGCACGCTATCTCCGATTGATTCCGGTTCCGGAGGTGGTGGATCACTATCACCCGCAACGACCACATAGTTGAAGTCGGTAAACGTTTCTCCGAGCGTCTGAGCTTCTTCCACGGTGGTGTTGGAAAGCAGAAGAAGCAAGTCGCAATTTTCATCCTTGAGACGCTCTACGATTGGCGGCAACGCAGTTTCCGGCGATTGATATTCGTAGTCTGCATTCTGTAGCTCTTCCGCGTACTGCTCACCCAGAACTTGCGTCACGCCGATCCGCACGCCTCCTACATCGAGAACGCGGTAGCGACTGGTCAGTCCGAAATCTTCATCGAAAATGGATCGGACATTTGCAGAGATAAAGGGAGATTTTCCATCGGGTGTGAGTTGAGAGAGAAGTGTCTCGGAAGAAAGTTGCAAGTCACGTGCGCCAAGACCAATCGCGTCATAACCCAATGCTCGGTGTGCATCAATGGCCACTTGATACTTGATTGCTGCCTGGGGCCCGAATCGCCGCACCATACCTCCTAAGTCCACCGCTGCCAGTGGCCAGCCTTTTGCTTTTAACTTTTCAACCAGATCCATCCGCCGATTCAAGCCACCCTTCTGATTTTCTAGCCCTGCACATCCACACGGTTCGATATAGCCGTCGAGCAGTCCGGATAGAAGAATAGCCGCTTTCGGTTTCTTCCAATCCACGAAGATGCTTCCATTAAGTTTGGCATAATCTTTTTTTGTTTTTGAACCGTGGTAGGCATCGGGTGTCTTCTCGGTCTGAGTTTTAGGCGGTTTGTCCTGCGGGGGCGCGTTGTCGGCCTGGAGCACCTTGTCGGGAGGTTGGAAGCGGTTGTTTCCCCCAGGGTCGACAACGTGTGTCAAATCGATGCGTTCGTGATGCTGCCCGCGATGCGATTCGTGAAGCACGCTGTCACCACAACCGCTTAATAACACAAGCACCACAAGCACCATAAAAGTGCCATGTGTGCCGTACACGGACGCAGTTTTTAAGCATCGATCTGCCATCGGGTTCCTTCCCCGCACTCAGTGTCGGCGACGCTTGGATTGCGTGCTGCCGTGCCTTGGTCCACTATTCTTCCGTCTCTTCCGTCTTTTCGCGTTTAGGCACGACGTCTTCGGACGATTTTGGTGCGGTCTGCTTCTCGGGTGCCTCAATCTCAAGTTTGACAGGCAATTCAATTTCAGGAAAGTCCGGATGCCCGGTTGTGAGGACAATCTTGCCCGGTGGATGCGACCCGATACCGTAGACGCCAGGTCTCGCATCTTGAGGGACTGAGAATATCAAGGGAAACTGCCGCAACGTTCCTTTTGCTAGCATTAAATCCGGGCCAATCTCTAGGCTGATTCCCGGTGGATCACTAGAGGTTAGTTTGACGTCGACCTGGTCGCGATAACGGCCTGCAACCTGCATTAGCAATCGGACAGGAGTTCCCGATCCACCAGAGACTTTACCCAGATCGAGAGTCTGCGTCTTACGATTGAGTTTAGGGCCAAAAAGATTGACCGGCTTGCGGACCGTGCCATTCACATTTAGCCGGACCGGTTGCGGTAACGAGGGTTCGGTCCGGAATATAACCGCCTCGTGGAAGTTGCCGATCGGCAACCCGGGCAAAAATTTCACCTGCACCGTAAAACCGCTGGTCGCATATGGTTCGTTGATTTGGTCATTCGCAATCGGCTGATAGTCGACCTTCAAGAAATCTTTGAGTTTTGCTCCCCCCAATGTCGGGTCGAACAGTTCGACCTGCTTATCCCCATAAAAGTAAAGTTTTGCCTCTAGTGTTTTTTCCATGTCATTTGCCAGCCCCGAAGCAAATAGTGTGGGAGGCTTGAACGCAAAATCGGGGGTCACAGTCCCTTCGATTTTCAACTGAATGCTCGGCTGCGCCGGGTCGTTAGTTTTTATGGGTGCCCGCTTACGGTACTTGCCCTTCGACTTTCCCGTCTTCCAGGTGAGGGTTACCTCCGCGGTCTCTCCCGGTGGAATTGTTTTCCGCGAAACTTTGCTGACGGTGCATTTGCAGGAGGGCTTTCCAGGAATAATTTTCAAGTCTGAAAGTCCCTCGTTGCGGAGTACGAACGTGTGTGTCCCGGTTTGATTTTGATACATCCGTTCAAATGTGTGCGTGGTGCTTCCAGTCACCAACTTCGGCCCCGTAATCAGTGGCTCTCGATCTTGCGTCCCGGCAAGCAGCGGCGTCTCGATGGTCCAACCGAATTCAGAGACGGCGTGGAATACTGCAAGGCCAATGCCGAGTGCAGCGGCGATGATGGCACAGATAAAAACTTTCATCGGCAGATTTTCCGTCAATTTCGGTTAAGGGGCTCATGCGGTTGATGCAGATATCGTTATTCTATCGATCCGGTCGGCTGAGCGTCAAATCATGGCCCTCGATTTACCTCTCCCCCGAGCCCCGCCGTTCGCTGCGGACGGGGGGATCGAGTTTGCAAGTACAGCGTGCCTCATGGTCACGTCGCCAGTACCATTAACATCGAGAACGTCGAGCAATCCTGTGGAGAAACACCCTACGAAAACAATTAGCGGAGGGTGGCCGGCAGCAACGTCTTTCGCAGATAGTCTCGACAAGCGTCGAAAAATGACTGCACGTCTTGGCGACGATAGTCGGGATACGTCCACTCCCAATGTTGCCAACGGCGATTGCGGTAACCGAGAGTGACTTCGGCATAAATACCATTCCGCAGATAAATCCGATGAGCGTGGTCTTTGGTGGAAGCCAGGACTAATTTGCCCAGCGTCAGATAGCCAGGATCCAAATTCAGCGGTCGAGTCACATCAGCCGCATTCGACTGAGCGAAATCAATTTCCCAATCATTCGTTTGTTGCTTCCACAAGGCTAACTCTTCTGCATTCGCAGGACGTTCAAAAGCCCAGAATGTCTTTAAAAGGGGGCTGCCCATTGAAGCCGTGTAATAGTCCGTTTCGACGAATTGAAAGATTTCACTCCGCAGCGCCGTCTTACCCCAAACTCCTTCTGCGTGCTGTAAAGCCCAATCGAGCGCCTCCTCGTCTTGACTGAAGGCGGCTAAAATTCTGAGCACTTTATCCGGCGTGCGGGCTTCACCCATGGAGAATTCAATCCGTCCGTCAATAAGCCTTCGCGAAAACCGCCCGCTTCCGGCTGGGCTGGTTGGAGAAAATACAAGTTCCGTCCTCCTCCTCGGCATCAAGAGGTACACAGCGAAGCGAAACTTTCAACTCTTTTAGAACCCGTTCCATTGGCTCACCTTCGGCGAAGTGACATTGGGCAAATCCCCCGTGAATTGCCGTCGGGTCATTCGGATCGGGAGTGAAGTAGTCACGAAATTCTTCCAGGCTATCGATTGGCTTTGTCACTTTCTGTCGATTTTCCAGGGCACGGTTGAAAAGTTCCCGTTGCATGGATTCCAACTGCGTGTGTACTGTATCGACAAATTCGCTCCGTGGAATACTCTCTTTTTGTTTCGGTGGTTGATCCCGTCGTCCGACAAAGCAACTGTCGCTTTCCACATCTCTTGGGCCTATTTCGACACGCAGCGGAACGCCTTTCTTGATGTGCTGCCACGTCTTTTCCCCGCCGCGGATATCCCGTTGATCTAACAAGACCCGTACGGGCGCACCGTTGAAAGTTTGATTTTCCAGGTCGGCCTTTAGCTTTGCGCAATACTCCAAGACTGCCGCACTTGAGTCATCTCCACGCAAAACGGGAAGAATCACAACATGTTGCGGTGCAAGTCGTGGTGGAACGATCATCCCGTCATCATCGCCATGGGTCATAATCAGGCCGCCAACCAGGCGCGTTGAAACTCCCCATGAAGTTGTCCATGCAAAGGCTTCCGCCCCATTTTCATCCTGGAATGTGATGTCCTGAGCCCGTGAGAAGTTCTGTCCAAGAAAATGAGAGGTGCCGGCCTGCAACGCCTTCCGGTCCTGCATCATCGCCTCGATGCTATAGGTCGCTACAGCCCCCGGAAAACGCTCCTCTGCAGTTTTTTCCCCTTTGATCACCGGCATTGCCATCCAGTTCTCAGCAAAGTCGGCATAGACATCAAGCATTTTGCGGGTTTCTTCCTCTGCCTCCGCCTGGGTGGCATGTGCGGTGTGCCCCTCTTGCCAGAGAAATTCAGCGGTCCGCAAAAAGAGCCGGGTTCGCATTTCCCAACGTACGACATTCGCCCATTGATTGATGAGCAGCGGTAAGTCGCGATACGACTGGATCCACTTGGCATACATCTCTCCAATAATCGTCTCGCTGGTCGGGCGGACAATCAAAGGTTCTTCCAGTGGCCCTGCCGGTCGCAGCCCCCCCTGCCCGTCTGGCTCAAGGCGATGGTGCGTTACTACCGCACACTCTTTTGCAAAGCCCTCAACGTGAGCAGCTTCCTTCTCGAGGTAACTCATGGGGATAAACAGTGGAAAGTAGGCATTCACATGACCAGTGTTTTTGAACATCCGATCCAACGCTTGTTGCATGTTTTCCCAAATTGAGTAGCCCCAAGGTTTGATTACCATGCATCCCCGAACCGGAGAAATTTCAGCGAGATCCGCTGCGCGAATGACTTGCTGGTACCACTCCGGATAGTCATCACTGCGCGTCGGTTGGATTGCGTGTTTGGGAGGTTTAGCCATCAGAGGTCCAATAAACGAAATTGTTTGTAGAAGGCGGCATTCTATGGCAGGCCATGGTTTGCTCGCAATATCTCTGGTCCTTGTGGAAATCCAGCCGCTGCTTCTAAAATCAGTAAGGTGAGTGAAGCAGGTCATGCCGCGTGGTCGGGCCATCCGACGCAATTGATGAAATTGCCGTTTCGTCCAAGTTGACCTCCCTGCCAAATTTGCCGCAGAACGAAACGCTTTACCTTCGGAACTAAAAAATATGCCTCGCCAGCCTGTCAGTAAATTGCATGCCGAGCAAACGGTTGATCAAATTTTTCTATTGAGCGGTAAACAGCTCCGCTCCAACCGCCAGGGGAATCTTTATCTGCAGTTCCGACTGTCGGATCGATCTGGATCCCTTGAGGCGAGGATGTGGAATGCCAGCGAAGAGAAGGCTGCACATTTTTCCGACGGCGATTATGTGCATGTGCAAGGGACGACGCAACTTTTTCAGGGTGCCGTACAACTCATTGCCAAGCGCATGGAAAAAGTTCCCAGCGAAGGGGTAGATGAGAATGAGTTTCGAGTTTTGCCGACCGAAGTGATTGATCGCCTGCGTGAAAACCTGACCAAGCGGTTCGCCCAACTCTCAGATCCCGATCTGCGAGAGCTGGCATTGGCATATCTTGAAGATGCAGCGTTTATGGAAAAATTCTCGCGTGCACCGGCAGGTATAAAAAATCATCACGCTTATCACGGTGGTCTACTACAGCACGTGGCAACCTTATGTGACCTGATCGATCGGGTCGCTGATACTTATCCGCAGCTTGATCGCGAGTTGATGCTCCTCGGGGCTCTGTTGCATGATTCTGGAAAAGTGGATGAGCTGGGCTATGATCGTGACTTGCACTACACCGATCAAGGGCAATTACTCGGACATATCGTAATTGGGCTTTCCCTGCTCGATGAGAAATTGAGTGCGTTGCCCTCCTTTCCGCAAACGCGGGCGATGGAATTAAAGCACCTCATAGTGAGTCATCACGGTAGTCTCGATGCGGGCAGCCCACAGGTCCCGATGACACGAGAGGCGATGGTGCTTCATCGATTGGATGAACTAGATGCGCGGTTCCATCAGTTTGATCAAATGATTCGGAGCGATAACAATCCCGATAGCAACTGGACCCCCTATTTTCCCAATTTGGGACGCAAACTTTTCAAGGGAAAATCGGGCAATGAATGAAGACGAGCTTCAGGATTTGCTTCTCGAACATGTCCTTGCCCCAGGTTATCGCCCAGTCAAGCCGCGAAAAATTGCGGAGAGTCTCAGCCTGGATGAGGCGCAGACGCGACAGCTGAAAAAAAAGATCAAGCAACTCGTCAAACGGGGTAAGCTTGCGTACGCCGCAGGCCACGCGGTCATCCCGCCCGGAAAAGGGTCTGCCGCGGACGGCGTGATCGGAGTTTTCCGCAGACTACCGGCGGGATACGGTTTTGTGCGCCCTGTCGCTTCTGCGGCTAGTAAACGGCAAGAGGCTGATATCTTCATTCCGGCAAAGCATACGGTCGATGCCGCCAGTGGCGATACGGTACGGGTCCGTGTGCAAGGCAAGCGAGGCTCAAAACGGGGTTTGGGTCCTGCCGGCGCGATCGTGGAAGTCGTGGAGCGGGAAACCCATCGTTTTGTCGGGACCTATTTTCAACAAGCGGGCATGTCTCTCGTGCAGGTGGATGGCAAGATTTTTTCGGCACCGGTTCGGATTGGGGATGCATCGGTAGCCAAGCCGCAGATCGATGAAAAAGTCGTGATCGAAATGGTGCAGTTTCCGTCGCACTTCCGCGAGGGAGAGGCGGTGATTGTGGAGATACTGGGACCACGCAATCGGCCAGGCGTTGATACCCAGTCGATCATTCACGAGTATGGGCTCCCGGGAGACTTTCCCGATGAGGTGCTTGACGAGGCACGCGAGATTGCAGAAGCGTTCGATGAATCAATTCCCGCCGGAAGGAAGGATTTCACTGACCTGACGGTCATCACCATCGATCCGATCGATGCCCGCGACTTTGACGACGCAATTTCGTTGCGTCGCACGACGGAAGGACATTGGCTGCTGGGCGTGCACATTGCCGATGTGTCACATTTTATTCAAGAAAAAACAAACTTAGATCGTGAAGCATACGAACGCGCAACGAGTGTCTATCTTCCGGATCGGGTGATTCCGATGTTGCCGGAGACGATTTCCAATCACTTGGCTAGTCTGCAGCCGGAGCGAGTACGTTACACTCGGTCGGTCTTCATCGAATTCACCGAAGAGGGCATTCCGGTCGATGTGGAATCCACCGCGGGTGCTATCCGTAGCGACCGACGGTTTCATTACGAAGAGGTGGATGCTTTTCTGGCATCGCCCGCGAGTTGGAAGAAAAAGCTGTCCCCGGATGTGCATCAGCTCTTGGGCGATATGCACACGCTGGCCATGATTTTACGACAGCGTCGCTTATCGCGTGGTGCGCTGGAACTCTCGATGCCCGAGACAAAAATCGATTTAGACAAACAGGGTCGTGTTTCCGGAGCACATCTCGTTGAAAATACGGAAAGCCATCAAATTATCGAGGAATTTATGCTGGCGGCCAATGAGGCGGTT
>JAYZMM010000059.1:0-18366 GCA_036153155.1 Planctomycetota bacterium
CTTGGGGTAATGCTGCTCGAGCAGCATTAATACGCGAACGCATGAGAGCACCATTGGCGTCCTCATATGTTCGCAGTTTAAGGACGCCCTCCGGATCAACGAGAACACCCGCGATGCCCGTATCGCCACCCCCGAGATTATTATTTCCACCACCGCCGCCGGCGGCCTGGCCCCAACTGATGCTGGGCGAACACGCAGCCCAAAATACAACAAGTAAAACAGGAGTAAATAAATTGCTACTCTTTCTCATCGCTCGCCCTCTCTGAGCCAGTGCCTGTTGTTCCGAATATTCCGCACGCGTTACTAGGTTTGTGTTACCCGAAACGCTATCGGGCAACCCATTTCCCGCGGGTTTCAGATTAGGGCTCCCGATTCAAGAATCCCAATCAGCCCGCTCTCATCTCCGGTATAACTGTGGGTTAAAAAAGCCGTTCCTGCACCGATTTTAGTTTGGCAAAATGTAAAAAACAACAAATTTAGGCGGTTTCAGTGATTTCATGGCGTTCTAGTCGGCAAAATCGGCATTTCCCCACCAGCAAACTTTCTTCGCCGAAAAATTGGCTCCTCTGTCGCAAAGGATTACGATGGAGGAGGAGCCAAGGCGAACAGGGTGCTGCCTCCGGCAAGGGGCAACCGGACTCCACGAAGGACCATTGGTTGTGCAAGCTCAACAAAATCAATCTCGGGTACCGGCGGTTAAAAGTTATTTAATCACACAAGACTCTATCGAGGCTCGGGTGCGAACCCATTTTCTTATTTGCCTCACAACTGCTTGGCTATTTGTCATTGCCACAATTGCGACTGCCTCAGAATCACCACAAAAATCGTTTCCAGGCGGCGAAAGAAGTGACAGTGGTAGGCTGCAAATTTCGGCGGCCACCGAAAAACTTTTTTTGGCTCCTCCTCGCAACCAAGATGAATTGCGAACGATGCAGGAGCATATGCAGCGGCTCTCCAAGAAAGTAATTCCAGCCGTCGTCGGCATCCGTTTAAAAAATGGTATGGGCAGCGGGGTGATTATCAGTGCGGATGGATATATTCTCTCGGCGGGACACGTCACGGGACGGTCCAATAAACCAGCCACCGTCTTTCTCCCCGATGGTCGAAAATTTTCTGCAACCACACTCGGTGCAAACCACAGGGTTGATGCGGGATTATTGAAAATCTCTGACGATGAAATTGATAACGATAACCCGTTGCCCTATGTGCCGACGGGAGATTCAGACGCGCTTCAGTATGGGCAGTGGTGTGTTGCGGTAGGTCACCCCGGGGGGTTTCAAGAAGATAGAAAACCGGCTGTCCGGATGGGGAGGATGCTCCTCCAAGGAGAAAATATCATTGTTACAGATTGCACTTTGGTGGGCGGTGATTCAGGGGGGCCTCTTTTTTCCGCTGCGGGTGAGGTAATTGGGATTCATAGCCGAATTGGCGAGGGCATTGAGGCAAACCTACACATTCCCGTTAATGTGTTTGAAAAAGATTGGGGCCGCTTTGCGCAGGGAGATGTATGGGGCGGCCCTTCGCCTGGCGGCCCTTTCCTGGGTGTGCTCGAGGCGGGCAATCGAGAGGAAGCGGAAATCGGTCGTGTCATTCCAGGTGGCCCAGCTGCTTTGGCTGGGATGCGCGGAGGTGACATTGTCTTGAAATTCAATGGCAAGCCCATCCAAACTTTTTCTCAACTTGTATCCGCTGTAGCTGAATGCGATCCTGGAGAGATGGTTCGGCTAGATGTCAGACGTGAGACAAAGCAACTGGTTATTAACGTTGAAATCGGTAGCTTCGGATTTAATGCCTATAACTAATCCTCGTATCTAATTCGGGGATTCCAGAGTCACCCCAATTTCATAGTAGCAGGCTGTCGATGCTTAGTTTGAAAAATAAACGTCTTTTTACTCTGATCATTTTATTTGGGGCCGTGTTTGGGTCATCCCGTGCTGATGCGCAGTGGAAGTATCTAAAAAATCACCCCGATGTTCATCAGGTATTTGTTCCCATCATCGAAACCGCTCGGAAAGCGACCGTTCAAATTGAAAATAACAAAAAACAGGTCGCACTCGGCGCAATAATTGATCCGGCTGGTCTGATTGTTTCAAAATCAAGCGAATTGAACGGAGAAATTCGTTGCAGACTATTTGACGGAAAAATCTATCCGGCAAAGGTCGTAGTGCGTGATGCCAAATACGATTTGGCGCTGCTGCATCTGGAGAACACACAGAACCGGCGATTTATTCCTGTGCGCTGGGAAAAAGAGGAAGACACTCAGGTCGGCAGTTGGCTAGTTACACCCGGTATCGGTACCAATCCGCTTTCAATTGGGATTGTGAGCATCGATTCTCGGAACATTCCCCACGAGCGCGGGTTCCTGGGAGTTCAACTTACGCAGGCAGATCGTGGGCCGCGTATCGAGGTCGTGTTCCCCGGCAGCGCAGCCGACCTGGCAGGACTGAAACGCAATGACATTGTGATCAGTTTAAACGACAAACCTGTTCGTAGCCGCCGAGATTTTATGAATCGACTTGCGAAGATGATGCCCGCGCAAGAGATCCAATTGCGGATTCTACGTGAAAATCAGGAGCAAGAAGCCATAGCAAGGTTGGGTCGCATGGAGGGAATCGATGCGTTGGAAACAAGATTTGGGGTAATGAACAGTATGGGCGGGGACCTGAGTCTGAGACGAGCCGATTTTCCCCAGGCATTTACGCACGACTCAGTACTACAACCGGAGCAATGCGGTGGACCCATTGTCGATATGGATGGGGATGTCACGGGTATCAATATCGCGCGTGCGGGTCGCACTTGTAGCTATGCACTGCCTGCCGAGGTGGTAGTCGAGTTAGTCGATCAGTGGAAAGGCAAACCAGAACACCAAGTTTTTTTCCAACTACCATCCAACGCCGCGCCGTAGAACGCTTCACCGTAAAATTACGACGACGATGACAAAGGCATGAGGGCCTTAACCGCGATCGGCTTTATCCACTCCTGGTGAGCTGCACCCGATATGATCCAACTCGCCTGCCAAGTATCTCTTTAAGGACCGGTAGGGCCAGTAGATATTGGGGCAGCAAACGGATTGCTGAACCACGCTCGCCAACCTCGGGGTCTGGATACAGTTTGTCCCATTTGATAGGGCGTGTAATTAGACCGGATATTGTAAGTGGGGCCACCGGTCACCGGCTGATATACCGACGAGGTCACAGGCGTACTTTCAACTGCGGCGGGGGCATAATTGGTCGTGCGACAATTCTCAGCCGGTGGACAGCATCGTGGTCCGTAGTAAGTAATCTGTCCTGTTTGCCGTGACCGATAATGGGTCACCTTAGGGGTATTAAATTGGCCGCCTACTAGATAATCATTCGCTTCAAGATGCGAAGTCATGCCACAGCATATTACAATCAGCGCCAACATGATTAAACTACGTACCATCATTCAACCTTCCGTTAATTTGTTTCTAGCGGAGAAGATTGCAATAACTTAGACTCTCCACTGTTCTTCTCGATTCACTTTATGTTGATTTAAAAGGCTCCGCAAGCAAATAGACTGCTCGATGCACACTTTTTTCGTTTTCGTTCTGGGAGAATGTCCGATTGTTCGGGTTGGGCCCTGCTAGCACGGGACGAATAATCGTTACAACCATAAGTCTCAAATTGAACACGCATTCTACGATGGCATCGCTGCCGCACGCTCATGAAAATTTGTCTCTTTGATATCGATGGGACACTCATCACCACCGGGGGTGCCGGAAAACAGGCTTTTCTACTGACTCTGCAAAAAACATTCGATGTTGAGGTGATTGATCCAGGTGTTCACTTCGCCGGACGCACCGATCGGGGAATTGTTGCTGATTTATTTGACCATTTTAATATTGTTCAAAACGATCAGAATTGGGAACGCTTCACTGATGCTTACCTACAGTTGCTTCCTGGTTGTCTCGCACAATGTTCAGGAAAAGTGCTGCCCGGCATTAAGTCGTTCCTTGAGATAATCGGTCGCCATTCCGACATTAAACTTGGGCTATTGACCGGAAATATGGCCAAAGGTGCTTCGATAAAGCTGAAGCACTACGAACTAGACCACCACTTTGATTTTGGCGGCTTTGGTGATCACCACACGGATCGCAATCGTGTAGCCCGACAGGCACTGGACGCGACACATCAACGTTGGGGTCGGGACGTAGAGGCCGAACAGATCTTTGTAATCGGAGACACACCCGCTGATATACATTGTGGACGGGCAATCGGTGCACAGACTGTGGGAGTCTGCACGGGGAAATACTCTGCAAAAGAACTCACAGCTGAGGCAGCAAATTTAGTTCTCGACGACTTTACTGCCGCGGATCCTTTGCTCGAAAAACTCAATGCGTGAGTTTAACGCGTTCCAAATCTCAAGCCGTAAGCATGGTTTGAATTGGATTTTGTTTGATCCGCTTCGACTGCCATGGAGGTGGGAAATGTACGACCCTTCTGGGAATGTTCGGCAGTGATCTTCTCGAGCAGATCTTTTGATGCATTATCAATCACCAGCACTTGATGGCGACTTTCACTGCCTTGACCAGTTCGTACGATACAAATCAGCTCCTGCGAGGCCGCTCCTTTGTGTGTCGTTTCCGCAAGCATTGCCAGAGCTTGAGGCACATTATTTGACGCGGCCAACGAACTTTTTGTTTTCGGATCCAATGCAGGCTTAGAGGGATTTAATTCCCGCAGCATGGCATACGCTAGCTGTACAGATCCATAAAGGCCGGCTCGATCGGTAGGATCGGCAAAATTACAGATGCCAATTAATTCTCCGCGTCGGTTAAATAATCCTCCCCCACTGCGTCCAACCGCCGGTTGGCCTTCCACTTGTAAATTTGGAGGGCCGACAAAACTATTGATTGCCTTGACAGTGCTATATTGCACGGTCGGGTCATTGCCATGGTCGCAACCGACACTCAATACCATTTCTCCAACTTTTGCCTCCTTCCCTTCCTCCGAGAGAACCATAGCAGGCAGTTGACGATCCGAGCGAATTGAAACCAATCCGATATCGTTTTGCAGATCGTACCGGACTAAAAATCCTTCAACCGTGGTGGCCGCACCGCGGTCAAACAGATCGACCTCAATTTTCCCATTGCCTGCTGAATCGCGAAAAATATGCCCGCATGTGAGAATTAACGCTTCCGAAGTTCCGTTGGCTCCCATCCACGAATCAATGATCGTACCACTGCCAAGCGAATGGCCCTGCGGATCATATACCTTGAGTCGCACACTCGCCCGCAGTAGACGAGCACCCAACAATTGAAGAGGACTATGCTCTTCCATAACCGTTCTACTTGTTAGCGGTTCTGCAGATCGTGGCGGAATCGCGGATGGCATATTGTCGGACGCTGGACGAACTGGAACAGGGTCGAACGATTGGCCGAGCGTAACTTGCGGTACATCAAGATCAGGCGGATGTGTTTGTTTCGGCGAAGGTCGGGAAAATAGTGGTCCAGTAAGCGGCAAAAGTTTACGCGATCGCTCGGGCGATTGACCGCGCGCATGCATGTTTTGTGCAGGGCTAGGCAAGACTCCAGAAGCCGAAAGTAATTCCGAAAGTCGCTGGTAATTCGTTGCACCAATAATCCGTCCGCGCTCTTTACCGTCGACAACCAACACAAAACATGGAATGTTGGTTACACCATATTTTTGTGCCAGGGCAGTGTCTCGATCGACATCAATTTCACGAACCGGATAGCCTTCCGCAGACAATTGATGCACCACCGGAGCCATCATTTTACAAGGCCCACACCAACTGGCTTGAAAATCATAGAGAACCGTTTCTCCCGCTCCGGTTGCCGCCAACAAGAGTGCTGTAATCTGAATCGGTACCATCGTTCCCTCCCTGGAACTGAGGTCTTTTTTAAGACAACTGAGGAGGATCCGACGATGTCCGTCGCTCCAGGTGCCGATCAACCGCCTAAAACGGCAATCTATTACCTGCAGGCAACCTCCATGTTGCCTCAATCTAGTTATTTACCCGCAAAAAATCGCAACAATGAACTCGCAAAAGGTCACTCCCGAGGAGCTGGCATCCTTGCCACCGCTACCGGGGAAGTTGTGACGGGTCGCTTCTGTAGCAAAAACCAAAAGAGAACGCATCAGGAAAGTTCTTCAATTTTTGATGCGCAAAATTACACGAACCTCACTCGAACAGGCCGTTCAGACGACTGCAATATTGATCGCAAATACCACGCAGCATTGGTATTAAGCAAACAAATGCTATGGGCAGCACGCAGTCTTGTTAGAGCAGAATACACTTTGATTGCACCAAAGTGAAAAATTTTGGTGTTTTCTCCGGCGGCAGCAGCGGTGCTACTATCGCTACCGCAATTAAAAAATAAATACCGTTTCGACGTATCAGTCCCCGCTGACTTACGCTTCTTGGCATTTAGTGTGCTCGCAGGACAACCTCGTCACTGCTCTCCCGCCTCCCGATTCGCTCATTACTCGGCTACAATCCCGGCTTTACAAGAAACATCGCTTTTTCGATCGCTGCTTATATGCGTCAAATTCTTGTCACCGCAGGTCTCCCCTATGCGAATGGCCCGATCCACATCGGCCATTTGGTGGAATACATTCAAACCGACATTTGGGTCCGCTTCCAAAAACTGCAGGGAAACCGATGCATTTATATCTGTGGTGACGACACTCACGGCACAGCCATTATGATCAGCGCACGGCAACGGGGTGTTTCCGAAGAGCAGTTTATCGAGCAAATTCACAAGGAACATCAGGCTGATTTTTCTAAATTTGATATCGAATTTGATAACTACGGGAGCACCCACTGCAAAGAGAACCGAGAACTATGCGAGCAAATATGGTCGGCCATGCGTTCTAACGGACTGGTCATAGAGCGGGACGTATCTCAACTCTATGATCCCCAGGCAGAGACTTTCCTTGCCGACCGTTTCGTGCGTGGCACCTGCCCCGCTTGTGGAATTTCAAATCAGTACGGAGACAGTTGTGATAATGGTCACACTTACTCACCCACAGAGCTGATCGATCCCGTCAGTACGCTCACAGGCACAACTCCGGAAGTTCGATCCGCTGCGCACCTGTTTATTGAACTTGAAAAATTACATTCGTTTCTTGACGAATGGACACAGAACGATGGGCATCTTCAATCGGAAATCGCCAATTACCTGCAGGGCCATTTTCTCAACAAGCCATTGCGGGATTGGGATATTTCAAGGCCCGCACCTTATTTCGGCTTTGAGATCCCAGATTACCCGGGTCACTATTGGTATGTATGGTTTGACGCGCCGATAGGGTACTTGGCATCCACGCGCCAGTGGTGTGAGCAAGTGGGAGAAAACTTTGATGACTGGTGGAAGAGTGATGCGTGCGAAATCCATCATTTTATCGGCAAGGATATTGCTTATTTCCATACACTCTTTTGGCCGGGTATGCTCAAAACGGCAAACTTTACCCTCCCCAGCAAAGTACACATTCATGGATTTCTTACCGTGGGTGGCGAGAAGATGTCGAAAAGCAAAGGTACCTTCGTGCGAGCAAAGACCTATTTGCAGCACCTTGATGCGGCCTACTTGCGCTATTACTACGCCTCCAAGTTAAGTGCCAAAGTCGACGACATCGACTTAAACATTGACGAGTTCGTCCAGAAGGTAAACGCGGATCTTGTCGGCAAGGTGGTTAACCTTGCCAGCCGCGCGGCTAAATTTGTGCAAAACACCGGCTTGGCCAGCAGCTATCCGGAGGATGGGGGATTGTTTGCCAGGGCTGCGGACGAGGGGAAAGCGATTGCCGAGGCGTATGAAAAGTGCGACTTTGCACAAGCAATGAGAAGAATTCTGGCCCTAGCGGATCGCGCAAACCCGTATGTGGAAGAGAAACGGCCCTGGGAACTCAATAAGGATCCGACTCGCCAAAAAGAACTCCAAGAGGTGTGTACCGTTGCGCTTAATCTTTTTCGCCAACTAGTCATTTACCTCGCGCCCGTGCTACCGCGATTGGCACATGACTGTGGCGAACTGCTGGGCGAATCAATAGAACACTGGCACCAGTCGCAAGAGCCTTTGCTCGGCACTCCTGTCCAAAAATTCAAACACATGCTTCAAAGACTCCAAATCGAAAAGGTACAAGCAATGATTGACGACAGTCGAGAAGATGAATCCCAGCCGCAACCCGTTTCCACGACGAGCGACGACCCGCAACCACTGATCGATGAACCACTAGCTGATGAAATCACCATTGACGAGTTTGCCAAGGTCGATCTGCGGGTTGCCCGCGTTTTAAGTGCCGAAACCATTCCCGAGGCACGTAAGCTGCTCAAACTGACGCTCGGCCTAGGCGGTGAGGAACAACGGACTGTGTTTGCCGGAATCAAGTCGGCCTACGATCCGGAATCACTAGTCGGTCGTCTGGTGGTTTGCGTGGCGAATCTTGCGCCGCGTGAGATGAAATTTGGAACCAGCGAAGGTATGGTTGTGGCGGCCGGTCCGGGCAAAGCAGACGTTTTTCTGCTTAGTCCCGATTCCGGTGCCAAGCCGGGCCAGCGCGTGCACTGATTCAGCGCCCCGGTAGTTCTCTTCCGATTGATTGAAAGCTGTGGAATAGCGGTCCGTTAAAATTCCATCAAAAAGGTGGTGGCACGTTGCAGTGCCACCACCCCCCGACCCGAGAAGCACTAGTGGGTCTGAATATTAATCTGTCGTGGCTTGGCAGAGGCCGCCTTCGGGACACGGATCGTTAATACGCCCGCCTCAAGGCTACCTTCGACGTGATCGATATCGATTTCAAACGGAAAGCGAATCACCCGTTGAAAATCGGCTGCACTCCGTTCGCGATGGAAGTAATTCGGTTCAGCCTTATCCGCTTGCTCCAATTCATCTTCCTCACCGGTCGAATGGTCTGCTTCGCCGTGTGCTCGCTCAACCGTAAGATCGCGACCAATGGCCGTAATTTTCAAATCACTCTCGCTAAGTCCTGGGATATCCAGAGCGACAAAGTAATCTTCCCTTTCCTCCCAAACATCGACTGCCGGATGTCCGCGACGCCCACCAATGGTGGGGATGGGTTCCTGTTGCGATCCAAACACATCAGCGATCAACTGATCCATGTCGGCGCGGAAGGTGAGAGCTGGACTAAGACACTGAGAATTTATACGTAACATGGCATGATCCTCCTTCGATGCTGTGTTGAAATAATTATTAGGGGTTTGGCGGTGACGCCTGGTGCCACCTGCCGCGCCGCGTAAGGTCCCTCAGTTCACCAAATAATCTAGAAACCTATGAAGTTACTCTTAAAGCAACCATCGTGCCGATCGTAAAAAATAACCTTAAGTTGTTTTAATTAAATGGTTTAAAGATTTATGTGTATTTCGAAGTATGGCGAAGAGACTGCCATTTTGGCACTTTTTGGTTATTCGGCATTTTGCTGTCATTTTGGCAGAAATCAATTGTCCGTAATCAGTTTTAACGTTGAATGCCGCGTGCGGGTGCCGGCGGGCGGGCCCAAATATATGTTGTGCCTTGTCAGTTATTCTGTCCTTTTGCTCAAAAGGAATGCTGTTGAGGATTGCCGGTGCCCGTTCTATACTCACCCGTTTATTCGAACAGATCCTTGCACCGACTCACTGGATATGTTGGGGCGGGGAGCGAAGCCCTCCGATAAACTGCCATGCGTTTCACGTTGGTCGACCGCATACTGGAACTTCAGGCAGGACAAGAGATTACGGCGGTTAAGAATCTCTCACTAGCAGAGGAGTACTTGGCCGATCACTTCCCACTCTTTCCTGTGTTGCCCGGTGTCTTGATGCTTGAGGCGATGACCCAGGCCGGGGCCTGGTTGGTGCGGCATGATGAAGACTTCGCCCACAGTGTCGTCGTATTAAAGGAGGCGCGGAACATCAAATACGCGGATTTCGTGGAGCCCGGTTTTCAGTTGGTTGTCAACGCAAAACAAATAAAACAAGACGCTAAGACGACAACCTTCAAAACGGTGGGATCGGTCGATGGAAAAACGCACGTCAGTGCGCGATTGACACTTGAGCGATACAATCTGGCCGACTCCAAGCCCGAAGATGCCTCCTTGGATCAACGGACGATCCATGAATTACGGAAGCTTTTTCAGCGACTTTACCGACCGGACGGTAAAGAGGAATTGCAGTAGTTGGCTAGTTGAATCACAATGACCCCGGTTTGATCGCCATGCAAGGCTGAAGAAGTACAAAAAAACAAGACGTAGGCGAAAGAAAAATGTCTGCGTCGATAACGTGTAACAGAACCAAAATAAAAAATTTATTTAAAAACAAGGAGAGGAACCTTCCCTATGCCGTCCAAAGAAGAAGTTTTTGAAAAAGTGAGAGAATCGTTGGTCGATGCCCTCGGGGTCGATGATGACGAGGTGACTCCCGAAGCAACGCTTGTGGGAGATTTAGGTGCCGAATCAATTGATTTTCTCGATATTGTTTTTCGCCTAGAGAAAAGCTTTGATATCAAAATCCCGCGTGGCGAACTTTTTCCGGAAGACATACTCACGAATACCGATTATGTCGTCGATGGGACGATCAATGCCGAGGGGCTTTCGGAGTTAAAAAAACGCATGCCCTTTGCGGATCTAAGCAAATTTGAGGAAAATCCACTGGTCCAAGAGTTTGCAACATCACTCACCGTTCAAGATATGTGCAACTACGTGGAGAGTAAAGTTTAAGGACCGGGACTGAAGGTAAAGACCATGCGATGGTTTTGGATTGATCGCTTCACTGAGCTGGTGAGTGGCGAGACGGCGACAGCGATTAAAACCATTTCGCTCTCCGAAGAACACCTACATGATCATTTTTGCGGCATTCCGACGATGCCCAATTCACTGATTTTGGAGGGGATGGCCCAGACAGCCGGCATGCTGGTGAGTGAGTATAATGCTTTCAAGGAGAGGGTGATTTTAGCAAAAGTTCCGCGATTAGCGTTTCACTGTCGTGGCGTACCAGGTGACACGCTAACTTATCACGCAAAATTAGAGGCCATTGAAGAAACCGGGGCACGTGCAATCACGACCAGCCACATCGGAGATCGTCTCCAGGCGGAAGCTGAAATCTTATTTGCCCATATCGACCGTGAAACGGCACATCGTCCTCTGTTTGAACCGGGAGATTTTGGTGATCTCCTCAAAACATTGCGGATTTTTGAAGTGGGCCGAAATGCGGACGGAGCCAAATTGGAATGTCCGGCACATCTCCTCTCTCAGACAACACTCCCAACGCCTTAAGCCTTAAAAAAGTATATCTATGGAACGACGCGTCGTAATTACAGGCATGGGTTGCATTACACCCTTGGGAACCCGACCGGAGCAACTGTGGGAACGGCTACAGAATGGCGAATCCGGTGTTGGGTACACTCAAGCATTTGACGCGAGCGAATTTCCCACAAAATTTTCTGCTGAAGTACTGGACTGGAGCATTGCGGACGAAGGTGAAGACTCTGAGTTATGGAGCAGTCGCGGGAGACACTCGAATTTTGCGGCTGGCGCCGCAAAACAAGCCGTATCGGCGGCCGATATCGTAGGCAAAGTTGATCCATTGCGGTTCGGAGTGTATCTGGGAAGTGGCGAGGGTCAGCAAAATTTCGATGCGTTCGCCAAAATGATTCTGGCGGCCATGAACGGTGGAGACGAATCACTAGATGTGGCTGCTTTCGTCAAAAAAGGCATCGAGTTGCTCAATCCGATCGATGAGCTTGAACAAGAGCCGAATATGCCAGCAGCGCACTTGGCGAGCATGTTTGATGCACAGGGACCCAACATCAATTGTCTCACCGCGTGTGCGGCAAGTAGTCAGGCGATCGGTGAAGCGCGTGAGTTAATCCGCCGTGGGGATGTCGATGTTATGCTTTCCGGTGGAACCCACAGCATGATTCATCCCTTCGGAGTCACCGGATTCAATCTCTTGACTGCGCTTTCAACCCGTAATGACAATCCACAAGCTGCCTCGCGACCTTTTGATCGTGATCGTGATGGTTTTGTACTCGGTGAGGGGGCCGCGATGTTGGTTCTAGAAGAACTAGAGCACGCTCGTTCTCGCGGTGCCGAGATTTATGGAGAAATCAAAGGTTATGGTTCAACGGCGGACGCATTCCGCATCACAGACACGCATCCAGAGGGTCGAGGTGCCATCCGCTGCATCCAATCCGCGCTTGACGATGCAGGTATCGTTGCCGAACAAATCCAATACATCAACGCCCACGGAACCGGCACCAGCGTGAACGACAAGGTAGAAACGCTTGCCATTAAAAAAGCTCTTGGTGAAACCGCTTATAAGATACCTGTTTCTAGCACAAAAAGTATGATGGGCCATTTGATAGCTGCGGCGGGAGCGACCGAAGTCATCGTGTGTTTACTAGCAATGCGTGACGGCGTTTTACCCCCCACCATAAACTATGAAAATCCAGATCCAGACTGTGACTTGGACTATATTCCGAACGAGGCGCGCCAATCAGAGTGCGATTACGCCCTATCGAATAGTTTTGGGTTCGGCGGACAAAATATCTCGCTGATCCTCGGACCACCCTGCTAATTCACCCTGCTGTGTGAATCGGGTTTCGCCGTGCGGTCTATTCTAGGGACCGATCGTTTGTGGCTGATCAAGCAGAAAATCGCGGGGTCCACGCGTCGTGTAGTACGGATAGGTGACGGCGGCAGTGGGTGGTCCTGCAGGACCCACAAAAGCGCGAGGATTTTGCGGGCAGCCGCCACCCATCAAGCGACCCAGCGGTCCGCATGGTTCTCCATATGCCGTCATTGCATTTCCCCCACCTCCGAACATACCGCACCGATTGCAATCACCATTGCACCCATCTCGGCACCCCATGTTCGTTTGACGCGCGCAGCCGATAAAACAAGCGCACAGGATTAACGGGAGGAGACTGTACATGATTTTCTTCATTGCCCTTGAATCCTTTATCGGAAACCATGACGGAAAAACGCCCTGTCAGCGCGACTTGCTACCAACCGAAAAGGCAAGTGGCGAGCCAGCCATCCGTTATGGGTATCGACGGAATAACCCACAGAATCCAGCCAATCGCTAAAAACTCACGGCCTCCAAAGTTACCCGTTGCGTTACTCAGAGGGGTTTGTCGGGTAAAAAAGGGCGTCGTAAAACAGTGCAACTTGTGCAATATAGCGATTTCTGTCATACCCCCAGTGAAGACCAAAACGTTGCCACACGTTCCCTCGTGCTAGCATAATTAAGGTCACGCCGCAGGTGATTTTGATTGTCGATTTGCCGGTTTTCTGGCTGCTTGTTTGACTGGTTTTTGGCTGCTACGGTTAAATCTCATGGTCGCCACAATTGAATATATCGAAGAGATTATCGAAACCTTGGGCCAGGCTCATCAAGCCAATGCCAACACCGAATCCCGATTGGGTAACGTGATTGAATTAAACACGTCGTTCGGCGATGAGGTCATGGTAACCGCGGATCTGCACGGGCACCGACAGAATTTCAACGCCATCCGTCAAATTGCGGACCTAGCCAATCACCCTCGGCGCCATCTTATTTTGCAGGAAGTTTGTCATGGTGGCCCCAAATACCCCTCAAGCGGCGGCTGCATGTCTCACATGATGCTTGAGGATGTTGCCAAATTGAAAGTTCAGTTTCCGCAGCAAGTGCATTTCCTTATGAGCAATCATGAATGGTCCGAGTTGATGGATTTTCCAATTCTGAAAAATCAACAAATGCTTAATCTATTGTTCCGTTTTGGGATGCAGGAAATGTATGGCCCGGCCACCGATAAGGTCCGCAACGCCTATCTACCTTTTCTGCGCACACTTCCCCTCGCCGTTAAGGTTGAAAAAGGGATCTGGATAAGCCACACACTACCGGAAAATGTCGATCGCGAAAAATTTGATGCTAGGATTTTAGACCAGGAAATAAGCGATAGTGATATGGAAGAAAACGGTCCTCTGTTCCAATTCATCTGGGGACGAGATTTTCGTCAAGCTAATGCAGATGCGTTTGCAAATTGCGTGGATGCCGATGTGCTTATCCACGGACATGAGCCGTCTGAAACGGGGTATGACGTTCCCAACACAAAGCAGATTATCCTCGATAGTCACGGCGACAACGCGACTTATGTGATGCTGCCTATTGGAAAACAACTGAGTCAGCAAGACATTATTAAGCGGATTAAAAAACTCCGGCCGGCCGCGTCATTCAAGTGAAGCCATCGAAATATTCAGCGAGCATATTGCCGGGTTGCCGGGCCCGTGTTTCTTTGAATTGCTCACCCGATGTATGCCACACGGCTGATGGGCCAGTGGAAGGAATTGGCACGGACTTTGCTCTACTATAAGGGCGGAACTTTTGGTTTCGCACAGAATTGGCTGTTCTGTCGGGGCCGGAGCGGAGTAGAGGCGTAGAGAGCAAAGTGAAGAAGTTGATCTGACAGCGGGGTCGGCCCACTGGAAGAGGCATTTACGGACGAGGGAAGGTCTTTAGCATTTCGCACATAAGCGAATACTAAAAAACGAGTTACATCTCTCTCTGGTCAGCCGCCAGCACACAGTGGCGGCGTACTGGAGGAGGTTGAGAAGAGGCATTAGAGACGGAGAGGTTGGCAAATCGGGCGACTTGTTCGCCCAAAAACAGGCGAGCTGAAGTCCTGCGGAACACGGGAACTCGGCCTCGCCTGTTTTATTTTGCTTGTATCATTTTAATACAACTGTATTAAAATGATACTCATTTTTGGTCCTGGCGAAGAAGCTTCGGCCGCTATTTTTGATTTCTGTCAAATATTTGATCCTTCCGCTCACCGGTGAAAATCGGGTCAAAGTTGTTCTCTGCGGTCGTATCGGGCCCGATCGGGGTTCATTCTTTTAGCAGTTCATCGATGCTGGTGGAGTGTTTTTTGTCTGTTATCCGTAGCCCCGATTTCTTGAGTGCATTCTGATGGCCCCCACCGTCCCGTTTATCAACTTCGCGCACAGTCGAGCCCAGAAAGAAAAACTGAACACACTGTTCGGTTTACTTTCTGTGCAGCAGCGCTGGTTGTTACGCATCGTCTGTGTGCTTGGTCCCCTGGCATCGAACGCACTGAGCTCGGCTGATGCACCGGTGACTGTGGAAGGAACAGAAACCGGATTCCCGACTCATACGATTAATCGACTGCTCAAAGAGAGTTGGGAAGAATATGAAGTGATCCCCTCCTCGAACGCAACCGAGGGCGAATGGTGTCGACGAGTATTTCTGGATGTCTTAGGAAGAATTCCAACCACTGATGAACTCAACGTTTTTCTTGAAGATAAATCGTCAGCAAGAAAGAGACATCTTATCGACCGATTACTTTCAGCAAAGTATGACGGCACTTATTCTCGAAACTGGTCGAACGTATGGACCAACATATTGATAGGACGCAGTGGCGGATCGGAACGCAATTCACGGACCAATCGTCAAGGGATGGAGAATTATCTGAGCGAAGCATTCGAAGAAAATCGTCCCTACGATCAAATGGTTTTTGAGTTACTCAGTGCCCAGGGCACGAGTCGACCACCGGGAAAAAATCAGGACGCCCCTCGATTTAATGGTGCCGTAAATTTCTTAGCCATGAAACTTGGCAATAATCCCAATGATCCCGAATATGGAGCGCAGGCAACCGCAAAAACGTCTCAAATCTTCTTGGGTCTTCGCATCCAGTGCACGCAGTGTCATGACCATCCTTTCAATCGCTGGAAGCAAAATCAATTTTGGGAACTTAACGCCTTTTTTCGCCAAACCGTAGCTCTCCGTCGTTTTGAAGGCGGGCGCATGATCGCGTTTGTCGAATTGGCAGATCAAGACTTTCAGGGTCCAACCAGCGAACCGGAAGAGGCTGAAATTTTTTACGACAAACGCAATGGAGTGCGTAAAGCTGCTTATCCGGTGTTTACTGACCGCAGCGGCCTAAAAACAGAATTACCCCGGAGTGGATTTTTAGTGGATGTCGATCGTCGTGCTGAGTTGGCCCGCTTGGTGCGCAGTTCAGAATATTTGCCTATCGCCTTAGTTAATCGATATTGGAATTATTTTTTTGGCTATGGATTCACACAGCCTTTCGACGACATGGGGCCGCATAATGTCATCTCGCACCCGGAGTTACTCGAACATCTCAGTCAAGAGTTTGTCGCGGGCGGGTATGACCTCAAAAAATTGATTCGCTGGATTGTTCTCAGTGATGCATATGGCGCTTCTAGTCGCTTTGGTGATAAAAATAAGATTGACGATCCTGCACGAGGAAATCCCCCTCTGTTCAGTCGCTTTTATCCTCGGCAAATGCGTGCCGAACAGTTATATGATTCATTGATGATCGCCACTGGAGTAGACAAAACCATTGGGAGTGCAGGCCAGCAAAAAGCGCGACGAGAACGATGGCTTCGACAATTTGTGATTGCATTTGGTACTGATGAGATAGACGAAGCTTCGACATTTAATGGAACCATTCCTCAAGTTTTAACGTTGTTTAACGGTGATCTGATGAGACAAGCAACCAGCAATACCGAGGGAACTTTTTTGCAAGATGTTTCAAGTAACTACAATTTAAAGTCTCGCGAAAAACTTGATCGGTTATTTCTTGCGGCGTTGGCACGTAACGCAACAATGGAAGAGCGGAACTGGGCAAACAAGGCGTTTGCGCAAAGCGAAGACATCGGCACAGCATTGCAAGATATTTGGTGGGTTATTCTCAACACCAATGAATTTATCCTCAATCATTAAAAATGGATGATGGAATCTATGTGAACCGAGTAGAACAAGAGGACGTATTAAGCAGGATATAAAATGGCAGCACGATTTTATAAAAACCTTCCTTGTGACCTGGGAATGTCTCGCAGACATTTCCTTAAACACGTCTCCGCCGGAGCAGCTTGGGCGGGGTCTGCTGCGCATTTCTTCACTGCCCTCCAAGCCGAGGCAGCTGAGCTAAAAAAAAATCAAAAGTCCGTGATCCTCTTATGGATGGGGGGTGGTCCATCCACCATTGATATCTGGGACCTCAAACCGGGAGCAATTACCGGTGGGCCGTTCATGCCGATCAGTACTTCGGGGGACATGCAGATCTGTGAGCACCTCCCCCAGATGGCCAAACAAATGCATCACATGTCGATCATTCGTTCGATGAGTACAAGAGAAGCAGATCACAGTCGTGGCCGCTATTACATGCACACCGGTTTCGTTCCAAATCCAAGTGTTGAACACCCTAGCTACGGTGCAGTGATCGCACAGCAACTCGAGTCGACGCGATCCGATTTGGAAATTCCGCCGTTTGTTTCCATTGGTGGCAACAGTGCCGGCCCCGGATTTTTGGGATTGGCTTATGCTCCGTTCATCGTTGACTCTAACGGTCGGATTCCCAATCTTGAAACAGAAACGCCCTCAGATCGCTGGCAAGCACGAATGAATTTTCTTGATAAACTCGAAACCCAATTTATTGGTCAGCAAAGAGGAACCGCAGCGGGTGAACATAAAAAAATAATCGAGAAAACAAATCAATTACTGACAAGCTCACAGATGAAAGCTTTTCAAACATCGCAAGAGTCTGACAAGGTGCGCACAAGCTACGGAGACACCTCTTTTGGACGTGGATGTTTAATGGCAAGACGACTGGTTGAGGCCGGTGTTCCTTTCGTCGAAGTTGACTTGGGGGGATGGGATACACATAGCAATAACTTTAACCAGCTTCAAACCAAGCTTCCCGAAATGGATCAAGCAATGGCTGCTCTGATTGCTGATTTGGCCGCGCGTGGGATGCTTGATAATGTTGCCGTGCTTTGGATGGGCGAGTTTGGACGCACTCCTCGAATCAACGGAAATACGGGACGAGATCATTGGGCTCGCAGTTGGAGCGCCGTCGTTGGAGGAGCAGGCTTTAAAAGAGGTATCACCGTCGGCAGCACCAATGCTGATGGCACCGAAGTTGAAACAACCCCCTACTCATCTGAGGAACTCATGGCTACGGTACTTCAAAGTATCGGTATATCGCTTGATACCCGCTACACGGCGGCAAATGGCCGCCCAATGAAGATTGCGGGGGGTGGGCGTCCGATTAAGGAATTACTTACCTGAATTCTGTCGGATCAAGCGTGTCAAAAGTCTCCTCTGTACCTGCAAACAATAGCGTCTATGGACAGATGCTGCGGCTCGCGTTGCCGGTCCTTGCCGAGCAACTGCTCTTTTCCCTGGTGATGCTGACCGATGTCTGGCTCACCGGAAGATTCCTTAAAGAAGCACCTCAACTGGCTGCAATCGGTCTGATTGCATATCTTCTCTGGTTTCTAAATAGCCTGTTCGATTTTGTTACCATTGGTGCCACAGCACTGACTGCCCGATTCGTCGGAGCACAAAAAACATCGGATGCCCGCC
>JAYZMM010000060.1:0-8596 GCA_036153155.1 Planctomycetota bacterium
AATTGCGATCCTCGACAACTTCTGTTGGGGCGATTGTGAGAAGGCCGAAACACTCGGCGCATTGGTCCGTGCTGCACTCGCCTGCTACGACATGGCTGTGGCGCTCGATACCCCGTTTATCAGCGGCAAAGACAGTTTGAATAATGAGTTCAGTTTCATGGTGGATGGCAAAAAACGATCGATTGCCATTCCCTCCACCCTGTTGATCAGTGCGATGGGGCAAGTCGAATCGGTGGATCAGTGCGTGACCATGGACTTCAAGACCCCCGGAAACCGAATCTACCAAGTGGGGGTGACCCGAAATGAATTGGGGGGATCACACTTTGCACTCGTCAACCAACTTTCCGGAGGTCGCGTCCCGCAGGTCGACCCCGAAATGGCAAAGACCACGTTTCACGCCCTCCACCAGGCGATTCGTCAAGGTATGGTTCGCAGTTGCCACGACTTGAGCGAAGGCGGACTCGCCGTTGCGCTTGCGGAGATGGCCTTCGCCGGGGGTTGGGGGGCTGAGGTTGAACTGACGAGCGAACAACACGAAATCGACGCCGAAACCGAAGCACTTTTCAGTGAGTCGAACAGCCGATTTCTCTGCGAAGTTCCCGATAATGCTGCCCCCCGATTCGAAGCACTGTTTAAAAATGCAGAACCGGCGATTACGGTCGCACAGATCGGTACGGTGACGGAGGGCAAGAATCTGGTAATTCGAGGCGAAAGCGGCAGACCGCTCATCGATCTTTCACTGCGGCAGTTAAAAGAAGCGTGGAAGAAACCGCTCGATTGGTAAACCGACACACGAACAACAAAGACCACATTCATCGTCGAGGAAATGGGCCATGAGCCGCCCCCACGCATTAATCCTGAGAGCACCCGGAACGAACTGTGACCGGGAGACAGCCTTTGCCTTGCAAACGGCTGGTGCCGAAACCCGGATCCTCCACGTCAACCGCATACTCGAAAACCAAAAGGATCTAGACGAGTTTCAAATCCTTTGTCTTCCCGGCGGCTTCAGCTATGGCGACGACGTGGCGGCAGGGCGCATCCTCGGCAATCAAATCCGCCATCACCTTGCCGAAGCCATGCATAAGTTCCGCGATGCGGGAAAATTAATTCTGGGGATTTGCAACGGGTTTCAAGTACTCATCAAATCGGGCTTACTCGTCGGGTCACAGCATGTTCCGGAGTCGAATGACATGGCAGGAACGCTCACCTGGAACGATTCGGGGAAATTCGAAGACCGTTGGGTTCACCTGGAAACCTGCGGCAACAAATCGCCTTTTCTTGAGGGAATTGAAAAGATGTATTTGCCCGTGGCCCATGCCGAAGGCAAATTTGTCACCAAGTCACCCGACCAACTCGATGCCCTCCTCGCCGAGGGACAGCTCGTACTTCGCTATTGCGATCCGGCAAAAAGTCCCGAGGCGCCGGTCACGTTTCCCGAGAACCCGAATGGCTCGGTCGAAGCGACCGCCGGTCTTTGCGATCACACGGGTCGCGTCCTCGGCTTGATGCCACATCCGGAACGCTATATCGACCGCACGCAGCACCCGCGATGGACCCGCGGGGAAGGGGGCGCGGAGGGTGATGGGTTGGCAATGTTCAAGAATGCCGTCTCTTACTTCAGCTAAAGAATCCCCTTCCCAAAACCGCGCTTCTCCGTCTGGGGCATCATCCGGTGATTCGTATCAAAGTGGGGTTCCGGTGGATCGATATCGATATCGTCGTAGCGGGAAACATATCCCGGCAACTTGGATCTTTCGATTTCACGATGAAACTCTTCAACCACTCGCGACTGAATCATTTCCCGACATACCGAATTGATCGGGTGTGCAATGTCTGCATGCAACTTCGCCCGGCCCTCCTCGTCACGATCGATCCGGTCTCGATCTAACTCGCTGCCGCATTGATTGCAGAATCCTGCCCGAAGATGATTTTTATTTCGACACGCCGGACAATGCGAAGTCAGTTTTCGACTCGGCATGGCGACAAACGGACCTCGGGCCCCTTCAATAATTTTCAAGTCCCGTATCACAAAACAGTGATCAAAAGTAATTGAGCAAAAGGCTTTTAGCCGATCGCTCCCTTCCTCGATAAGTTTGACGCGAACTTCTGTTACTTCCACGATCTACCCCCTGTGGACCCTAGCGATTTGTTTCCTTATCCAACGTTGTTTACTGCAAACACTTGGCCAATATTTCTCGCACGTAAACTCGCGGCAATACGATGCGCCTCCGCCCTATGACGCGTCAGCCCGAAACATCCCGTGCCGCTACCGGTCATCTGGTGTAGTTGGCACCCGACGGCATCCATCGCAGAGCGAACCCGATCGATCCACGGAGAGAGTGTCCGGGCCGCATCCTCCAATCGATTGTGCAACCCTTCCCTCCAATCTCTCAGTGAACCGGTTTGCATCGCGCTGACCGCAGAACGAATTCCTTTGGGATCGGCAGGCACGTTAGCCGCTCGGTAAACGGCAGCCGTTGAAAGCCCTTGCGGCGGAACCACCACCACCGCGCAAATTTGCCCGGCAGCCGGTAGTGTTTCGAGTTGTTCCCCACGACCTCTACCGATTGCGGCACCCGGTGAGAGAAAAAAAGGAACGTCGCTACCGAGTTCCGCAGCCAACTCCATCAACTGCTCTCGAGACCATCCCAAGCCCCAACCGCGATTCGCTAATTTCAACGCGGCCGCTGCGTCACTCGATCCACCACCGAGGCCGGCCTCCGACGGAATTCGCTTGCGGAGCGTAACATGTGCCTTCTGCTCCGTACCACTTCGCTGCCGCAAAAGTTCAAGTGCCCGGACGACGAGGTTCTGCCGGTCGGAGGGAATGTCTTGCTGACTCGTTCCGCCCCTCGGATAAAACTGCTGCAAGTGGAAGTCGATACCATGCTCTTCCGGAACAGCCGGCTCATCACCAGCAAGCGGATGGAAAGTCACCGTATCGTAGAGCGATACGGGAACCATCAACGTTTCCACGTCGTGGTATCCATCATCCCGCCGAGCGATGAGTTCAAAGTAGAGGTTCAGCTTGGCGGGCGCGTGGCACACCAACCCCTCCGCGGTCGCTAACATCGAGTCGTTTCCCTGCTTCGTTGCTAAAATCGTGTGAACGTTCGGACTGCAAACGAAAAGCTGACTCCGATAAAGTCCTCACAACCCCTTCTCAATGGGAATCCGTGCCCAGGGACTCCGGGTCAGGCCGCATTTTACCCCTTAAAAAGCAATAATCAAGTTTTTCCCCCTATCCCCTGACTGCGTCGCTAGTTAAATAGGATCGCGCGGATGGTGAATTTCATTCGTTCCCCGCACCGCGGGTACGATCCGCACAAGCGCGGCGCAAAAACCAATCGATTCGCTGAAAGGGTACCCCGATGAAGAAAACCGATGCGGGCCATTTCCTTCGGGGGCTGATGATGGGAACCGCCAACATTATCCCGGGGGCTTCGGGCGGAACCGTCGCATTAATCCTCGGTATCTATCGGCGGCTCATTGCGGCAATCAGTCACTTCGACCGACAGTGGATCGGCCTGGTCTTCGGCGGCCGATGGCACACTGCCGCGCAACACGTGGACTTGAGATTCCTGATATCGCTCGGATTTGGAGTGGTGGCGGGCACCCTGATTTTTGGCAGGCTGATTCATGGCCTGCTCACCGGATATGATGCCGGAGAATACCAAGGAGGAACCTTCGCTGTTTTCTTCGGCTTCATTGCAGCCTCCACACTCCTCGTCGCCCGGCGCGTTTCCCGTTGGAATAGTGCAGGCTGTCTGCTGGCGATTCTCAGTGGCGCAGTTGCCTATGCAATCGCCGCTTCATCCCCCGGCGCAAGCGATAAACCGGCAAGCTTCCTCTACCTGCTTTGTTGCGGCGCGGTGGCGATCTCCGCCATGATCCTGCCCGGAATCAGCGGTGCGCTGCTGCTGAAACTGATGGGCGTCTACACCCAGGTCACCGGCTATTTATCAGAGTTTTCGAAAGCACAATTCACCGCCGATAATTTGCTGGGGGTCTTTGTGTTTGTCGTCGGTTGTGGAGTTGGACTTCTCCTCTTCACGAAACTGCTGCGTGTCCTCTTAAGCCGTTACTACGACTTGACCCTGTCTGCACTCTGTGGATTTATGGCTGGTTCGCTGCGCAGTTTATGGCCATGGGATACACAACAACCGTTGGTCACACCGCTTTGGCAGCAAATCGCTTTGTTCGTCTCCCTCGCAATCGCCGGAGCAATCAGTATCTTGCTGCTGGAGAAATCGGCCATCGTCGAAAAAGACCCAGAAGAGTCGGCGGATCTCGCAGCGGAATAGCAGCGGATCTAGGCTCTGGCCAGTCGATGGAACTTTTCAATCAAATCGCGCGTGATCGGACCGGGGGTGCCGTCACCGATCGATCGACTATCGACTTCAATCACCGGAATCACCTCGGCTGCAGTCCCGGTCAAGAAACATTCGTCTGCAATGAAGACATCGTGGCGCGTGAGAGGAATTTCGTGGACGGCCAACCCCGATTCGATTGCCAACTCAATCACTGCCTGCCGCGTCACGCCATCGAGAATACCCGCTTCACGCGGCGGGGTGAGGAGTTCGCCGTGGCGGACTAGAAAGATATTATCGCCCGTACACTCGGCGACTTCCCCCTTGTGATTCAGCATCAGGGCTTCTATGCATCCGGCCTGCTTGCCTTCAATTTTCGCCAAAATGTTGTTGAGATAATTCAGTGACTTGATTCGAGGACTCAGCGCAGCAGGATGATTGCGAACCGTGCTGACGGTCACGATTTTAAGTCCATTCGTATAAAACTCTTCCGGATAGAGTGTGATTCGATCGGCAATGATGATTACCTGGGGATCGCTCGTCTGGGCGGGATCAAGCCCGAGAGTCCCGACGCCACGGGTTACGACTAATCGGACGTAACCATCATCGATCTCATTGACTCGGAGCGACTCATTGACTGCGTCGGTCATCTCCTGGTGGCTGATCGGAATTTCGAGGTGGATTGCCTTTGCCGATTCCCAGAGTCGATCAAGGTGCGCACGGAGGCGAAAAACTTTTCCCCCATAACTTCGCAGGCCCTCGAATACACCGTCACCATATAACAGGCCGTGATCGAATACGCTGATTCGCGCATCCTCTTGTTCATAAAACGTGCCGTTAATGTAGACCTTTGCTGCCACAGGAATCTCTACTTTCGATATCTGAATGACCGGCTCCGAACGGCAGGACCATCATCGACCTCACTCACTCGATCCGCCCCTCCACCAGCCTCACCGTGCGGTCTGCCTGTTCTGCGAGTTTTTCGTCGTGTGTGACCATGACTATAGTGAGATTTTCTGTTGCGTTCAAGTTTCGCAAAATCTCGAAAATCTCCTGGCCTGCGGCGCGATCGAGATTTCCGGTCGGCTCGTCTGCCAAAAGTACCTGCGGCCCATTCACCAGCGCTCGGGCGATAGCGACCCGTTGCATTTCACCACCCGAAAGCTCTCTCGGCTTGTGCTTACGGCGGTGACTCAAATGAACCTTCTCCAGAAGTTCCGCAGCCCGCCGACGGAAAGCCCACCGCTTGCTGAGATATCCAAAAAATCCCTGGCCGATCATCAGCGGCAAGAGGACGTTCGCCTCGGCAGTCAATTCAGGCAACAGATGGTAAAACTGAAAAATGAGGCCGAACGTGTCGTTACGCAAGCGGTCTCTTTTGCGAGCCGCCAGATTATCGATCCTCTGGTCGGAGAAAATAATCTCGCCCGCGTCAGGTTGGTCGAGCGTACCGAGAAGATGTAAAAGCGTGCTCTTCCCGCAACCGCTTTGACCCACAATCGCTACAAATTCGCCTTCGCGAATATCGAGATCAACGCCACGCAGTACGGGGATGACATTGGAGCCCCTCTGATAATTCTTCTTCAAACCGCGAACCGATATCTGAACGGGTGTGTTGCTTTTCGGTTCGTGGTCGTACTCGGCCGGGCAGGAGAGGTCAGGCCGGTTTTGCGAAAGCACGGCGCCCGTGCCGGGAGCTGTTCTTCCGTGAGATGCATGGCTGGTAATATCACTCATAGCGCAGGGCCTCCACTGGATGCAGACGGGCTGCCCGAAGTGCGGGAAGCACACTTGCAATAACCGCGATCGCCATCGCACCCATGATGACCCAGACAATCATCTGTGGATCGACCAGGGTCGGAATTTCCTGAAAATAATAGATCGATGGATCGAAGACCGGCTGACCACTGATCCATTCCACACTGCGTCTCACGTGATCGATGTTGTGAACAAACAGCAACCCCAACACAAGGCCGGCACCCGACCCGACACTGCCGAGAAGAAGACCGTAGGAGAGGAAGATTGCCATCACGCCTCCGCCCGACGCACCGAGCGACTTGAGAATGCCGATGTCTTTCGTCTTCTCCACCACAATCATGAAAAAGATGGCCAGAATCCCGAAGCCCGCAACGGCGATAATCAGAAACAGCAGAATGTTCAAAATGGCCGTTTCCATCTGAACGGCAGCAAGCAAGGGACCTTGCTTATCGCGCCAAGTCGAAATGGCGTACAACTCCGGCGGGAAGGCGGCTCGCAATTTATCGCGCACCGCTTCAAGATCTGCACCTTCGCGCAGCTTCACCTGTATCGAATTGACATTGGCGACACCGGTCGACGGATTGATCATGCCCCGCATTTCCTGAAGCTTCTCAATCGGAGCGAATACGAATGCCGAGTCGTATTCGCTCATTTTACTCTGGTAAAAATCGACCACCGTGAAACTCCCGCTCACCGCCTTGGGCGGCGTACCTGCTGTGGGAAAGGTGAGTTTGACGTCGTCACCCGGGAGCACCAAAAAATAGTGATCTCCCTCGCGGCCCAACACTTGCGCAAGGGCATAGCCAATAATGACGCCCGTCTCCTGTTGAGTTGCCTTGTCATACACTTGGTCTTCACTCACCGGCCCCCACTCCTGCACCACCCCTTCTTCGCTTTCGGCAGCTCGCAAAGGGGTTGCAATACCCGAGAATGGATCTGCACGACCGACGCGCTCGGGTACCGCAAGCTGGGGATTATTTTTCTTTTGGGCAGCGACCCATGCTTTCTCCTCTGCTCCGATTCTTCGACGATGGGGCCACCCGGCCATCTCCATTCCATGTCGGTAAGGTGACTCTTCGCCCAATTCGCGATCTTGTACGTCGTACCCCCCGTCCCGAAGCTGAAAGCTCGGTGCATCGCGATTCTTGGGGTGCTGCAAGTAGTCAGCGCAATCACTCACCAGAGGATAGGTCGTCGTATCGATGCCAATAAAATTGACTTGGCGATGTACCCACCGCTGACCCACGCGATAATTTAGCATGGCCGGCACGTGGACCGTGGGAGTCATTGCCTGAATGTCATCGCCCGCAATCTGTCGAATGCGCTGCATATGCCACTCGCTATCGGCAAAACCTTCGAGACCATGCCCATCAAACACGATATCGGAGAGAATGCCATGAATGCGGAATTGCATTTCATGCGTAAAACCGCTCATCACACTGTTCACGACAATCAGCGTTGCGACACCGAGCGTGACACTGATGACCGAGGCGAGCGCAATATACCGCGTCTGCAGGTACCGCCAACAGAGAACAAGCTTGTACATGGCCAATCCTTTGGCAAAGACAAGGTTTCAAGGATTTTCAAATCAGTAATAAATAACTAAGCATCCTGCTCCGGGCGAAGCAGCGGGAACAGAATCACATCCCGAATCGATGGGCTTCCCGTCAACAGCATCACGAGGCGATCGATACCGATCCCCAAACCTCCGGCCGGAGGCATGCCGTGCCTCAATGCCCTCACAAAATCGTGATCCATCTTTGCCATCGAATCTTCTTCCTTCTGACCTTCCAATTGCGTACGGAATAACTCCTCTTGCAAATCGGGATCGTTCAGCTCGGTGTAAGCGTTCGCTACTTCCATCCCTTGAACGAACAGCTCAAATCTCTCCGCAATCTGCGGGTCGTCCGCTTTACGCTTGGTCAACGGACAGATGCTTGCCGGGTAATCGATAACAAACACGGGGCCCACCAACGCATCTTCAACCTTCGCCTCAAACACCTCGTTTTTGATCACATCGGGATGCTTACCAGCGGTTTCAAAACCGATCGATTCCGCCAAGGCGGCCACTTCGGCCGAATTTGCAGGATCGACTCCCGTATGTTCGGCGAAGAGATCGTCGTACGTGCGCCGCGCGAAAGGCGCAGAAAAATCAATCTGCCCCTCACCCCAGGCAACCTGCGGTCCGCGATCACACGCGGCCAGCGCGTCGATGATAATTTTTTCGGTCAAATCCATCATCGTTTCGTAATTGCCGTACGCCTGATAAACCTCGAGCATCGTAAATTCGGGGTTGTGCTTCGGACTGATACCTTCATTGCGATAGACGCGACCCAACTCATAAACGCGTTCAAACCCACCAACGAGAAGCCGCTTGAGGTGCAACTCCAGTGCGATCCGCATGAAGAGTGGTATGTCGAGCGCATTGTGATGGGTCTTAAAGGGTCGGGCCGCGGCACCGCCCGCAATCGAATGGAGAGTCGGACCCTCGATTTCGGCAAAATCCTGCGCATCCAAGGTGCGGCGAA
>JAYZMM010000061.1:0-27382 GCA_036153155.1 Planctomycetota bacterium
TCCGCCCATGCCGCCGAAGCCCATCATGCCTTGGCCGCCGGTGTTGCTACCGAAGCCACCCACACCAGTCTGCGTGCCCAGCACGATCGGCAACACAAGATCTGCAACAGGATAAACTTTGGTGATTAATTGCTCGGCAGAGTCTTCTTTAGTGGTGATCAATAACACCTCATCACGAATGGTATAGGTCAATTGTTCCTCGATCCTTCGGAGGATTAGTCTCAAGGCAGACCGCAATGAAATACCACTCACTTTAATTGTGACCACTGGCGGATTGTCAGTATCAATAATCTCATTCAGGGATTGGGTATCCAACACAATATTGATGGGATAGTTGGTATCGGCAAACGCGTCCTGGAGGGTCTCCAGTACAATGTCGAGCGGTTGCTCATCAAACTCCAGGACACCGCCCCCCGGTGGGACAGGAGAATCAAGAGCCTTGGTGATATTTTTTTCTGCCGTTGACCGATCCTGCAGGTCAACCGATGCATATTTCTGCCGTCGCAGCGTCATCTCCCGCCAAACTTCACCATCGGGATACGTAATGGGGGGATCATCCGGCATCGGGACCGCTTTTTGTTCTACATCCAAAAATGCCCTTGCACGCATCCGATTGGCACTTTCAACCGTTCGCATGTACTCGTAATACATCATCGCGTTGTGTGCGTTTCGACTCGCAGAAACAAAAGTGGGATCTGCAAGAATAGGATTTTGTTCTGTGGCCTCTTCGACCTCAACGATCACCTGCTCCGCTTCCTGATACCGATCTTCTTTCATTAAAGAATCGAAGCGTGCCATCAATTGGGTTATTTTTTCTTCGTCACGCTCCAAGTCTTCAATGCGTCGCTCGCGATCTTGTCGCTGTGCTAAAACTTGTTGTTGTTCGCGAACTTCTTTTTCCCGTTCTTGTTTCCGAATACTCGCCAACCGAATGGCCGACCGTAATTTATTTTCCAACTGCATGCGAACATCCGGATCGACATCCGTTGCCTGACCGACGTTTTGCAGCACCAGTTTCAGTTGTGCTTCCACTGAACTCGGGTCACTATCCATCAAGCGATTTGCCTTTTCCAATTCAACGGCAACATCCGCTTTTATCGCCCCGGTAACAACTTTTTGCCGGTCTTCCACTTTACTGATTCCGTCACCAGAGGAGGCAATATAGTCCTCAAGCAGACCGGTCTGTGTCGACGAGGGACCTTCTGAATCCTTCGCCGTCTGACTGGGCTTGGCATTGGCTCCGCGGTTCGCTTGTGGATCTTCCGGATCCAGTGCACTCGCACGTGAAGAAATTCGTTGCGCGGCATCGGCGTCGCCCACAGCCTGGGCAGACTCAGCAAGTCGATTTAGTGATTCGACATTCCGCGCCACCAAGTCCCGAATTTTCCCAAGACCTTGAGTTCCTAATGTTGGCAGATAATTTCCGGGCTTACTTGCCATCTCGACAAGGTGTGGCAAATAGCTGTTTGCGTCGTTTGGTGCTGATTCCGGAATCTTGAATTCCAGTTGTACCGACTGATCACCCACTCGACCGGGAACGTTGAGACTGGCGCCTGAAATTGCTTTGCCTTTTCCTACCACGATATTATCGCGGTCTGTGCGAAGTGGCTGTAACGGCGATGGATAAACGATGACACCTTCCGGCCAGTTTACCTGAGCCGCTTCCGGCCAAATTACCGTCCCCAGAACTGCGTCAACAAGAAGATTTGAAGCGACTGTGGGGGTGATGGTTGAACCATCGGTGAGTAAACGTCCTCCGGTTTGATTTGCCAAACTAGCCAAAAACAAAGCGTCGGTGTTGGGTCCAATGGCATAGCTATTGATCGGAATTTGTTTTTTTCTACACTCGGCAACTTCGGCTTGAAACGCAGGGGTTGAGGTCGTTTTTGCAGCGCTCAATCCATCGCCAATATATAGAATGGCTCGCCGGTTCGAGCCCGGTTCATTAAAGCTCTCAGTGGCCGCCCGGATCGCCTTGGCCATATTGGTCGAACCCAGCGGGACGCGACGATTGAGCTTCGCAAATGCATCCTGCATTTGTGAGCTTTGGGGCGCAAGGAACGTGTCGGTCAGTGTATTGGCGTCAACATCAACAGCAACCAATTTGACGGTGTTGTTATCACCTATTGATTTTAGGAAATTCTGGAGTGTTTCCAGAGCCGCTGTACGGTATTCACCGCTTTGGCTGGCGGAGGTATCAAACAAAACCACCACATCGGTCGTCAATCCAACAATATCATCGGCTTTGGGCTGGATGCTCAGAGCAAAAAACTCGACGTCATCTTTCTCGTATGTATCGAGTTTTGTGATGCCACCAGTGACCAGCATGGGATCCGCACCAACCGCGATGCCAATTCCAGAAAAAACGTAAAAAGCCGCGGCGCAAATCGCCAACCGATTGATCATGACAAAGGCTCCGATCCCTATCCTTAGGTAACTTGGTGAAAAACAACCCATTTTCATGTGTCGCTTCAACGCCTCTCGCGTGCATTCGCTGCACCCCTGAAGCGAACTACACTGACGGTATTGGAACCGGCCCGTGAATGTCCATTTTATTAGGGCGCAACAGACATTACTACAATATCTCGTAAAATGAGGTCATGCGGGCATAATCAGGCGATTTTTACCAACTCTTACCCTTTTCCCAAACAGCAGCCTTGCATTATCCATAAGGCATTAACAGTAAACAGTTTAGAAAAAGTGATGCTTGCCATTTCACGAGCCTTGGAGGTCAGCATCCGGATTTTACGGCCACAGGACCACTTTAGCCGTCACAAACCCACCGGCCCGGGAGTCTCGGGCCATTCACAATGGGGATCGGTTCAGACAAAAAAATATTTTCTCGGTACCCGGTCGGCCACAAAATTGATTGTTTGAAATCGCGGATGCGATAGCAGATCGCCCGCTCGAACGATATCGTGGAAGTCAATTATTGACACTAAGACCATCCTGCCTCTTACAAACAGGGTGTCACGTTCTTGACTTGAGGTAAACGTTGCTGCTCACGTGATTACCTGTTGGCTTATCCAAATGTTGTAAACATCACCAAAACAATGTCCTATTTTAAGGAAAACGTTAAGGAAAAAACTATGGCTTCTAGTAACAAACGTATCGGTGTTCTCTTCTTGGTTATCGGGTTGATGTGTATCGGCCTCGGCGCGCAAAATTTTCGCGAAGTCAATCCAAAACATCCGATTTTCTCCTCGCTTGAAGTTGGTCAGTTCATCAACGTTCAATGGGAACAAACCGGTTGCGTCATCTCAGATTGGGGAAACATCAAGAAAGTCGAGGCCATTGGCCGCGATTATCTTGTCTACAGCGAAACCGGGATGACTTATTACCTCTACATAAACCAAGTTAAGTTGGTTGTCGTTCGACCGGGGGGGCGGATTATCGACCCATTGAATAAAAGCGATCTTGATACACCGGATGATTTTTATGAACCGTCGGGAACTCCACCAAGCGGTGGAACGCCAAAAAAACCGGCTACCGAAAAGGTGCCACAAAAAATCCAACCGGTCACTCCAGAAGAGGAACAGAATCCGTTTGGTTAGAAAATATAGGGACGAGATTATTTCGAGCGAACCGATCTCTCGCGGCAACTGGTGAGATAACGCGCATTTACACTGTATGCGATCGGAACGTTAATCTGTATCGGTCCGCAAGCTTGCATCTGAACTTAAAAGAATTGCAAGCCAGCGGGTATCGGGTTGGCTCTCGGCGGCAATTTTGACCACCATCGTCAGTGGAGCAGACAGCACCATTCCAACCGGCCCTAGAATCCATCCCCAAAAAATTAAAGCTAGGAAGATAACGAGTGTTGAGAGTCCCAGCCCTTGCCCAAAAATCTTTGGTTCTAAGAAATTGCCAACTAAACCGTTGATTATTAAATAGCCCACAATGACCCCGATAGCACCCTCCCAACCGAATTGGACCAATCCCAATAGCACGGTTGGCACAGCTGCGATGATTGAGCCGATGTTCGGAATATAGTTTAAAAGAAAGGCAAGCGTGCCCCAGAGAAAGGGGTAGTCGAGGCCCATAAAATAGAGAAATAGACCCGTTAGCACTCCGGTTAAAAGACACATCCATGTCTTAAGAACCAAGTAATGCCGGACATCGTTCACGATACGGTCAAAATTAGAACGCGATTTTTCCGCAGCGGGACCTGCCATCGCGGCAAGTTTTTTATGAAATCCCGATGCCTCCAAAAGGATAAAAATTGTAGTCAGTGCAATCATGAATGCGCTACCAAAGGCAGCGCCTAATTCACTTACCGTATTTCCGGCAAACTGTACTGCTTTGTTCACATCAAGGGAATTGCCAATCGATGTTACGATATCCTGCCCTGTTACTTTTTCCAACTTTTCGACAAGGTGGGTATCGTCAAGAAAATTGAGAATGCCTTGAAAAGTTGTCGTCAGACTCTTTTTATACTGGCCTAAATTTGCGGAGAAGCTCGAAATTGAAGACCCCATAAGCACGATAAAACCAAAGGCAACCAAAAGCATTACGGTTATCACAACCACAAGAGAAAGCCAGGCCGGGAGTCCCTTGCGCTGCAACCAATAAAGACTCGGGGCACAGACAATCGCGATGAACACCGAGAGTAGTATTTCGACAAGCAGCGGTGCCGCTTCACGCATGCCCCAAATCACGATCACCAGCGCTGCGACCGCATAAAGGACGGTAACGCCTCGAGAGGATCGGTTGCTGGTGATTTGTTCCATGTGAAAATCCTGCCGATGCCTTACTTCAGATGATCAGCTTTGAAAAAGTGAAAGCACTCGTGTGCGGAGTAAACCGGGTGACGATTCTAAGAAATGTACTCCTCAAAAAGAAGCAGCAATGTTCGATCGCAATTGATTCAGGGAACACAAGCCTTGGGGAAAGAGATCTATTTTGAAAATAGTTGCATCTTAAGTATTCGAAAAAACGCTGTTTTCCATCATATTCCGGGAAAAAACTGGTAAATAGTCACGCTATACTTGTTTTTCCAAATTTCGGTAATCAGGATGGGAGGGCATTCAGTACACGAACCTGGGGCGTGATCCGACTCGCTTCGCGGTCGCTGCAGGAAAAATTCTAAGGCGGCTATGCGTTGGCGAGTCACTATCAGCATTTACATTTCACCTTCGGAGGAGATCAATCCATGGCTAAACGAGTACCCGCGAGGGAACAAGCAGACGACACCCACGAACTTTATCATTTGCAGGATGAATGGAAATGGTTCAGTACGCTTGGCGTTGTATTGATGATTTTAGGACTGATTTCTGTGCTTTACTGCTGGTTTGCATCGCAAGCCGCTGTAGTGCTCTTTGGTGTATTGATTCTTGCTGGTGGCGTGGTACAGATCGTAAACGCATTATGGGCGGGAAAATGGAGTGGATTTTTACTGAATCTGCTGATTGGTATTATTTATGTGGTCGTCGGACTATTCATGGTGGACGATCGGGAACACGCGGTGTTGATTCTCAGTGCATTGATCGCTGCATTTTTCATCGTGAGTGGAATTTTTCGAATTGCAGCGGCGCTTTCCATTCAATTTCCCGGTTGGGGTTGGGCACTTTTAAGCGGGATGATCGCCATTCTGCTTGGAATTATGATCTATAAAGGATGGCCCGATACGGGTGAAGTCATTATCGGCCTATTTATCGGCATCGAAATGATCTTCAACGGATGGTATTGGGTGATGCTGGGCAGCGAATTGAGAGATCGAGCCAGCGCTTAATGCCGTTAGAAATTGTGGATTCCAGGTGAATCGACAATAAAGTCTCGAGAGCGGAACCGCGTGACCTTCGGCGATCGCGACCGCTCGGGACTTACTCTACTAGCTCGGTAACTTTGCGAATCCGCACGTTACTGTCGAGAACCATATTCTCTGTCATCGAACTTCTTGCCAGAACTTTACTGGGTGTATTTCCGATGAATTCCTGTTCGCCGATTAGCTGATTCTTGAGAATTCGGTCGACAGTGGCAATTTCGGAAACGTCTTTTCCCGAATCCGAAATCAGATCTTCGGTGGGTTTTGGTGGTTCGAGGAAAGCGGTTTCTGTGGGGAGCAATTCTTCATCGGATCCCAAATCATCGGCTGGGGGTTGAGGCAAATCTTCTACCATTTCCGGAGCATTGAGTACTGGCTGTTCCCGCAAACGAATCTGCCAACCGGAACCAAGAGCTCGATAGATGCCCACCAGACTGGTTGCAACCGAACCCTCGGCCTGGGCGAGTTTGTCCTGAATTTTTGTCAGGTCAGACTGCAAGAGAAAGACTTGGTTGAAATCTGTTTCGCCCGCTTTGTATTTGAGCGTGGCAAGCCGGACCGATTCTTTATAGGCATTGGTGCCGTCAAGCAAAATTTTTACTTGCTGTTGATTTTTTAAATACGCAATCAGTGCATCCTCGACCTCTTTGTTTGCATTGAGAATCTGCTGTTGATATTCCACTGCCCGCTCTTGGAAAACTGCGTCTTGCGCGGCAATTTCATTCATGATTCTGCCATAATTTAAAATTTTCCAATCAAACCGTGGATCAAATGATCCCCCGATGCTATTGGATTCCCAGAGCGAACTCCAATTGCGTGCCGATACCCCGATGGTTCCATCAATCGCAAAGCTCGGGTACAAACTCGAAGCCACCACGCCAATTCGCGCACTAGCAGAGGCCGCAGCCCGCTCAAGCGCTCTGAGGTCCGGTCGTCGCCGAATCAGATCTGCAGGTGTTCCCAAATTGACATCTGCAGGAACATAAGGAATTGGTTTTTTACGATCCGGTATCAACCGATCGAGCTTCTGTGGTGGCATCCCGAGCAGCACACAAATGGCATTTTCTGCCTGACGGACTCCAATCTCCAATTCCGGAATCAGGGCTTTGGTGCTCTCGAGATTAGACTTTGCCTGTGTGACGTCAAGCTTATCTGTTTCACCCGCTTCGAATCGTACCGTGGCAATTCGCAAGGATCCTTCCTGTGCGGCGACATTAGCGCGAGCATAGATGAGTCGTTGCTGATAAGTCCGTAGCTGGACATAATTGGTAGCTACTTCAGCGAGTAAGCTCACAAGAATTCCATCATAGTCTTCCACGGTCATTTCAAAATCGGCGGTCGCCGATTCTATATTTCGCCGGTACCGACCCCAGACATCAATTTCCCATCCCAGACCAAACATACCATCAAAGTTTTGCCAATCGCGAGGCAAATTAAAGTCGCTTAGGGTCGGGAGCGCAAGACCCTGATTAAGGCTTTGCAAAGTCGTTAAATATTGGCCACCAAAAGTTTGTCGCTGCGGAAAGAGTGACCCCACGGCAACTCCACGGATCGCACGGGCTTCCAAAATACGCATTCCGGTTGACTGAAGCGTTAAATTCTGTTGGCTCGCCAGCGTGACTAGTTGGTCAAGATCGGGATCCTCGAGACGCGTCCACCAGAACACATCTTCAATCGGATCGGTTTGGACATGATGATTTTCAGCCTCAATCCAATCGTCCGCAATAATCGCGGCCGGACGACCATAGTTAGGCCCAACTTTAAAACCATTGCGCCACCAATCAATCAGACTAGAACCACCGAATCGGGTACAGCCCGAGGCACACAGGAGCAGGGGAATAAGACACAGTAATATGGGGAGTTTTAAACGTTTGCTTTCCGTGCGTGCGCCAACTCGACAATTTGCAGATGGACTGGCTTGAGAATTTGGCATGCGAAAGCGGTCTGGGTTTGGTCTGAGAGATGATCGTCGAGGATGGTTCTGCGCGATTCAGCCTCGGCCAATACAATCGACAGAAGTCCTACGATTTGCAGTATCGGAATAATCACACTTTTCGTGACAACAGATTCGATATGCTCCGCAGAATCGAGGAAATCGGTAAAGAGCAGCGAAAATCCCCTATCTATGTGATCGTTACAATTTCACATAGCTAGCAAGGTCCGAAATATCCTGCTTTTATCAAGAGGAATAGGGAGCCCATTGGCGTACCAGCAGAACTTGCTCATGGGCATTGATCTCGCCCCGTAGCGTTCCTTGGGAATTAATGAGATCGCTGTAATTTTGGGAGGGAGTGAAACTCGAATCTGATAGCAAAAGTAGCGGAGGAAACTCGGGGTTGGTTTGCCCTGTTTGAATAAACCCTGTGAGAGTTTCATCCAATACCCGGACGTCACACATAATAAGATTCACAAACTTTCGACAATTCGCATGCTGTGCCATCCCCTCAAAACACTTCTTTATTGACAAAATGTCACAGCACGACAGTACTTCATATCCGTAACGTTCCAAGAGATGCCCGCGTGCTGAAGCTTTTTCACAGTCCGGTTCGGCCAGGAAAATACGGCGTGGTAAAAGCGTACCAAGGGGCGTATAGCGAAAGCATCGAGGCCAAATCACCTGGGGAGAATCTCCCTGACGAAAACGATGATCAAGTGAAATCATCACGCCACTCCTAAATCTTCTTAGGCCTCATTGACAACCTGGTCACCCAAGAAATCTTTCAGTCTTCGTGTTTGCTCAGGTTCTTTCAGTTTATCCATTGCGCGACACTCGATTTGCCGGATCCGTTCTCGAGAAACGGAGAATATTTTCCCTACTTCATCAAGTGTTTTCGACGAGCCATCAGCTAATCCATATCGCAATCGCAATATTTCACGCTCTCGACTATCCAACACACGCATTGCGTCATCTAATCTTTCCCGCAAGTGATCGTGTTGCATAAATTCTATTTGATCAACAGCATGATCATCTTGCAGCGCCTCTCCAAACCGCACTTCTTCAGAGGAACTCGCCGAATGGTCTAGCGACAATAATGGTTGTCGCATTCGCGTCAGTGATCGCACGTCAGTAATATTCAGTTGTGTCGCTTCTGCAGTTTCTTCAAGGCTGGGCTCCCTGCCTAAATGCTGCACAAGCTCGCGAACCCGATCTTGAATTAATCGCATCTTGCCGATGGCGTGAACTGGGATTCGAATCGTGCGGCTTTGATCCGCAATAGCACGGGTAATCGCCTGCTTAATCCACCACACCGCGTAGGTAGAAAACTTATATCCCCGCTTGTGTTCAAACTTTTCTGCCGCCCGGATAAGGCCGGAATTTCCCTCCTGGATTAGATCCATGATGCTCAGGCCGCGATTGCAATATTTCTTTGCGACTGAAACAACCAAGCGTAGATTTCCGGCAACTAGCGAGCGCTTCGCGAGATTGTATGAATTTTGATATTCTGAAATTCGTGCGAGACGACGATTCAACGTTGCCGGAGACTCCAACGTGCTGAGCATCAACCGACATAAAACACTGCGATCTTGACTCCATTCGGAGTCATGCGGGCTTTTTTGTTTCAGCCAATTCATTTCCTGGCTGATGCACATCAGTTCATTCAGCAGTGGTTCTATTCTTTCAATACGAATTTGAAGTTCCTCGATCAAACGCATTGCCTTCTTGCGTTTTCGAGTTAGCCGTTGCCAAGCGTCGTGTTTCTCCTTCGAGGTTAATTTTCGACTGACTGACAAACGGAAATCTTCGGGCATTTTTTCCACAAGTCTGCGAAGGGTTTTCAGGTTTGGAGACATCTTCTTCTCTATTTTTTTTCGTTTCTCTTTGTCAGAAACAGAAAAATCGAGTGTTCGATCGACCCTCAAATTTCCGTGCTGGATACTATCCAAAACCTTAATGGCACCGAGAATCATATAGTAGTTACCGAGCATTTCACGGCGATATCGACGTCTTGAGATTTCGATCTGACGGGCCGCCGATAACTCTTCCTCTCGGGAGAGCATCGGGAAGGAACTCATCTGCATTAGATAAAGCCGAACCGGATTATCCTCAATCAGCTGATTCGGTACTTTATGTTTCACCTTTTCCACCTCCGGAACCGAGGAATCTTCCTTGGTCTGCCCATCATGGGAGGGCGGTTCAGCTAGATTGCACTTATTCTCTTGAAACATCCCGGCCCTCGCTCTCTTTTTTAAATAGTTTTCAGAATGATCTCGTCAGTTTGATTGCTGAACTACGCCGCCTCGGAAAACTGCAACTCTGGCCACTCTGAACGCAACTGCAAAAGCGCTGAGTGCATTCGGCTTTTCAGGGTGCCGACTGGTATCGATAGCGTTTCCGCCGCTTCGCGGTATTTAAGGCCCTGAAAAAACACAAGGGATACGATGGTTTGCAACGATTGTGGCAGACTTCCAACCGCCTCTCGTACGGATTGACGCTGCTCGTCGACCTGCAACGTTTCCTCGGGTAGCGGACACTCGCCACGGACCATCTCCACGAGTTCGTAACTTTGACCATCTACAGAACTCGTAGATTGATTGAGGCTGACATTCTCATGCCGACGATTGCGCCTTTTGCTATCGATCGCCTGATTCATCGCAATTCGATACAACCAGGGGCGCACCTTGCGGCCCTCTTCAAACTGACCACATTTGAGATGCAGTTGCATGAATGTTGCTTGAAGTACATCTTCCGCGATAGACTCATTTCCGATTTGACGCCGGAGGAAACAGAGTAGCGGTTTGCGATACCGCTGCTCCAGTTCGGTGAAGTGCATTTCGTTTCCGGTGCAACGATACGAGAGCAACAACTGCTCGTCGGTCATCTGCCGGCAATCATGTTGGACGCAACTGGATTCTTCTCTGATAAGTGTTGACGAAGACATGGCACGAATCTCCTATCTTCAAAACGTCGGAAAACCTTTTCGGGATTTCCGCTCGCCTTGAGCGGGGCCCCGAAAACCGGTGGATTTAAAGAAGCAAGGAGCGTGCCGAGTGAAAAATAATTTCTAAATTAAGCGCAATGTCATACTGCAAAAGGCGATACAGAAATCGCTAAAGAATCCGTCGTGAAATCGACCGGGGCAGAATGCCTCAGAGCGTAATTCGTCGGGGAAAGCCGCCCCATTCTCACAGCCACATGAATTATCAGGTTGCACAACGTGATCAAACTAATACGACGGCTAATCCGATTCTTCCTCTGGGGAGTCATCTGTAATCGCTTCGTTCGATCCTAGCTGATACTGTCGAAGCTTTCGGTAAAGTGTTTTACGATCAAGACCCAGAATACGGGCTGCCATTGTTTTATTACTCCCCACGGACGCGAGAACATGAAGGATATAGCGTCTCTCAATCTCTTCCAGGGGAACCATCTCAGTGGGATCCTCACCACCGATAAAAACATGGGAACTTTGAAAATCACGTATTTTCTCCGGGAGGTCCTCTACACCTAAACGATCATACCGCGTAAGTGCAACAGCCCGTTCAATCACGTTTCGCAATTCTCGCACATTTCCTGGCCAGGTGTAGGAAAGTAATTTCTCGGCAACCCCTTTCGATAGATCGATCACTTTTTTACCTGATCGATCTGCAAATGTTTTTAAAAACTTTTGCGCTAAAAGAAGTGTGTCTGTACCGCGTGAACGCAATGGTGGCACATCACATTGAATTACGTTAATTCGGAAATACAAATCTTCCCGGAATCGTCCCTCTTCAATTGCCGTCTCAAGATCCCGATTGGTTGCCGTAACAATGCGTACGTTAAACGGTATTTCCTCATCGCTACCAACGGGACGCATCCGATTTTCCTCAAGGGCTCGCAATAATTTTGGTTGCACCGTTAGGGGCATTTCACCAACTTCGTCGAGCAATAAGGTCCCACCTTCTGCCTGCAATAACAATCCTTTGCGTTCGCCCCGCGCGTCAGTAAAGGCACCAGCAGCATGGCCAAATAACTCACTTTCCAACAGTGCATCTGGCAAGGCAGCGCAATTCACCGCGACAAAAGGATTTTTACCTCTGCGGCTTTTGCGGTGGATCGCGCGTGCCACAAGTTCTTTACCAGTTCCGCTCTCTCCGGTGATCAGTACCGAGGTTTCCGAATCAGCGATCCGCTGGAGTTGGTCAAAGAGTTCTTGCATCGGTGGACTGGTGCCGAGAATATCACCGAATCGTTCGGTTCGCTCAACCGCTTCGCTGAGAAACTTAATTTTTTCTTCTAGCTGTCGGTGCTTTATCGCTCGAGAAAGTGTCACATTGAGCAAATCCATTTCAATGGGCTTGGTGACAAAATCGTAAGCTCCCGCGCGGATTGCCTCGACAGCTGACTCTAGACTACCGAAGGCAGTCATCATCACAACCGGAATGTCGGGACGATTAGTGACAATATGCTCACACAGTTGAATGCCATTGGTGCCGGGCATATTCAAATCGGTCAACACAACATCATAGTCCTGTCGATTTACTGCCTGAACCGCATCGGCAGCCGATGTGTACCACTCTGGCTCAAAATTACGCAGGCGTAAGTCCGCCTCCAGTAATTCACACATCGGCTGTTCATCGTCCACAATCAAAATCTTGCCTGTCACGGTCACCCCTTTGCCGGAATATAAACGGAAAAACAGGTGCCTTCCCCGGGGACACTATCAACGTCAATCCAGCCGTCATGCTCCTTGATAATGCCATACGAAATCGAAAGCCCTAAACCTGTTCCCTCACCAACTCCTTTGGTTGTGAAAAAAGGCTCAAAAATATGCTCCATATTCTCTTGATCAATGCCAGGCCCTTCATCCTTTACAATTAGGCAATAATAGGTCTCATTTGCTTTCAAAGTTTGGTCTGGTCCCAACGACTGCGGTTTGATTTCTGTGGATTGTTTTTTCTCCAATTCCACCCTTACCACGCCACCTTGAGGCATGGCTTGCACAGCATTCATAACTAAATTCGAGATCACCTGTCTAAATTGTTCCGGATCGACGTGGATTGGAAATGCTGCTTGCGGTGAAATGAGTTGCAGTTGAACATGATTGTTTTCGGCCAGAGATGCGAGTAGCTCAATGGTGCTGCTAACCACTTGACTCAAATCGGTAGCTTGAGTTTGAGGTGGACTGCGACGGGCGAAGTCTAAAAGCTGACGAAGGATTCCTGTCATTCTGTCCGCCTCCTTGCGAATTGTTTTAGCACTCTCGGTGACCTCCGCGTCAGCGAGTTTTCCAGAACAAATTAAACTTGCTCGGCCAGACACAACATTCAAAGGCGTTCCCAACTCGTGTGCCAACCCAGATGCGAGGCGACCCACGGTGCGGAGGCGATCGGCATGACGCAATTGCTCAACAGCTTCTACTCGCGCCGCTGCCTCCTCGTGCACTTGATTTTTGGATGCAGACAACTCTGCACACATCGCATTCAACTTCGATGCCAGTTCACCCAATTCGTCATTACTATTTAATGGTATTGAGGCGGTAAGATCTCCTGCTCCAATAGAACGTGTTTGCTCTATGAGTTGTTTAATCGGTCGACCGATAAATCGAATCCCAAATAGCGCGAGGATTAACCCAGAAACTACTACTTGTGCGCCCGAAAAAAGTAAAATTTTCTTAATTGCACTCCGCTTATTCTCTTCTAGTTCATCCAGCGTCTGAGAAATTTCTAATTGGCCGCTTCGGTCCCCATCTAGGACAATGGCATGGTAATGACAAAACCGCCCCCCCTGCATGCGCTCCCGTAAAGAATGATTCGGCTGAATCCAAAACCACTTCAGTTCCCAATCCTGATCTTCTTCGCTTACTTTACGGATAAACCTAAATACGCCCTCTTCGCGATCCTCATTCCAGGCCAACACAATCTTTTCCTGCAATGACGTCCCCATCTGCTTGGCTTGTTGGTCTGCCTTCCGGTAAAAATCCCGTTCTTCCCAGCGGATCGCAATCCATGCAAAGGCGACAGATACGGCAAGAATACCGATGAAGAAGATCGATACTATTTTTGCAGTCAGTTTCATGATATTCCCGGACGATCGTTGTCGATAAGCAATCCGATGATACCTTCAATGATAGTGTTTTGATCGAGACACAAGATACCACAATTTGCGGTGCAACTGTCCATAAGAATGGATCGGCATTCGAGAACGCCAAGACAACTGCCAACATCGAATCTATCTAGATCTTGCCGTCTAAAAAAGCAAGCAAGTCCGTCGGATGTTCCACAATTAAATCAACACCTTGAGCAAGTAGTGCCTCAGATCCACGATAACCCCACCCGACTCCAACCGAAAAAATTCCTGCGTTCTGCGCTGTTTGCACATCAATTTCGGAGTCTCCGATAAACATTGTCTGTTCGGCAGAAGATTGATGCTGTTGCATAATTTCCAAAACTGCCTGAGGGTCCGGTTTGCGTGGTACGTTTGGCCTTTGACCGAAAACGGGGTCAAAACCATAAAGAGAAAAGAAATGCGACACGCATTTTTTTGTAAATATATCAGGTTTATTGGAGAGAATTGCTAACTTGCATTGAGACATTGATAACGTGTCTAACAATTCCAAAATTTTACCATATGGCTTACTGGCATGGTTCCAGCATGCTGCATAGACCTGTTGGAACCGCGTAACACAATCTTCTACTTCACTCTGCTTTGGGTTATCGCCTGGAATGGCCCGCTGAAAGAGTACAGCGACTCCCGACCCTACAAATTTTTGATAGGCGGGGAGTGGGTGAGATGGATAACCCAACTCCTGTAAAACAGTGTTGGCAGCGGTGCCGATATCGTCGACCGTATCAAGTAAGGTCCCGTCTAAATCAAAAATAATGGAAGAATAACGCATCAATCGTATACGATTCGCTACACGTCTATTGTCACTCGAATGGCTTTAATTCTAGCTTCAAGATTTCAATTTCTTATCTCTGAAACGGACGGAAGGATTTCTAAGCACTCGCTCTGCTGGTCGCGATCAGCCACATACAGAGGCAAGGTCTCTCCTATTATTTCCCGATGTGTTCGCAGCGCGACTTGAGGATGATTATTCTTTTCGGAAAGGTGTGCCAGGCAAGCCCACTGCAGATTATTAAGGTTTAGTTGCGACAAAAGTTCTGCTGACTCACGGTTGGAAATATGCCCTCCAGGACCTCGAATTCTTTTTTTTAAATCAAATGGATAAGGGCCTTCCTCGAGCATCTGTGAATCGTAGTTACTCTCGATAACAACCGCATCAAGAGTCGCCAGGATTTCAACTAGCCCCGAAAAGACGTGGCCAAGATCGGTAAAAATACCAAGGCGACGAAGGCCATCATCAATAATGAATGCGACCCCATCCACACCGTCATGCGGTGTGCAAATCGACTCGATATTTAAGCCGCCAAAACGAACAGTTGTGCCCGATTGAAAAGTGTGTACTTTGCGTAATGTTCCTTGCCGAGAACGACGATGGATCGCATTTAGTGTTTGCTCTGTCGCGTATACAGGAACATCAAATTTCCTGTGATAGGTTCCCATCGCACGCGTGTGATCACTGTGATCATGGGAGATAAACAAAGCATCTACTGCTTTGATTTCTCTACCGGTCGACGCCAGCCGTTGACTGGCTTGCCGTGCGGAAATACCTGCATCGAACAGCAAACGAGTCGTCTCTGTCTCTACGTAAAAACAGTTCCCATTGCTGCCTGACTGAAGGGATATAAATATCATTGCGCAGGACAGTGGAGTGACACAAATCGAGCCATCATACAATGAGCGAAGAAGGAATCCGCAGGAGTCGAGAAGCGGGGTTGCCGGGAAAGCAAGCCCCGCACTCTCTTGAACGTCATTTTACCCCATGAGTTACCCCATGAGGCCACGGGGAACTCTTAATCACTAAACTGGTGTGACGTTTTCCGCACGAGGACCCTTGGGGCCCGTACCTTCGGTGTAGGATACACGTTGCCCTTCGGACAACTCGTCAAATGTGGTGCCATCCACATTGGACGAATGAAAAAACATGTCTGTACCTGGGCCTCCACCCGTGTCAATGAACCCAAAACCTTTGTCTGTCAAACGCTTAATCGTACCTTCTGCCATCAATCAAATCCCTCAAAATAAAGTCTCTTGGCACCGTCCGACTCTCACGCTGTTCGGACTTAACTTACAAGTGCCCCCTCATTCTAGCGGTACCGATGGAGGCGTCAACGTCCGGCAAGCGAATGCCTGGGCAACTGTTTTTATGTAGCCAAAATCTAACCAAGCCCATGATGCACATGGACTTTCGACAAAATTTACCGCCCGCAACCGAAGCCAAAGCGGTTATTTCATGTGATTGTTGGCAGTGTAAATTTCACAAGAAGCTGAGTCTGATTTCTCAAGGAACTTAGCGTTTCATGTTCTCACATTCTAATAACAAGTTCGCAAATTTGACTGCTAATGCTGTTTGATTGCTAATGTTGATTAGACATATCGCCTAGCGGACGGGTGATTTTCCTAGCAGGCGGCGAAGCATTCCAATTTGACCCGCATGAAGCATTTCGTGTTGTGCAGAAAAGAGTAGGGCTTCTTTTTTGGTTTTGAATATGGGATGCGGATTGCGAAAAGGAGTATCGAGATCACCTCCCCGGTACTGAGGAATTTCCTGCAATACTGCCTCGTGAACCCTATTTAATACTGCCAAGACCTCACTGGGTTGTGGATAGTTCGCGGCTTCGTCTGTCGGAACCGTTCCTTTCGCAAACGTGCGAAGGAAATCTTTGGATATTAAATCCCAGTCGCCCGGTTGAAGATTCCTTAAGCGTTCTAGGCAAAGTCGAAATTGTGCCATCGCGATATGTCCCACTTGCCATGCAATGTGTGAAATCGGCGGCGTGGGCATTTGAAACCACTCGTCCGGATGTAAATCATCGATCAATGAAATCGTGTATTCCCTTGCGGAGCGGATCTGTTGAAGCGGCAACAAAAGTTCATCTTGCATGTTTTTGCTTTCTTGGTTCGTTATGAGTCCAACTCACATAATGCGGTCGCATAATCTTCCGGAGTATTCAGATTGCATAGGGATTTTGACAATGGATCCACATCACTCCACTCAACTGGCAACACTTCACGTTTTCTAATTGATTCGATTAATAGTCCCATACGTCTTTCCCCTGCGGCGAGCATTGTCTCAATGTAGGTTAATGCATTCGTGTTAAATGCAGCGCAAAGAGGGTGATAACGACCATCCGCTTTGGGAACCGCCACCGCATAGTCCTCAAGCAAACTGAGAATCCGCTCCACGAACATGGGTGTGATGAACGGTGTGTCACAACCGGTGACAAATACACTGCTTCTGCCCCGAGGTACAGATCGCAAGCCTGCAGCCAAACCTTCAAGGGGTCCGCAATTGGGGTGCCTATCGTATACGACCTCAATCCCTGCGCACAAATCAGGAAGCGATTGTCCCGGCGATGCGACGACAATGAGCGGTTGTAAGACCTCTAATAAAATCCGAGTCATACGTTGAAGAAGCACTTCATCGCCAAATGGTAATAGTGCCTTTGCGCATCCCATCCGCTGACTTTTTCCACCACAGAGAATGATCCCCGCCGACTGCATTGATTCTTTCCTCTCACGCAATATTTTTACTACGGCGAGCGCAAATTACAGGGCACGGCGAAAGTTAGGCATTAACATTTATACCATTTGAACAACAAACAAATAGTTTACTCGGCTAGATCGTGTAATATGTGCATTCTGTTCGCCTTTTTCCGAAGCGAGCAGATAGAATAGGGAATTAAGATGGCATCGAGAGCCAGTTTTTAACAGCAAGGGGTTTAACGGTGAAAAGCGCAGTTGTTGTGGAGTGCGTGCGATCTCCTGTGGGACGCGCGCATTCTGAAAACGGTTTTTTTCGCGATGTTCGAGCGGATGATCTAGCGGCGGCGGTGGTCGAAGGATTGGTGGAAAAATCGGGTGTGGAGCCTGAACAAATTGAAGATTGCTTGATGGGCAACACCCAGCAGCAGGGCGAACAAGGTTTCTGCGTCGCCCGAAATATCGCCTTGTTATCAGGTCTCTCTGTGGAAACTGGTGGCGTGACAATCAATCGGCTCTGTGGAAGCAGTCTTCAAGCAGTGAATCAAGGTGCTCATGCCATTATGTCGGGTTTTGAAAATGTGCAGATTGTCGGAGGCGTTGAGCACATGCATCATATTCCGATGGACAAAGACTTCGACATAAACCCCAAACTTTTTAGACGGACCAGCAAAGGTGCTTTGATGATGGGAGTCACCGCGGAATTTCTGGCACAAATGCACTCTATCTCACGAAAAGCGCAAGATGATTTCGCGCTCCGCAGTCATGAGTTAGCTGCCAAAGCAACAGCAGATGGACATTTCCGAGAGGAAATCGTGCCCATTTGGGGGAAAAATGAGACAGGTGAACGAACACTTTTTGATTTCGATCAGTCCATCCGAAAAGACACCAATCAAGCAGCGCTGGCAAAATTAAAACCGGCATTTATGCCCGGGATGGGCACAGTTACTGCTGGGAATAGTTCACCCTTAAACGATGGTGCCGCAGCAATGTTAATAATGGCTGAGGATACGGCAAATGAGTTGGGTTTGCGACCACTTGCACGAATTGTGGCAACGGCGATTGCTGGGGTTGATCCTTGCGTGATGGGAACCGGACCAGTTCCCGCCACGCAAAAAGCGCTTCAAAGAGCAGATTTATCGCTCAGTGATATTGATTTAATCGAACTGAATGAGGCGTTTGCAGCTCAGGCTCTAGCTTGCATCGACATGCTTGACATGGATATCGAACGGGTGAATGTTTCTGGTGGCGCAATTGCGATAGGACATCCCCTGGGTGCAAGTGGGGCTAGGATCGCTACCACATTGATTCACAATATGCTTGCGCGACAGGCTCGCTATGGCCTTGCAACGATGTGCATCGGTGTCGGACAAGGCATCGCGACAATTTTTGAAAATATTAACTCGTAGGGTAATAATTAAAACTGCGAGACTGACACTAATGTGAATAAATCTTTAAGAGCAACAGGAGCACGTATTGGTTAAGCGAACAATACGTGAAATCTATGAGTGAAAAATCTAACGGTTCTGCCGATTTCCCCCATCCGGAGCAAGAGCATAAATCATTCGCGGAAACTGCCCTGGAACTTGGTGGCAAGAGTGCTGAGGAAGCGCGGCGGACAGGGGTTATTGATGAAGCCGACGATCAAGTAGAGGCTCTGTTTGCACCCCAGTATCAGACAGTAAATAGCCCAGCTCATCGGGCAATCTGGGAAAAACAACCTCCTTGCGATTTATTCACAAGTCGGTCCGTGACGGTTTCAGATCAAGTCAAAACGGTAATGGATCAAAGCATTGAAGTCGTTCGGCAGTGCCGTGATGCAGGTTCGCTGTATGATTCTAACGGTAAAATTACCCAAACTGTTTTTGACTCCCTGGCAGAGGTTGGCTACTGGGGGTTGCTAGTGGATTCCCAATATGGTGGGAGTGGCTCATCATTCTCCGCATTTTCGCAATTTCTCACCACCATGGCCCTGCATGAACCCACGGTGGCCGGTCTGGCGAGCGTACATGGGTGCATCGGTGCCGTTGATCCAGTTCGTACTTTTGGAACCGCTGATCAAAAATCGCGTTATCTTCCTGCCCTGGCTGATGGAAGCAAGCTCTCGGCGTTTGCTTTAACCGAACCTTGCGCTGGTTCGGATCTTACTGCATTACGAACGCGTGCCGAGTTGCGGGGAAATCACTATCACGTCAGCGGTGAAAAGCTCTTCATTACCAATGTGGTTCCTGGTCGCACTATTGGTCTGGTTTGCCTGATCGAAGAAAAACCGGCCGTCTTAATTGTCGATTTGCCCATCGAGGAGAGTAATTCTTTTCACCTGAAAAAATACGGCCTCTATGCACTGAGACACACATTCAATCAGGGTATTGTGTTTAACGACTTCAAGGTGCCGGCAGAAAATTTATTGCGCCCCGCGAAAGGGGATGGGCTGACAATAGCTTACCACGGATTGAATTTGGGGCGCGTCGCGCTGTGTGCCACCGCAGCGGGTACTTTACGGCTGATGATGGCCAATATGATTCCTTGGGCAAAGTTCCGTGAAACCTACGGGCAAGCGATTTCATCACGGGAACTTGTGCAGCGTCGCCTGGGTCGGATCGCCGGCATGATCATTGCCTGTGATGCAATGGTCGCCTGGTGTAGCGGTTTGATTGACCAGGGGTATCGAGGCGAAATGGAGTGCATTATTGCAAAAATTCTTGGTAGTGAACTTCAAAAGGAGGCGGCGATTGAACTCTTGATGAAGACGCATGGCGGAAGAAGTTTTCTTCATGGGCACCTCTTTGGAGATAATGTCCATGAATACCTCGCGCCATGTATTTATGAAGGGGAAGGAGAAATGCTAGGAATGGCATTCTTCAAATCACTGGTCAAAAATCACGGTACGCAGTTTTTTGAGCCGATCGGAAGAGCACTGCAGGCAGCCGGTATACGTAAACCTCGACTTACCAACCCCGCTCACCTTTGGGCGTTGAAATCCGCCATGGCTCCGTATGCATCCTGGATGATCCGCGAAAAGATGAGTTTCAAGCGTGGGATGCATCTTCCGGAAATGCCGATGCTGCTTAGAAAGCATGCCGAGTATGCTGCAAACGCGTTGCAGAGTATGCCATCCACAATCAGTAGTACCATGCGAAAACATCAACTCGCTTTGGCAGACCGCCAATGTCGAATGGCAGACTTGTCCGCGAATATTCAAAGTCTTCTCACGATTCTCTGTACGAGTCTCTATGCAGGTCGGCAAGCTGATCCACTCGTGCAAGAAGCTGCGGATATATTTTGCCGGGAGGCGCGAAATCGCATTGAAGCAAAGCGTCCGGATGATGCATATTTTCGCGACGTGACATCGTTGGGAAAGAACGTAGTCGACTCAGGATTTTCACCACTTGACGGGGTGGAAAGCAAGGCGATTCTGATGCCTTATTCCAATGCATGAGACTTAGAGCATTTGTTTTAGATTGTGTACTTCGTCAGAAAACAAGTCGTCTATGACGGCGGTGAATCTGCGGTGGTCATCGTGACCACGCTGCGGTGATAAGGTTCCGGATGAGGCTAAATCCGTGCCCCTGGTTTAGCCAGATGCTTGGAAAACGATGATGGTTTCTATTTACCATCTCAGACACAGGCAAATAGACTTTGTGTGATACCTCAAAAGAGGGGTTTTTATTGGCATCCTTTTGATGCGCCCACTAGACTGGTAAAAGGAAGGTTTTTGGGGACTCGTGTTTTGCTGCGGTGACTCTGTTGGGGTCTGACTGTGGCGACGGGTGGATTTCGCGGGGGAATTTACCTCGGGAAAAATGAACAGAGAGAAAGAGGTTGTGGGATGGCAAAGGTAACCCCAACTTGGGGGATCGACATCGGGCAGTGTGCGATCAAAGCCCTTCGCTGCGTTGCCAGTGAAGATGAACCTAGCAAGATTGTAGCCGAAGCTTTTGACTACATTGAGTATCCCAAAATTCTCTCACAACCTGAAGCCGAACCAGAGGAAATCGTGAGGGACGCCCTGAAGGTGTTTCTGTCGCGCAATGATGTTCGGGGTACGAAGATTGCCGTTTCGGTTTCCGGGCAAAGCGGCCTCGCCAGATTCATCAAGCTGCCGCCCGTGGAAGTCAAGAAGATTCCCGACATTGTCCGTTATGAAGCCAACCAGCAAATCCCATTTGATTTAGAGGATGTGATTTGGGATTTTCAGCGAATGTTCGGTGGCATGGAGGAAGAGGGATTTGCGCTAGATGCAGAAATCGGCCTGTTTGCCATGAAGCGGGATCAGGTTTTTCAGGAAATCGTTCCTTATCAAGAGGCAGGGATCGATATTGATATCGTTCAATTGACACCGCTGGCTATCTATAATTTTATCGCTTTCGACCAGATTGATCCCGAAGTTTGGTCTTCAGGGTATGACACGGACGATCCCCCAGAATCGGTGATTGTATTATCAATTGGCACTGAATCGACTGATCTGGTAATCACCAATGGTTTTCGAGTCTGGCAACGGAACGTACCCCTAGGGGGAAGTCATTTCACGAAAGCTCTGGTCAAGGAACTGCAACTGACCTACGCCAAAGCGGAACATCTGAAGCGTAACGCCACCAAGGCGGATGATCCGAAGGCGATTTATCAAGCAATGCGGCCGATTTTTAAGGATTTGTTGACCGAAATTCAAAGGTCTATCGGATATTTTCAGAGCCTCGACAAAGAGGCGAAAATTAGTCGTGTGCTGGGTATCGGAAATTCATTCAAGCTACCAGGCTTGGAGCGGTATCTGAAAAAGAATCTGGGTTATGAGGTAGAACATCTTAATCAGATCCGATCCCTGACTTCCTCAGCAGTCACCCAATCTCCGGCCTTCGAAGATCACCTATCAGCATTTGCAGTTCCCTATGGACTTGCAATTCAAGGTCTATCCAAATCAGCAATCAGTACTAATTTAGTACCCCAAGAACTGGTTTGGGAACGGATTATCGATCAAAAAAAACCGTGGGCGGTTGCCACTGCAACCCTTCTTGGATTGGCTTGCCTCATTAATTTTATGGTACTTTGGTGGAGTTGGTCACAGGTACAAATTGATTCGGATAGCAAATGGAAGTCGGCATCCCAGAAAGCAAAGGCGGTCACCCGAAAAGCGGATGATTTAAAGCGTCAGTATGAAGATGCATTGGGAGAATTTAATTCCCAGAAGGATAAATTAGAGCAAAAAATATCCGTTTTCGGTCGCCGAAATGACTATCTCAATCTATGCCAGGCAATTTATCAGTGCCTTCCTGACGAAAGCAATCGTACAATTATTGCGTCTGAAAATGAGGCTCCTAAAAGAACCCGTCGCGGGGAAGAAAAAACTGAGTCTGAGGCAAAGCAGGAGCAGGTTGAAAATTCGGAAGTCCTTTCAGTACAGCCGACCCCACCCGTTGATCTGAATGATAAACAAAACATTGACACTTCTGATCGCATGGATGTCTGGATCACTGATTTTCGAGTTCGGAAAGTTCCCAATCTTGCAAAGTGGTACTCTGCCCAAAATAAAGCCCGGTATGAAGAAAACGTGTTCCCGCTGGTGATCAAAAACACTGGCGGTGGAGCAGAGCAACGTGCTTCACCTCTTGGGGGCATTTCAACCACCGAGTCTGATGATATTGAGTTACCGGCACCGGAGAAAAATCGTTCTCCGGGTGGACCGCCGAAAGGTCCTGGCTATGTGGTGCAGCTTACAGGATATCACTTTCATGACTCACCGACCAACGGTTCTGGTAAACAATTCGTGCAAAGAACGTTGGTTCACAATCTTCAGGAGCGAGATGTTTCGCTGCCGAACGCCGAAGGTGAAATGAGTGATCACCCGACCTCTGACATCGGTATCAGCCATCCGCTGGTATATGAGGCTAAAGAGCAAAAGGTAATTTCACCATTTGACGTCGATCAAAAAAGTCCGCTCACACAGTATCAGTTTGTGGTTCAATTTGCGTGGCAACCTGAAAAATCGAGTAAACCATAACGGGCAGTAGGGATTGATGACAGAAGACATATTCTGCGAATTTAAACCTCATAACAATCAATAATCTCATGGATAAACTCAAGCCTTATTTACTGAAAATAAAACAATATCATTTTTGGGTTTTGATTTTGGTGGCGGTAGCTGCATTGTTTTATGCCTGGAATGCAGGGACGGCAGAGTTGGAGAATTCCTTTAAAAAAAACAAAAGTAGTATCGAGCGGCAGTTCGCAGATTTGAAAAATAAAAGTAGAAGTCGTGGTGGTGAGAATTTTCCTAATGACAAATGGATAAGTAAACGTCGTGAATTGACTCAAAAACTCTCCGAGAATGGTGAATTGGCATTGAGGAACATTCGCGACGTGCAGAGTGACGCACAAACTTGGCCTCAAACACTTCATCCAGACAGTAAAGCGGAGATTAATGAAAATCGATGGACGCCAGAAACGGTGGCTGACTATATCGATGCGGCCCGTGAAGAGATCGATCGGTATCGAATCATGCTGGATACGGCCGATGGACCAGATGATGCTGGCATTTTCTGGGATGAGGTCGACTTTAAAAATCTAAAGCAAAGTGTCAACGAAAAGGACATCAAAGCAGAGAAAGACTGCAAGATATTTCAGCAGATCCTCTGGGTGTACGAGGCGTTGGTCGCCGCCATTCAACAAACCAACGCCGTTGCCGAGGATCGTTTCGATTTACCGATCTTTGCGATTAACGATACTGCGGTTTTCCAGGAAGCCGCAGAGAGTATTGATGAAACAGCTTGGATGGTTCGTGAAGACGCTCCGGCCAGCGAAAACAAACAAGTGGATAAGAAGAAACCATCCAAAACGATCGGTAAAAAAAATAGTGCCAAAAAGCCGCCACCAAAATTACAGCCTCAACTCCGCACCATGATCGAGAAGCCGATCAACCTTGATGGCTATAACGTGATCGCTTTTCGTATTCGACTTCAAATGCAAGTTGAATTTTTAGAATCTTTTTTACGTTCCTTAGCCAATTCGCCCTTTCCAATGATCCTTGAAGGTATTCGTTTTCAGCACAAACCCTCTCTGCAAGTTGTCAAAACCGCGAAACCGGAGACAACCCGCAGAACTTCGCGAAGAGGCCGTGGAACAAGGGGCACTGCAACAGAAACAAAAAAAGAGGGTTCCGCACAACCCGAAGAGAAAAACCTTCGCGGGACCTTAGTTGAACTGTGGGGTTTTGCTTATCTAGCAAAAGATGTTTCCGGAACCGAGACCGAGACAGCATCCGCCCGAGTGGGAAATAATGAAACGGTTGCGAAATAGAAAAAATTGTCATGAAATTACCCAAATTTTCTTTCCGCAAAAAATCAAAATCGGATCCACCGTCAGATGCGGTGATCGAAGATGTAGAAGAAAAAAATACCGGCCCTGCAATCTCCAGTGGGAACAACTCCGGTGGCGCGAAACAATGGCTGATTCTCCACCTTGAAAAAATATGCCTCGCTGCGGCGATCATGCTCTTCGCATTTTTGGTTTACAACGCAATGGGAAGGCTTTCCGTTAATCCAAAACAAAACGCTGAAGAGCTTTCGGCTAAAGCAGAACAGATGGAAGACTTGATCAATCAATCAGATTGGGATGGATCGGCCGATGAAATTCCTGATTTTGCCGCTCAAGTGGAAGAAGCAAGTAAACCAATTGAAGATGAAAAATATAGTTTCAAATCGCTTGTGGGAATCGAATCGCAAAAACTACGGAAAAGAACTTGGCCCAAATTTCTTCCCGCGGAAGATATTTGGGTGGAGGGAGGTAGTGGAGTTTTTTGGATCGCTGCGCAACAAGTCGGGGAGGATGCAGAGATGCCCGATAAAACAGTTCCTGCGGTTGAGGATAACTCTGTCTCTCTGGCACGTGATGATTTTGACGGCCAAATCGCCCCGAAAGGTGCAACGGCCGAAATCAAACATTGGGCTGCTATCACAGCGCTTATCCCCCTAAAAAAACAAAAATTGCTTTATGTGCGCACGTACCAGGAAGCAGAGGAATATCAACCGCTGCAGGATGTGCCAAATTATTTATTGGCGCGTATCAAGAGGATTGAATTAACAAAAGACAATGAATGGGGCAAAAATCTTGATTGGGCGAAACCTGATTTACAATGGGAATGGACGCCTCAATTAGCAGGGAAAGAAGTGGCGGTTGCGGAAACCGCACTTGGCAAACTCAATCCGTTGCAGCACGATCGCTGGGCTGCTAGAGCGGGTGAATTGGTGGATTCGCGCTATGTGCATCCTCGACTGACAACGCCACTCGGCCCGTTGGGTTACATTAATTGGCATCAATGGGCAACACATCCAGATGTTCCGCTTGCGAAACTTGGAGAAAATATCGATGAGGGACGACAAAAAAACCGTGGGCGAGATGACAATCGGGTTTTGAATCGACGTTCGATAAGAGGCGACAAACCCACAAAGGAAGGGGTTGCCCTGGTCAATCGTGCTGAGAGTTTCGCTGATTTTTTTAATCCCCCTAATAAGGAAGCAGAGCAGGGTTCGGCCAATCAAGCTGACTCGACTAAAGAAAATCAACAAGATAGACAGAAGACTGATTCATTAGTCGATAAAAATCAACTTCTTCGCTTATTTGATTTTGATGTGGAACCGGGAAAGACCTATGTTTATCAGGTTCAATTGTTGCTTGAAAATCCTAACCACAATAAACCGTCGCGCATTTTACGGGACCCAGCGCACCGCAAATCAAGATTCATACCGGATCAAAAATTACCTTGGAGTAAACAGAGTTCGCCGGTTTATATTCCCCCGCTGCCGAAGGTTTACGCAGCGGTAGTACCCGAACCGACAAAAAAAGAAGCTACCGTAATCATCAAAACTCCCAACGGATCTGACGGCGGACTGCTGATCAGCCAATTAACCTTACCGCAAGGTGGAATGGTTGCTGAAGGTGCACTCGCTGGGGAGAGTTCCTTTAAGATTGACGGCCTCGCACAAAAGCTGACTCAAGGCGACGATCCCCTGGATGCCGAATTCTTGTTGGTCGATGTCCGCTCCCAGGCTCCCGCTTCAGAGCAGATGGGGATGAGTGATCTTTTATTTCTAGACGCGAACGGGGAATTTCAATTGAGAAACACCGCTTCGGTGGTGGACCAAAGAGAGACTCAAAGATTCAACCGAATCAGCAACGCATTTGACCTGGGAATGCAGAACAAAAAAAATAAAGAAAAAGACAATTCAAAGGGACAAGGCGATGACGACAACCAGGACGATGATAAGGCACTGTTGGGTGGAAAGAAGCGGAACGACAAAGAAGACAATTAGGATAACCCCAATTATCTCATTGGTATAAATAATTTCTTTGGGGCTGGTGCCTAGTCATGCTCAAGCTGCCTTTTCGAGTGGTCGTCTCAAAGCCATTATTACCTTCCCAAGTCCCACCCAAGTTTCAATCCATTGCGCAGCAATGCTGACTGCGATCTAGCCAGGTATTCCCCCGGCAACCTCACCGCTGTGTGGGTCTAAAGCTCCTTTTGACCCCTGCCACTGTGGCAACTAAGGGCAAATAACGCCCTGCTAGTCGGTAAACCCTTTACCACACTGTGACGCCACACTGAGCATTGTGCCGGGAAAGTCGCCAAAAAGCCTTCGGGGGAAAACACCGAAGGATTCCAAAGCCGCCAGAAAATGGGACTGGATATTGGCAGTAAACCCAACCTAATTGGAAAAAATTTCCCATTTTTCTGATTTTTTCTAGAAAAACATTGTGATGTAAGCTCCCTGTAAGCAATATGGGGTAGAGTTTATGGAAGCATATACAGATGCCTCAAACTACTAATTTTTCTCATATGACTTATTTTGCCTAAATGGCTTCTTGACAATAAAAAACACCATGTTATTTTACCCGCCTAGATTAAAAAACCGCTAAACATGACGTAACCGGTACATCTTCCGGTTGCCTCGCTTTTGCGACTTTTAATCTTGGGGGTTGCTGTCCCCGACAAACGCCGTCCAGTCGGCGGGGCAGGAGAGGGATGCCGAGACGGCAACTGTTGTTAGATGTCAACTCCTACTTTTTTGGGTACCTTTTTGGAGGATTGGAAAAGATGAATCGCACCT
>JAYZMM010000062.1:0-21587 GCA_036153155.1 Planctomycetota bacterium
GGTGAAATATCAGATCATGATCATGTTTCTGATCGCCTCAGCCACGGCACTCGGCACGGTGGGGGTGGTTGCCCTCAGCTATCTGCATCTCTTCACGCGCGATCATCAATTCCTCTTTCACGCAATCAAAAAACGGAAACAGAACCTCTAACGAAACGGCCACCGCGGGCTGCCACCGTGATACGGAAATTTGTCGAATGCCTCGGCACCGCCGAGGGCACGGGGATCGCGGCGGGCAACGAGCTCTGCATCAAGCTCGGCCGCTAGCCGCTTTCTCTCGGCGGCGAATGCCGGATCCGATGCCACGTTATGAAGCTGTTCCGGATCGCGCTTTAAATCATACAACTCCTCGGCCGGACGCTTGGCAAAACAGAGGTCATACTTTGCCTTCACAGCCGGGTCATCGCGGTGCTGCCAGAGATAGGTTTTGGTAGGCGAGTTGTCGCAGTCGCCGAGCCAACCATTATCCACATAGGCCGCCATATGGTCCGGCGTGCCGGCTGGCCAGCGGTCGGGGGCAAAGTTGCGGATATAGAGATAATCTTTCGTCCGCAGCGCGCGGGCCGGATAGCCGCCCGGATTGCCCGATTCCTGGGCCGGAACATGCCGCTCGCGCCCCACCACCACATGATCGCGCTGCGATTCGACCCAGCCCGATTTTGTTGACTCGAGCAGCGGCAACAGCGACCGGCCGGTCATCTCGGGCACACGGCTCAAACCGGCAGCCGCTAAAAACGTCGGTGCAACATCAGTCAGGCAAACGAAATCATCGATTACCCGCCCCGCCGGCACCTTGGCCGGCCAACTAATGGCCAGCGGCACGTGTACGCCGCTGTCGTAGAGATTGGCTTTGCAGCGGGGAAACGGCATGCCATGATCGCCGGTCACCACCACGAGCGTGTTTTCAAGCTCGCCCATCTTCGCAAGCCGGTCGAGCAGTTCGCCCAACTCGCGATCAAAGCGTTCGACCTCATAGTAGTAATCGGCCACATCCGAGCGGACCGTCTCGTGGTCGGGATAGTGACCGAACAGATGCACGGCATCTAAATCCATGCCCCGCGCTTTGCCGGTACCGGCCTGGTAATCTCGATGCGGATCAGAGGCACCGAACCAGAAACAGAATGGCTTCCCCTTCGGCCGATGCGCAAAGAACGAGTCGACACTCTTATAAGCCTGCCCGGCCGGCTGCCCGTTACCGGGTCCCCAACTCTTGCGGTAAGTGCCGACAAAATATCCGCTTTTTTCGAGGATCGCCGGATACTCCCCGTGGCGGCCCGTCGGCCAGTCGCTATGCAGGTTCGCGGCAGCGCCAAGGCGGAAAAAATCCTGGCCCGTGATGATGGCACTGCGGCTCGGGGTGCAGGATGGCGAGGAGACGTAGGCATGGGTAAAAAGCACGCCACGTGTGGCCACGCGATCGAAGTTGGGCGTTTGCACGACCCTGTCGCCATAGCTGCCGGCATGCGGCCAGCCCCAATCGTCGGCAATGGCAAACACAATGTTCGGCAGAGGCGAGTTTTCGGCTGTTTGATGCTGCGACTCTTCCGCAGTAAGCGGCTGAACAATACATAGCGCACACAGAACACCGAGAACAGGCAGCAACAAACTAAAGTAACAAATGACGCGATGAAGCATATTTCTTTTCCCGAAAACCTTTATTGACACTGACCGAGAGAATACTCGCCCGACCCACATTTTTCTATCCTCCCGCCTTCACCGCTAACCACAGTCAGGTGCACTTCGGCGCATACAGGATTTCATGTACCGATTGTCAGCGGCACCCCGCATGCTGCCGCTTCCATCGCCAACAGCCGATGCTTCAGGTCCGTGCCGCCACGCGCTGAGAAGCCGCCCAAGCGGTTGCCAGCTGCCACCACCCGATGGCAGGGCACGAGCAGCGGAAGCGATTTTTTGCCATGATCGTGCCGACGCTACGCGCTGCACCTGGCGATCCGGCCCGACCGGCAAGCGAGGCATAGGTGGCTGTTGCGCCATAGGGAATCTGCCGGCACGCCGTAATCACGCGGAGACTAAAGGTCGATAGCCCCGAGAGGTCTAAATCGACATCAAAAAACTCTTCCACCTCACCCTCCGTATACCGATAAACGCGGTCGATAAGCCTGCGAGTCGATGCCTGTGACCGGCGCACATTCTCGACGTCAATTTGCTCGTTACCCTGCGGGGCGGGGCGGCACATCGCCTCGATCAACTCGGGCCGTGTATTATGGCCCAATGAGAGATGAACAACCGTGGATCCCTTAAAAACAAGCCCTAAAAATCCGAAACAGGTGTCCAGAATCATGAGCTTTTGGCAATCTACTGGCATGGAAAACGGTTTCTTGATAAGCTTGCGGATGTGGCGGAAAGATTCTACCTTGTCCTGCCGTGGTCACCAAGAAGATCACACGTTGGTTGACGACCAACGAACTCCCTGACTCACACCATAGGAAGTTCCGTCATGAATCCTTTCGGTTCGTTCGGCGACGATTTTTACGTCAACATGACCCTCAACACCGAGATGCCACTACCGAGTAATCGGGAGTCGATTCTCGACTTTTTCGGACGAATTCAAAAACAATATCCCTCGATGCGGAACTTTTATTGCCGCGACAAGGGCGACTTTGTGCTAGAGGAAGACAAGGGACAGGGGCACTATCGCTGGGCGACGGTCGATCAGCGAAGAATCTGCTCGGGATTTGTGAATCCCCCCTCGCTGGATGAAGCGCTCGCGCAGCATCGCCTGATCCTTGACCTTGCACCTTACATGCTCTCGGTCAGCACACTCGACTGTGAGGCACTCGATCTGCTTTTCGGATTCGACTTCACATACCGAGGCAACCACAATGGACTGGTTGCTGACGCCTTGGGGATCAGTGCACCGCTGGAAAACATGGCCGAACAGATGGGAGGCCAGGTCATCAATTACGAACCGTCGCTCACGCTCGCTCTCGATGAAGATTGCCGAATGCAGTGTCGCATGAATATCGAAACGCGAACCAACGCGTTTCAGGTGCGAACCGGTGAGTTCCCGGAAGAGCAACTGAGTGTCTATGTGACCGCTCGGCAATATGGCAGCCTCGACCCGGAATCGACCTACGTTGAGTCACTGTTCCGTTTGAATCGCACCTGCGAAGAAATGATCGAGAACCATGTGATGGATAACGTGCTGCGACCGCTGGCCCGCGAAATTGCAATGCGTTAATGGCGTTAATGCGTTAGAGTATCGCGAGCGCGACAGCACGGATCCAATTTCTTCTAAGGCCATTTTCATCTAAGGCCATCAGGCCAAGTGTTTTTGGACAGTTGGAACAGTTGGATCGCTCGGCGTTTATCGCGATAATCCGCCGCAACGGCCCTCGGGCCTAAGACTGACCGAGAGTTTGCCGAAATTCCGAGCGAAATTCAGCTTTCGCTGCCGCTCGCCGCGCCAGTTTCTCCGCCGCCCGTATCACCACCGCTGCTACTGTTTTCGGCGGTCTGATTACTCGCCGCTTGGCCTTCACTCGGCTTGTCTGCGTCTTCCCGTTTGCGCGATCGGCCCCGACCGCGACCGCCGCGTGGGGAGGAACCCTCTCCACCTCCTCGATTTTGACTACCGCCCCGTCCGCGGCGCGAGCGACCTCGACCGCCGCCGCTTCCGCCACCACTGCCTTTGCCACCGCGACCTTGGCCGCGACCTCCTCTTGCCTCTCCGTTGCCATTATTTTTTGAGCGGGAATCCAGATTGGTCGAGACAATCACGCCAATACATTCGTCCCAAGTCACAACATTACGGTTGCGTCCCCCACGCCGACCGGATCGATCACCGCCCTCACCCGATTCGTCGTCGCCACCATCGGCCTCACCCGCATCCGACGCATCGGCATCTGCAGCAGCAACGTCCTCGTCGCTTGCACCTTTGCCTTCATCGCCTGCATTCTCATTCCTGCGTCCCCGGGACCGACGACCACCGCGGCGACGGCGGCGACGTGGTCGCGATTCCTCCTCCGCAGGATTTTCTTCAGCCCCTGCATCCACCGTCTCATCACCTAAGGTCTCGGTGACTTCCTCGACCGTTTCGATCTCAATCGAATCGACTTCAACTGTAAATTCAACCACCGATTCAATCGCTTCGACATCGGCCCCGAGCGCCGCAATTTCGGCGCCCTCGGTGACTGCCTCGGAAGTGGCTTCGGCTTCTGCACTTCGCCCGCGGCCACGCCCCCGTCCACCGCGCTTACCCCGTCGCCGACGCGAACGGCCCGATGGTTTATCTTGGTTTTCCTCGTTATCTCGACCTGCCTCATTGGGTGAAACTTCACCTGAATCGCTTGCCGCTACCCCAAGGGTTTCGAGCAAACCGCCCCAATCTCCACCCGAAGACTCCGGCATCTTTGCCGTCGAAGGAACCGCGTCAAACTCGACCGGTAAATCCTCCGCCACAGTAGGTTGCTCGGGGCCACTCATCGGCGAGGCTGTTTCCGCGCCCAACTCAGAGGCCAAGCCGCCCCAGTGGTCTTGTTCTGCACCCTGTTCCGAACGGTCATCCATCGTCTGTTCTTCTTCCTCGCTTGTCACGTCTGACAATCCTCCGCGTATTTTATAGTTCTGCTTTTTTCTTTCGAGTCACCGCGGTCACATCGACAGAAAGCCCGATCAAGGCGATCCTCAAGTCGGCCGCAATATGCGCCCGCGCGACACTGCCCCAACCAGCCCCTTGACCCATTGTGTGTCACTTAAACCCCCTATAATACAGTCTTTGCTGCCCCGAAGATAGGTCACCGGATACCCTGTGGCGCAAGTACTCGGACGAAACGAGACATTCCATGCCCCAATACGACACTGGCTCTCGGCCCTCGATCAAGTCCGCACTCGCACTGTCCGCACCCGCACTAATGCTCTTCGCCTTGACTATGGCGACGAGCATGACACAAACGGTCGCCGACGGCAGCGAACCGCCGAAGGACGAGCCGAATAAAAAGAATGTGCCGCCGAAGAACATGGTACTGCGCGACTGGGACATTCCCGAGCAGGGAATGTTTGACGACCACGGCACCGTATCAATGCAACAAAACGAATTGCATCTTGCGGAGGGCACCCCTGCCACCGGCATCCGTTTCAAGCAGGCGGTTCCGCGGACCGAATATGAAGTTTGCTGTGAAGCTAAACGGACCGGTGGCTCCGACTTCTTTTACGGGTTGACCTTTCCGGTCGGGCAGGATTACTGTTCATGGATTGTCGGTGGCTGGGGCGGTACGGCAGTCGGGCTTTCGAACCTGGATGGGCTCAGCGCCATCGAAAACAGCACCACACAATATATGGAATTTGAACAGAACCGTTGGTATAAAATCCGATTGCGGGTCGCCGAGGGTATTATCACCGGTTGGATCGACAAGAAAAAGATCTTTGAAGTGCCGATTAAAGATCATACGTTTGATATCTGGTGGGAGCAGACCCCACTGCGACCGCTGGGTATTGCAACCTGGAACACCTCTGCCGCCCTGCGGAATTTTCAATTAATCAAACTCAAACCTCTGGCACAAAAACCTTGAGGCTAAATTTGCTTTACTGAAAGCGGAAAGAATCACACCGTCATGGAATCATCGGATACCACCCCGAAACAGGCCGTCGAGGAGGTCGAAGTTCGAGGGCATATCATTGACAGCCTGCTGCTGCCGAAAATCCTGGATCGCGTCACGACTTCGGGTGGACAGTTCCGCATCAAAGACATTGCAATCGGACAACAGAGAAATGACCCGAGTTATGCCCTGATCGATATCATGGCCGACTCTGCCGAGATTCTCGACGACATTCTCGGAGCCATTCGTGACCACGGTGCAGTCCCCACCGATATGCAGGATGCCCGGCTGCAGGCGTGTGACATGGAGGGGGCGTTCCCCGAAGGCTTCTATAGCACCACGAATCAGCAAACCGAAGTCCGACTCGACGGCGACTGGATCGCAGTGGATGAACAGGAAATGGATTGCGGAATTGTGATCGACCGTGACACCCGCGCGGCGCGATGCGTGCCAATGTCGGATGTCACGCCCGAAATGCTCATTGTGGTGGGCCATGCCGGGGTGCGAGTCTTTCCACACGACCAAGGTCGCAAGGGCCAGTCTTTTGAATTCATGAACAGCAGCGTATCGACCGAGAAACCGAAAGGTGTTGCGATTCGAAAAATCGCACAGGAAATGGTTGAGAATCGCCGAGCAGGCAAAAAGACGCTTGTGGTCGGGGGCCCGGCAATCGTGCATACCGGCAGTGGCAAACACCTTTGCAAACTGATCCGTGGCGGTTACGTCGATCAACTTTTTGCCGGCAATGCCCTGGCCACACACGATATCGAGCACGCCCTGTTCGGAACCTCGTTAGGCGTTTTCCTACAGCAGGGTGACTTGGCCGAAGCGGGACACGAACATCACTTGCGTGCCATCAATCGGATCCGCAGGGCTGGAGGCATTGCGGCCGCCGTTGAAGATGGCATTCTGCAAAGCGGAATCATGTACGAATGCACGCAACAAGGCGTCGAATATCTTCTCGCGGGAAGTATTCGTGATGATGGCCCACTGCCAGAGGTGATGACCGATGCGCTCGCGGCGCAGCGGGCGATGCGGAGTGCAGTCCGGGATGTGGAATTCTGCTTGATGATCGCCACCACACTACATAGCGTTGCGGTTGGAAACCTGCTGCCTGCCCGAGTGCGTGTGGTCTGCGTAGATATCAATCCATCCACCGTAATCAAACTGGGAGATCGCGGGTCGATGCAGACGGTGGGCTTGGTAACTGATGTCGAACCGTTTCTCCGGGTTCTGGTGCAAGAGGTCGATGCACTCGAGGAGAAACTGGGAAATCAGTAAACGGCGTAACAGCAACGCAACCGGCATAGGTGAGAAAAGCGGTGGGCAAAACGGTGGGAAAAGGGGTTGGGGGCCACGGTGAAAGCGTATCGGGCACAGGGGGTATGCCCGGTGTTAAAGCTTCGCTCACACCGCACTAAACGGCGACTTCTGACTCCAACAGCCGTTCGGTGGTTTCAATGGCCTGGCTTCTCAATTGGTCCATTTCGTCCATCATCCGCTCCAGCTTCACCGCGTTCTGCCCGGGCTTGCACATTTTCGCAGTGACCTTTTCGTAGGTACTGTTCCAACTCAGCCAAAGCATCAACGCCTCATTCCACTCAGCGTCTACTTGTTCCAAATCTGCCGCTGCTTCGCCCAGTTCACCAGACGCGTGATGCGCGGCCTCAATATCGGCCAGCGAACGCGACGATTGCATGGGATACCGCTTATCGCGGCGGTGATGGATTCCCGAGAAGTTATTCTCCGCACGGCCACCCGAACTGTTCTTGCGACCTCGGCCAGAACCTGATTTCATTCTGCTACCCTCCCTTTGCCCTAATGGCGTACTGAGCGACTTCTATGCCGCAGGAAAGTCTATAAATCGGGCAAGCAGATCCCGGAGAGCACATCGATCACCATCCTCCTGCAACGGGTGAGTCGATAAAGTTTCCGCCTAAAAATGCGAAAAAACGTACTAACATCCGATGTCAGCCTGCCCCCAAACGCTACCAATACCGCAAGTATGCCCCTAAAGGGGGATGGTAGCAACCCATTTTCCAAAAAACATGCGACATTTTATCACTTAAAAAATTACCTACCTTTAGCATTCTCACTATTTAAGCCGTCGCGAACGTGCAATCGAACTGCATAACGGCATAAACGGAGCCATGACTGACAACAGAGCAAAATCCATACCAAGCACCATATCAAGCAATTGTTATCACCGCGCAAACGCGGAAATACGGGAAAACTTGCTGATCATTTTTTACGGTGCGGCAGACATGCCCAATCGCTAGGCCGCAGCGTGCCCATCCGATGTGCATCGTGCATCTTTCATCGATCGGTTCATCGAAGAATGCGCCGTAATTACGCCAGAATCACGCCAGAATCGGTGTTACTACGTCACCATGCACATCGGTAAGGCGGAAGTGCCGGCCCTGATATTTGAAGGTCAGCTTTTTGTGATCAATGCCAAGCAGATGCAAGATGGTTGCCTGCAGATCGTGGATATGAACGCCGCCCTCTGCCACGTTGTAACCGAGCGGATCGGTCTGGCCATGAGTCGCTCCCGGTCGGATGCCTCCACCGGCCATCCACCTCGAAAAGCAGCGGGGATGGTGATCACGACCGAACTGTTGACCGGCAAGTTTCCCCTGACAATAGTTGGTGCGACCGAACTCACCGCCCCACACGACCAGCGTATCCTCCAGCAGACCCCGCTGAGCCAGGTCGGTGATCAATGCAGCGGTTGGCTGGTCGGTTTCCTTGCACTGCCGCCCGATTGATTTCACTAGATTTCCATGCTGATCCCAGCCCTGATGATATAGCTGGATGAAACGAACATTCTTTTCGGCCAGGCGGCGAGCGAGCAGACAGTTTGCCGCATAACTGCCCGGCGTCTTCACATCGTCGCCATATAAGCGAAGCACGTGTTCCGGCTCGTCTGAAAAATCGACCACTTCAGGAACCGAGCCTTGCATCCGGTAAGCCATTTCATATTGAGCGATCTTTGCATCGATTGCAGCATCGCGGTGGGAAGCCTGTTGCATCTCGTGAAGTTGCCGAAGCGCTGCGAGCATCCGGCCGCGCGTCTGACGGCCGATGCCGGCCGGATTTCCCAAATAAAGAATCGGATCTTTACCGCTGCGGAATCGCACGCCCTGGTGCTTCGCCGGAAGAAAGCCGCTGCCCCATAACCGCGCCACCAGCGGCTGTCCGCCTTTATTCTTCGTTACCAAAACGACAAACGCGGGCAGATCTTTGTTTTCGGCTCCCAATCCGTAACTCAGCCAGGCCCCCATACTCGGCCGACCTGGAAACTGGCTGCCGGTCTGAATGAACGTAATTGCCGGCCCATGATTGATCGCATCGGTATGCACACTATTTATCAGGCACAACTGATCGGTCACGCTAGCCGTGTAAGGCAGCAGTTCACTGACCCAACTCCCGCTCTCACCATATTGCGCAAAATTGAACGGGCTCCCCACCAGCGGCAAGCTTGCCTGATTACCACTCATGGCGGTCAACCGCTGCCCTCGGCGGACCTCCTCTGGCAGTTGCTCGCCGTGTCGACGGTTGAGTTCCGGTTTGTAATCGAGCAAATCCATCTGAGAGGGGCCGCCCGATTGGAACAGAAAAATCACCCGCTTGGCCCGCGGCACCGGTCCGACAACCCGAGCGATTGATTCGGCACTTTTTTCGGCCAATGCTTCGGCCGTCGATTCAGTCGTTGAGTCGGCATGGGCGCGGGGAAAAAGATCGGCTAGAGCCATGCCACCGAGGCCCATACCGAATTGCGCGAGGAGACTGCGACGGCTCACAGGCTCCGGAGCATATCCCGAGCAACGCAACTGATCAGACATTTTCCTATCCACCTTCAGTGGCATAACACTCTGTTTATCTACAGCTTACCCTAGAACCCCATTTGTATCACGGGTAACGCGTAAAGCCCTCAAAATTCATCAGAAGACTCGCCAGCACACTGCCAGCAGCCACGTCGGCGACCGGCAAATCAGGATCCAGCGGGGTATCGCCGGTCATGAAAGTTAACTCTGCTTCATCGGTATGGTGCACGAAATAATCGCGCTGTGTTTGAAACAAATCATCCAGCACTGCAAATTCCTCGTCGGTCGGCATGCGCCCAAGCACCTCGAAAAACATCCGTCGCACCACCGCATCCACATCACATTCCCTGAGCAATCGCTCACTCAGTTTTCGGGCAGCCTCCACGAACTGCGGATCATTGAGCAGCACCAGCGCCTGCAGAGGCGACTGAGTCCGCGGTCTGCGAACCCGACAAACATCGCGCTTCGACGCATCAAGGGCCATCATTGCGGGTGCCGGTCCGGTCCGTTTCCAATACGTATAGACGCTTCGTCGATAGAGCCCTTCACCCTGATCTCGCTTCACCGGCTTAAAAGAGACTGCCACCTCATAGGGTTTGACCGGGGGACCGCCCCTGCGATCAATCAATAAACCACCCATTGCAAGTGCCGCGTCCCGCAACATCTCCGCTGGCAATTGCCGTCGCCCGGCTCGCCCCAGTAACCGGTTCTCCGGATCGTCTTCCACAAGCTTCGGGTTGAAATTTGTGCCCTGGCGGTAGGTGGCCGAGGTGACCATCATGCGAACAAGACGCTTAATATCCCAATCGCTTTCGATGAATTCGGCAGCCAGGAAGTCGAGCAATGCGGGATGCGTCGGAGGTTGCCCCTGCGTACCGAAATCTTCCGGCGTCCGCACCAGACCTTCGCCAAAAATGAGTTGCCAGAATCGATTCACTGCCACACGAGATGTGAGCGGATGCGTAGGGCCGGTCAACCAGCGAGCCAGTCCCAAGCGATTGCGTGGGGCATCTTCCGGAAAGGTGGGCAAAATCTCGGGGGTTGCTGCCGCCACTCGGTCCGTCGGTTGATCATAATCACCGCGTGCCAACAGGTGGGTGGTGCGCACCTCGGGCATCTCATCCATCACCATAATCTCGGTCACCGAATCGGCTGCACTGGCCGCTTCGGCGCGTGCATCCCGCAGGGCCGAAAGCCTTTCACCATAAATCGCATCTTGAGATAGCAAATAATGTTGTCGCAGGCTCTGCTGAGCTTTTGGAGAAAGCGATTCTGGATCTTGCGTTAAAAGCTTTTGCAATCGATCACCCCCAGCCAGCTCGTCGACCTCTAGCGGCGAAAGTTGTCGGTCAAAAATTTTAACTTCGTCAATCTGTCCGCCACGAAAACCGCTGTCGCGTCCGCGGGCACCGAGCACCATCCGATCGCCGTCTTTTCCGGCAATTTTTTTGGTGAGCTTATCGCGAACCACCTCCACCGGGTACGGCTTGCCATCTACATAGAGCATCAACCCGTCAGCCCGACTCGAACCGTCATATACCACCGCCACATGCATCCATTTGGAAAGTGGTATTTTTTCCAGACTTCGAATGCGTATCGCATTGCCGGGCCAGAAGTGCACGAGAGCCATGCTGAGGTGCCCCTCCTCCAGCAGCAACTCGTAGCCTCGGCTACCGGCATCGGTCCAGCCAAGTGAACGGTGAAACACGACTGCACGCTCGGGATGCTTCTCGGTCCGCATCGCCAACGCAATGGTGAACGGGTCATAACGCCGAAAATCACCCACCCCGGTCCCCACCGCATCATCCCCTGTGAGCTGTACGCCCTGTCCCGCCCAACCCGGAACGGCAACGGTCGATCGCGGCAACTCACCTTCAAAATCTACATACACCAGCCGATGCGGTCGATCGCTCATCTTCACATCTCCCACGTCTTCTTCATCCGTTTGAGCCGCGGGGGAATCGGCTGGCTTTTTCTCCTCCGGGGATGACACCGATTCTGCATTCTGAGTGAGCCAACCGTTGAAGCGTGACTCTGCTGCACGCTCCTCGCGCGCAATCAATTGTTCAGCCTCGCGAACGCGGCGTTCGGCTGCAGCGATCGCATTCCGTTCTGCCTCGGAGGGCAGCCATAACGTCGGTGTCGGCACCGATTGCGTGGAATAGGAATAGAGGCCCGCTTCATCGATTTTATTAAAAAAAGCAAATAACTGGTAATATTCTCGCTGTGAGATGGGATCATATTTATGATCGTGACAACGGCAGCATTCCATTGTCAGTCCCATGACGGCTGTAGCTACTGTTTCAATTCGATCAGCGACATACTGCGTGCGAAATTCTTCCGGAACACTTCCACCCTCAGTTTTTTGTGGGTGCAGCCGATTAAAAGTGGTTGCCAGAATCTGCCGATCGGTCGCTCCGTCGCGGAGATCACCCGCCAATTGATTTTTAAGAAATTCGTCGTACGGCATATTGGCATTAAGCGATTCGATAACCCAATCGCGCCACGGCCAGACGAAGCGGTCTCGATCAACCTGATAGCCATATGTGTCGCTGTAGCGGGCGGCATCAAGCCACATCGAAGTCACTCGCTCTCCGAACCGAGGAGAATTCAGGAGCCGATCGACCAGACGTTCATAGGCGCCGGGTCGAGTATCGGATAAAAACCGCTCGACTTCTTCACTTGTCGGGGGCAGTCCGGTTAGATCGAGACTCAGTCGACGGATGAGGCCGCTGCGGTCGACCGGCGGAGCCGGCTGAAATCCCGCCTGCTCAAGGCGGGCCAATACGAAACGGTCGATCGGGTTGCGAGACCAATCGTTTTGGCGGACTGTCGGCAGCGGCTCGCGGGCCAGGGGATCGAACGCCCAATGGGCTTTCCAGGTTGCCCCCTCCGCAATCCAGCGTTTCAGCGTATCAATCTCTTCTGCGGAAAGTTTTCGTGCTGAGTCCGGAGGTGGCATGATCTGATCGGGATCCTCCGAGGTGATCCGCTCGATCAGATGGCTCGCAGCCACATCACCGTTAACGATTGCCCGGTAACCACCCCGATCAGCCTTCGCAGCCTGCTCCTGATCAAGCCGCAAATCGGCCTCCCGTTGCTCCGCATCGGGTCCATGGCAGTGAAAACAGCGGTCGGCCAGTATTGGACGTATTTCCCGATCGAAATCAACATGATCCCCGCCGCTGGCAGTCATTCCAGACAGCGGTCCTACCGCCAGCGAGAGCAATAAAAGAAGGTTCCGGCCCAACGACATATCGATTGTTCTTGCTGCGACGGGTTTAGGAGACCACGCACCGTGGTGGACTCTGGAAATATCCTCTAGGCGGCGACCCTCAGAGTATGCATTTACGTTTTTCGGGCCGCCATTTATTATAAGCGACCCGCAACACAGATCAATTTGACTTACTGGCCACTCCACAACCCTTTGAAATCCATCCCCCGCTGCCGTGACCACACTGCTTGAAATCAAGAATGCGGAAAAACGCTATGGTGAGCAATTACTGCTCGACCGCACCACCGTGGCCCTGCCGCAGAACTGCAAGATCGGCATGGTCGGACGCAATGGCGCCGGTAAATCGACCTTAATTCGTGCAATGATCGGCGAGGAGGAACTCGATGCCGGTGAGGTGATCCGTCACCCTCAACTTCGCCTGGGATACCTCCGTCAGCACGATCCGTTCAAGCCTGGGGAAACGGTGCTGGATTTTTTGCTAAGGGACAGCGGGCAACCGGAGTGGCGATGTGGAGAGGTGGCTGCGGAATTCGCGCTCGCCGGTGAAAAGCTGACCGCACCGGTGCAGACACTTTCGGGGGGCTGGCAAACCCGAGTAAAACTGGCTGCACTGCTGCTGCACGATCCCAACATGCTCCTCTTGGATGAGCCGACCAACTTTCTCGACATCCGGACCCAGCTGTTACTCGAACATTTCCTGAAGCATTTTCGGGGCGGCTGCTTAATCGTTTCGCACGATCGCGGATTTTTGAAGTCCACCTGTACTCACACACTCGAGCTGGCCCGTGGTGAACTCACGCTGTTCCCTGCAGACATCGAAACCTATGTACAAAAAAAGGAAGAACAGCGAGTTCATGATCAACGGGTTAATGCCGCAACCTTAGCGAAACGCAAACAACTTGAAACGTTCATTCAAAAGAATCGGGCCAATGCCAACACGGCCTCCCAAGCCCGCAGTAAAAAAAAGCAGCTGGAAAAACTGACGCTGCTGGAAGAGGAAGTCGCAGAGAAAACCGTCCGATTTCATGTGCCTGCCACGAATCTTCGCCAGGGCACCGCGCTCCGTTGTCGTGATCTGACCATCGGTTACGAATCACAAACCGTTGCCGAATCGATCCATCTAGAAATCGAGCATGGAAACTGCACCGTCGTCGTGGGTGACAACGGCCAGGGCAAAACGACGCTCCTGAGAACAATGGTCGATTCCCTCAAGCCGCTCCAAGGAGAATGTCGGTGGGGGCATGGTTGTGAGCTTGGCGTTTATGCGCAGCATGTTTATACCACCCTGCCTGAGGAGCAGAGCATTTTTGACTACCTCGATCGCTGCCGTGGACCGGAAACCAGCACTCAAACCCTCATGGATATCGCCGGCAGCTTTCTCTTTGGAGGCGACGCGATTGAAAAGAAAATTGGTGTCCTCAGCGGCGGTGAACGGGCCCGCGTCTGCTTGGCCGGTTTACTGCTCGCGCCCCACAATGTGCTCGTGCTGGATGAACCGGGAAACCATCTGGATGTGGAAACAGTTGAAGCCCTCGCTACGGCCCTGCAAGAATTCAAGGGGACGGTGATCCTCACCAGTCATGATCGACACTTTGTAGCCCGCATTGCGGACAGCGTGATTGAGGTGAAAGACGGTGGGGCCACTCTCTATCCGGCCAACTACGAGGCTTACCTGCATCGCGTTCAGAGCGAATGCGATGCGGTCTCTGAATTGCAAACCAAAGCACCGAAGAGTGCGGAAAAAAAATCGCAAAAGGCCAAAAAGCAGAAATTACGCAATGCTCGAAAAGAGTTATCTGCCTTGGAGCGGAAGATTGGTGACCGCGACGCCCAACGTAAGACACTCCGCGAGCGTTTACTCTCGACCCGGGATCCATTGATTGCGGAAAAGGCGCATGCTGAACTGGCACAAATCGAGCAGGAAATTAGCACACTCGAGGAGCAGTGGCTTGAATTAGACGCGCAGACCCAGGAAACTGCAGGCGAATAGCCCCACTGTCACCAGAAACAGTGGATCGTTCGACCTTGTGCCTGAGGAGATGTGACGATGTCTGAACCGCTTTTCCGCGTCTGCCAAATCGACGAAATCCCCGAGGTGCCCTGCCCCTGCGGGCAAACGCGTCGCGCCTTTACCGACGATGCCGACCGCATTGCCTCCCTACATCTGGTGACCACCTCGGGTGACGCCCGCGCCCACTATCACAAAACCATGACCGAAATCTACTATTTTCTCGACGGCGAGGGCGAAATGGAACTCGACGGGGTCCGCCACCGCGTGCGACCTGGCTCGGCGGTGCTGATTAAACCGGGTTGTCGCCACCGTGCGATCGGTGAGTTGCAATTTATCAATGTCCCGATTCCCGCTTTTGACAGCGAGGATGAGTGGTTCGACTGAGAAACGAATGAGACGCGACCCACCGCAATAAGTTCCTCGAATATGTAATTTTATTTTTAATATTTCCCGGGGAACTTTTGTGACATGCAGCGCATCGAAGGGGAAGACGACCACACGTGATGCCCGAAGGAACAGGGAACTTTCGACATGCGATCATTTACCATACTCGGTATCTGTGTATCTCTCTTGGCACTGGCCGGCGGTGCCATCTACGAAACGTTTGATCATAACCATTTTCCAGGGGTGCATCTCCCCAGCGGCAATGGCGCGATGCACGGTGATCCGCTCGTGCCTCCCATTCAGCTGACGAACGCGGCAAATCCGTCAGCAGCATTCACGCACGATCCGCAGGCCGTGTCGCATCCGCACGGCGAGACGCTCTGTGCCTCCGGTTGTGCGGTCAGTCGCCATCCGTCGGGACGGCTCACGTCAACAACCTTTGCCACCCTGCTCAACGCGTACCAGCAATCGCCACCGACCGGAGAGAACGGGGCACTTGAGGAAATTCTTTTTTACAGCCGCCAAAGCCGTGAATATTGGCAACGCCATCGTGATGCCTGCCCTGATCCTTTGTGGCAGCGCGTGCTGGATGAGGAATTGAAAAAAACGCACGTGCTTGTTTCACTGCGTGTACTCGATGAATCAGGAGTGATTCGCTCAAAACTCACCAACGTTCGAGTGCCACTGGATCGTCGACATGTGTTTCAGATGCAGAGCGACGGGCTACCGCCGCTGACAACAAGTGGCACGGTGAAACGTGTGGGATTGGATCATCTCTGGACCCGATTGTGACTAGAGGGGGTCCACTTCGTGGCAGGACCGTGGTTCACGGTTGTAAAGCGGGATGCAGATTGGCACACCATGGGAACGTTGTGGGTGAGTGACGGCAACCAGGATGGGCCAGGACAGATCGAAATCAAACTTCAACTGGTGGAGAATAACGATGCAACGCAATCAACGAATCTTGTGCAATTGGTCAACTAGCATCCTGGGGATCATGCTGCTCGCAATCACCACTGGTGACACACTCGCCGACCCCTGCGGCATGGTGCCTCCGATCTCGATCGGCAGGCCACCGGTGCTGGCGCGTGTTGGTGAGCAACAGACCTATGTCTTTTTCAAAGATGGTATCGAAACCTTTGTCATCCGCCCTGGATTCACCGGAGATGTCGACAACTTCGGCATGCTGATCCCCTTTCCGACGCCACCGGCCATCCGCAAAGTGCCGGACAATATCTTTCCGCAAATCGCGGCAGCGGTCGACCCTCCGGAGGTCGTATTAGATCTGAGCCCTGTCGAATTATTTGAGTCGAGCAAAATGCTGAGAGCTCAATCCGCCGCTCCGAGCGGTGGAATGGCATTTAGTAAGGCAACCGTTCGGGTCCTTCGGCAGGAAGCAGTTGGCATGTATGAGGTGGCCGTACTAGAGGCCGGGAGTGCCGCGGCGCTGAAAAAATGGATGGACCAGAACGGATTCCGTTACCCGACTGGAATGGATGCGGTGTGCGAGGACTATGTTGCCGAGCGGTGGTGCTTTGTCGCAATCAAAACCACGGTAGGCCAGAAACGGGGAGTCGATCCAGTCCCGCGGCAACGCGAAGTCGACGAGAAGCTCCCGGCCGGCGCGGTATTTGACGGGTTTGTCCAGGGCATGGGCTTCCGATTTCGAACCGACAATCTTGTCGTTCCGATGCGACTCAGCGCGTTCAATGAAGGCGAACTCCGAAATATTGTTTATCTGCTCACCGATGGACCGAAGCGGATCAATTCCATTTCAGAAAAGACCGTTCGCAGACAACTCACTGGGGATGCAATTTATCGAAATCTGACTGACCCTTTACCCTTAAGGCTAATTGGTGGTACCGAACAGGATCTGCGAAAGTGGCATCTGGAAGGCCTCGCACAGCGAAGAAATCCGGATCCGAAAAATGGTGCGGCTAAGCGGCTCTTTGCGGCTGACTTGTTGGCCACTCGCGACGGTACACTTGCCCTGCCCCAGGAGGAGACCGAGAAGCGTCTCCTGGCCGTGGGTGAGCATTTTGGACTGCGAGGCACTGAGATCGATGCCCTGCACAGTGCAATGCTTAAAAAAGAGGCTGAAAAAACGGTTGAGCAGGCGCTCAGCGACCTATCCGGAATGACATTGTCCGTTTTCGACGGTGACTTTCCCAGACGCGTCGTAGCCGGAGAGAACCTTACGTTTGCCAGCTACATCATGCCCGAGACGCAAAACAAGGCCAGCATCTACGATGCCCTCCAGCACGGCCCGGCCGCCAAACAACCGGGCATTCGCAAGGAGGGAAAGATCCAAACAGGCATTTCCTGGTGGCGGTGGCTGGGGCTCGGATTGCTTGCCGGTGCGGGACTGATTTGCACGGCGAGCCGCTCCCGCATCCCTGTGTGCCTGATCCTGATTTTTACGCTAGCGATCCCATCCGCTTCCAACGCCGAAGAGCCTCGCCCACTGGAACAGTTACTCACAGATCTTGCAAACCCGGCGGTCGGTCAACAGGTGCTCGATGAGGCGGCGGAACGGATTCGAATGCATCCGGCGTCTCGGGGCCAAATAACAGCTGCGCTGGTGGCACAGTCCGCGGCCGATATTCCGCTCGCCGGCAAGGGCTGGACAATTGCGGCGCTGGCTAACATTCCCGGGCAGGATGTCGATGAATTGCTTCTGGGGATTCAGGAATCCCCGATGCAGCCAATGCTGGTCCGTACCTGGGCCGCCGCAGCCCGGGTCGACCGCTGTCGCTCCGCTGCCGCATTAATCGAGAAGGCCGCGCTGATATCTCGTTTTCCCGCACTGAGCAGACCCATCGGCAAGCGACTGGTCAATCAGTTGCAGGTCGGAGGTGATCGAGTCCCTCTGGAACGTGTGCTTGCTATTTCGCTCCGCACACCTCAGGTGCAGCCTGCCCTTTCACCGATCATTCTGGCGCGAAAACCCGAGGAACTTGTCGCTGTAATGCGAAGTGCCCAAGACGGGGACGTGCGCCGTCAGGCCGCAGCCTATCTGAGCACGCTGGCCACCAATGGTAATGCTTCCCAGATCGCCTCCACGGTCGCCGCGGCATATACCTTTAATCCGTCGCAAACCGATGTTCCTTGGCAGGGTGGGCCGCTGTTTATTCCAGGAATCGCTTGGCAAGAACACCCCGTCATCGCGCGGCAATTGGTGGACCACCTCATTCGCTGGATGCTATGGTGTGACCGCCATGGTCGCGCAGGCGAGCAAGCACAAATCCATAATAATCTTCGCAGCTTGAGTCTGGCTCGTGCCGTGGGCTACCAGAGTCCCGGCTGGCAGACAGCAGACACTGTGACCTGGCTGCGGGCGTGGCGTGGGCTGGTCGGTGACGCACCGATCAGAGCTATGCTTGAGCAACAGCAAGTCGCGAACAACCCACGTTATCGCGCAGCGCTCGATCCGGATGGTTCTCAGGAGTGAGATCGAAATCTAGCCGTTAGGAACCGGCCTTCTTTTTCGGGGGTGCAAATTTGATGTTCTCGATCAACCGCTGAATTTTGTCGCTATCGCGGGAGCGACTCCCGGAGACGGCTGTTATCGCTTCGATGACGTTGTTGTATTTGAGATCGTAATCGCATTCAAACTCAACCTCCAACAGATTGGCTGCTTCATCGGGACCACCAGCATCCTGGACTTTCGAAAGAATCTTATTGTGCAGGTTGGTAAACGGATTACCTCCGCCGGAGAGAACCGCCTCATTGAGTTTTAATTCGATCAGTTCTCCGGCATCATTTGCACGCATGCGGACCTTCAGAGTTTGCTTTTCTATCTCTTCAAGTTGCTCTTGCGGTGCGCCGACTGCGGGCATCCGAATATTGAAGTCACCCTCCTGAGCCACCACATTGAAAGTCATGATGAAAAAGACCAACAACTGAAAAACGATGTCGATCATCGGTGTCATCTGCAGTTCAATTTTCTCTTCTTTGCTCGGGCGTTTACCACGAATTTTCATATCTTTTTCCTCAGCTGAAGCGATGCACGCGCAACCAGATGCATCTCGCTTGGTCAGCCACCGTCTTCTTTCGCCCGCAATCGAAATCTTTCAAACTGCTCCCTTTGACACATCTCAATCACTTCCTGCACTTTTCCGGTGGGCACGTCTTTATGCGCCCGGACAATCACAATCACGCTCTTGGTGGGACGACCCATCCGGCCGAAGGCACGGCGTTCCCGTTGCAGGATACCTTCAAGTTCTTGCCCTACCTGAATCTCTTCACCACCGACCAACGCAATAAAATCCGCATCCGATCCGGGAACCTTTGCTAACTGAATTGTGAGTGGTTGCTCCTGCTGCTCTTCGGGCGGTTTCGCCAGTTTGCTCGCAGGTAAATCGACCCGAGCATCCTGTTCCGCCTGCGTGAAGTTAACCAGCACCATAAAGAAAGCGATCAACTGAAAAGTCATGTCGATCATCGGCGTGAGGTCACCCTCCGCTTCCTCGGCCGCGAATCCACGAGATTTTTTTGGCATGGCGTCAGTTACCTTGCTCAGCAAGTCGCGCTAAAAAAACCACCGAAGCTTGTGGTGTCATCAGTCGGTGGAGATACTTTTTATTGTTGTGCCGCCGCTGGCTTTTTCTTCCCAACGCTTTGAAAACGTCCCATCAGCCCCTCGCTAATGATTCCCACTTCCAACACAAGCCTCGCAATTCGATTACGCATAATGTTATACGCAGAAATTGCAGGAATCGCGATCGCCAGACCAACAAGCGTGGTAAACAGAGCAGTCGAGATACCAGAAGCAAGCTCTTGAGGCTTCGGAGTTGAATCAGAGGTCGCGATCACACGGAATGATCGAATCATTCCGTCGACCGTACCAAAGAGCCCCAACATCGGTGCCACCGTGCCGATGAGTGCCAGATAGCTGAGCCGGTGCTCCAATTTCATGCTCTCTTCTTCTCCCACCTCCTGCATCGCTTCGATGGCTTGCGCGTAGCCTGACGAAAGTTTGCCGAGGCCGGCCGTCAAAACCTGCCCGAGAAATGACTCATCGGATTTAGCTAGATCGTACGCTTCCTGATACTGCTTGTCGTCAAGACACGATTCGAAATTATCGACCAGGTCTTCCGGAACAATGTTGTCACGTTTGGCCATCAATAGATTCATGATGAAAAGCGATACGAGCGTGAAAGATAAGCCGAGGAAAATGATGCTATAGCCAAGCCCTAACGCATTGAACATCCAGCCCAACACGCTCGATTCTTCGTCCGCTCCACCACCCTCTTCGTCAGTATCCTGGGCCGATGCGACCAGCGGGGTCGTCATGGTAAAGGTGGAGATCACACCAAATGCTAAAAACAGTAACAAAAGCGAACAAAGGGTCGCCTGGAGTATTCCTAGGTGTTGCCGATTGAACATCATCGCCTTCAAATCCCTTTCTTTTATCCCAAGTGTCCCAGTGTTTACGGGTACGATTTGGCCGGTGGCCACGCCCGCCCTGCAGTGCCACGCCATCCCGGTCAGCCCACAGATACGGTCCAAACTCAAGTGTACCTGATTCTTAAGAATCTTTTACTTCCACAGTCTAACTTCCGCCCGTCCCAAGGGTAACCGGCCAAAGTCGGCTGCAGAGCACCATCCTGAGCCGTTTTATTGCCATTTTTGCATTTCCTACTTATTTATTCCAAACGCTGTTCGGGTAGCGGGAGTTCAGTGTCTTCCGCGCCCGTGTTGCCCGATCCGGTTGATTCAGCTGATCCCATAAGATGGCCAACCTCCCGAGTGCCTCAGCGTGGGCCTGTGGATCCTGAAAATAAAGTGTGTCGGTATGCAGGTATTGCAGTACCGCTTCCTTTGGTTGCTGCATCGCTAAATAACAATTCCCCAGGGCATTGTAAGCAAGGGCGTGAATCTCAAGATCGCCTTTCTCGGCCGACCGAATCACCCGCTTGACGTCATCCACACCTTGTTGCCCTTGCCCCATTTCGGCCATCGCTGAGGCCTTACCTAGTGTGGCAGCCAATCGGTAGCGATCCGCGACTGGGCCCTGCTCGGTGGATTCTAGTACTTTTTGATACGCTCCCACGGCGTCTTCGTATTTTTTCTGCGCGACAAATCCACGTCCTCGCGAGAGCGCTAGACGAAGTTTCGAATCCGGCCAAGGCGCCTCGGCCTTTTGATAAAACACATCTGCCTTATCAGGCTTACCAATCGCAATCGCCAAATCACCCAAAAGCTCGTTTGCGTCGTATTCGTGATAACTCTGAGGATATTCTTTTAAATACTGCTGCACCATCTTGGCCGACTTAGCAGCCGATCCGACACCACCAAGCGCAAGCCTTGCCGCGCTGACGGCCCGCATATATTCGACCTCCTGCCGCACAAGAGTTCGATCGATATCGTCAAGACTGACACCGCTCAGTGCATCGATCACTTGCTTGTAATCACCACTGAAAAATTTTCCGCGGGCAGCGTTTAACGCATCTGGTTCCACGTCAAAACGAATCATTTTGATTTCGTTCACGGGCACCTCTTCATCAATTCCAATTTTTGTTTTCACGGTAACTTTGTTTGGATTTTGGCTGATCACCTCTCCTTTCAGA
>JAYZMM010000063.1:0-5939 GCA_036153155.1 Planctomycetota bacterium
GCCCGCACAGGTTCGTTTTTTTCCGTGGCAGGTGAAAGACTAGTTTGCGGTTTGAACGGATTGTCCATTACACAGTTGCCTTTTTTGTACGAGCGGCATTTCAAAGTAATTGCCCGCCCAAGACCTGGCCCCACCACGAATTATAGACGATCTGTGGCAATTGTCACACTATAATGGTCCTCACACGGTTGAGTGTTTTCGCCGATGAGCAGTAGAGCGAATCAATACGATGGATGCATGGCTTGATTCTGAATATTTCCCATCCCCGCGATCTGCAGACGCAGAGGGTATTCTTGCGGTCGGTGGCGATTTGACGGTGGAGCGGTTGCTGGATGCATACTGTCATGGGATCTTTCCTTGGCCGGTTCGCGTCGAGGACTTCGATGAGGACCTACTTGTCTGGTGGTCTCCCGACCCTAGAGCAATTATTGATTGGGATCGCTTTCGCATTCCGCGACGGCTGATCCGGAAAATGCGAAACACGAATTGGGTGATCACTTCGGACACTAAATTTCAAGACGTGGTGGATGGTTGTGCCACGGATAACCTTCGGAAAGACAACACCTGGATTACCCCAGAAATCAAGGAAGCATATCAAGCGTTGCATGATGCTGGTTATGCGCACAGCGTCGAAGTGCTCGAGGGTTCAACTTTAGTCGGGGGTGTCTACGGGGTGGCGATCGGTGGAATGTTTGCCGCCGAATCAATGTTTTACCGCAGGTCAGATGCTTCGAAGGTCGCGTTAGCAGCACTCGTAGCTCATTTACGCGGCCGGGGCTTTCATTTATTTGATATTCAACAGATGACTCCTCACCTAGAATCATTGGGAGCGATATCGTTGAAACGGAGCGAATTTCTGTCCCAATTGAAGTGGTCAATCGCTCAACGGGTGACCTTCGGTACACTGCAGGTGGAATTGGCATCGGAATCAGAGAGCCTGATGCACTACCAGCCTTGAAGTGGTTGGGAGGGTAATCGGCCTGCTCTTGGACCATTACCACCATCCTAGAAATTTCCAATAGACGGGTCCCAGCCCGACCCAAATACCAAGGTGAAAAATGGAGACGAAAAACCCGACGCGAAACCAAACCGCCGACGAGATTTGTCCCTGATTAAAATAAATGATCACCGGACCAGTAGAGTAGTTGGTCAGACACCCGCATAAACTGGAAAGGTAGGCAATCAGTGGGACCATCAGTAAGCCTGGCGTTCCAGCTTGCTGAGCCACCAAAAGGAAGGCCCCGGCGAGTGCGATGATATGCCCGGTCAGCATGGAAAATCCATACATGGAGTAGAAATAGATCAGCGCCAGCAGGATTCCGGCGACGAGGGGATGCAACCCCGTGACTTGGTTTTTTGCAAAGTCTGCAAAATATTGAACTACACCATGCTCTTTCAGCGCCGTCGCCAACGTCAATAGTCCCCCCAGCCAAACGAGGGTGTCCCAGGCCTCGCCCTGCCGTGCCATCTCGGTCCACTGATCGACACGAAGCAGCAAAATTGCAGCGACACCGCTTATGCAAACCAACGTCGTGGGAAGCTTGTGCCAAGGACTGGTTGCCCAGAGTAAGATCATGATGACAAAAATGACAACGAGCAGGATTTCGTTACGGCGCATTGGTCCGAGTTGGGACAGTCCTTCCCGCGCGCGAACGCGGGCATTTTGGATATTGCATTCCCGGTTCCTGAAAAAGAGACCGATGAAGGGGGGCAGTAGGCAAAGTGCGAACAGGCCTGGAACGAGTCCGCCAAGACACCATTGGGACCAAGTGAACGCAACACCATAAATTTCCCCGGCAAGTTGGCCAACAAGTGGATTGGCGGCCATCGCCGTTAAAAACATGGCTGAGGTGACAAGGTTGGCATGTGCGGCGGTTGCAATTAGGTAGCGGCTCGTCGTGCTACTACTCGCCGTCCGGCTAGGAGTGCCCTCTCCATCTGCCATGGATTCGTTGATGCTGCGGATCACCGGTGCAAGAATTCCTCCGCCTCGGGCGGTATTGGAGGGAATAAAAGGTGCCAGAATGAGTTCAGTCGCGCAGGCGGCATATCCGAGGCCGGTGGAATTTCGACCGAAAATTAAAAAACAGAGTAATGCGATTCGATTGCCCAGATTCGTTCGGATGATCGTTCCCGAGATGATAATCGCTGAAACCACAAGCCATGTGGTGGTATTTCCGAATCCGGCAAACGCAGTTTTTAATTCAAGGTAGGGCGTATCGGTTAAGGCATCGGCAAACACTAATACGCTCAGTGCGATCAATACCAGTGGTGCCATCGCCAATGGCCGGAGGATAAATCCGAGTATCGTTGCAATAAAGATTGCGAAGATTCGCCAGCCCGTAAGGCTCAGTCCGCTGGGCGGATCCATAAACCAAAGTATTGCGGCAAAAACAACGCAGATTAGAAATCGCCTTGTTTCCGATATGCCATTGGCCGTACTGGTGCTGTGGTGGGAAGAACGCCTGAACATGCCCGTAGGGTAGCGATTGAGAAACCCGGAATCAACGCGATACGACCGTCGGTCTGCACTTGGAGTGCTTCAGGCTGCCATTTAAGCTAAAGGGAATTCGGTCCACCTCGTGCGGCGAGTGGACATGTGATTATGGTGCAAGATTTTTTATCGTGATTGTTCATCATGATTGTGTATCACAAGGCGTGTTTTGCGAGTTGGCATGAACATCAATAGAAGGCGTCATCACGTTTTATCTTGGCGGAATGGCTGGATCCTGGCGATCAGCTATCCAATGATGATTGCATTCATTTTTCTCGGGAAGTCGTGGAACCCCGGTCATCAGAATACTTATTCGTTGGCCGTGGTCTTTAGTGGCTTGTTTCTCGTCATGCTCGCGTCCTCTTTTATTGTCGTGCGGCATGCTGAAAAATTAGCGGAATTTCTCGGCGAACCATACGGGACTCTGATCCTGACCTTATCCGTTGTGGGTATTGAGGTAGCAGTGATCACAAGCGTCATGGTCCATGGCGAGAATAACCCGACTCTTGCCCGAGATACGATCTTTGCAGTGGTCATGATCGTCTTGAATGGCGTGGTGGGACTCAGCTTGCTTGTGGGCGGGATCCGCCACTTCGAGCAGTCCTATAATTTGCGTGGTGCCAATGCATACCTGGGTGTCTTGATCCCTTTGTCGCTATTGGGCCTGGTACTTCCGCGCGTTGCGGATTCTGCAATCGGCGGTTATCTCTCGACAACCCTCACGATTTATCTGATTCTCTCGACGACGCTCCTCTATCTTATATTTCTTGGGATCCAGACCACTCGACATCGTGACCTGTTCCAGCCTAGCGATGGATCGCAATCAGAGGAGGCTGGATTTAAGTCGAAAGGCGCTGTGGATTGCCTTTGGTATGGACTGCTCCTGCTGCTGACAATGATACCGATCGTAGCGCTATCCGAGCCGCTAGCGCAGATTGTGGACCGCACTCTCGAGGAATCACATCTGCCTGCAGCGCTTGGCGGTGTTCTGGTGGCGACGTTGGTACTTTCGGCCGAGGGAATCACGGCTCTGAAAGCTGCTCGGTCCGATTCGCTGACTCGATCGATCAATATCAGTCTGGGGGCGGCCCTTTCGACGATTGGAATGACGATTCCCTGTGTCCTCGCGCTCGCTACCATCCTTGATACACCGATTGTTCTGGGCCTTAACTGGGTCGATGCTTTTCTACTGGGGCTAACGCTTATGGTCACGGTCGTCACATTCGGCAGTGGACGGACCGGTGTGCTGCAAGGGGCTGTTCATTTACTTCTTTTTGCCACATACATTGTTTCCATTTTCGACGCTGCACCGTAGAATAGCTCCCGATGGGGCGATACCGATGCGAAAACCCTTAACGGAGAGGCCTTATGGCGACAGCGACAGCGCGACATATCCTGGTGGAATCTGAAGAAGAATGCAATGCGATCAAAGCAAAGATCGATGGAGGCGAATCTTTCGAAGAGTTGGCCAAAAGCCACTCTAAATGCCCATCCGGTCAACAGGGTGGAGATCTTGGCTCGTTTGGACCCGGTCAGATGGTCAAGGAGTTCGACGAAGTAGTTTTCTCAGGCGATTTGGGTGTGGTGCACGGCCCCGTCCAAACTCAATTCGGATATCACCTGCTAGAAATCACGAGTCGCGAACCGTAAAAAAATAGCCTGTCTGCACGGCTGTGGAGTCGATGAAGGTGCCTCAAGTGCAGACAGGCTGTGAAGCGGTTGATGAACTGGCCAATCAATCAGCCGCTCAATGAACAACGCGATAAAGCCGGCGCAAATGGGCAATTTCGGCGGATAGCCCATAAATAACCGTTAATTTACTGCTCTTTTTGTGCCGCTCGAAACCTCGCGGTGAACGGCCCCGGTGCGGTTCTTTTTGGGCTGGTGGCAGTCATGCGTTTGAAGATCGTCCCGGGTCGGTTATCCTGCTAAATAATAACCGGTCCGTTGGGCTGTGCTGTCATTGTTTTAATAGGAGTGTTCCGATGACCGATCATCTGCATCGTGCTGTACCCGCCCATGCCAGCCGTCGTGAATTTTTATCGATCGGCACGATCGGATTACTTTCGTTGGGTTCCTTGAGTATTGGTGAACCTGCGGATGCCATGACACGGAAGCGACTGTTCCGACGTCGTGGCCCTGCAATCCATACCGAAAAACGCGGTAACCCGGCTGTAATTGTGGGAGAGAAAGAACATCGGTACGAGGTGCAGCATGACTGGCCTCAACTGCCAGATAATTTTTCCTGGCAAACAACGCATAACGTAGCGGTCGATCAAAGTGGGAATCTTTACGTTATTCATGAGGGCGACCGCAAACTGGCCGATCACCCCTCGATCTTTGTTTTTGACCCTCAGGGTAAATATATCCGAAGCTTCGGTAGTGAGTTTCAAGGGGGCGGGCATGGACTTGAAATTCGCCGGGAACCGGATGGAGAATTCCTCTATGTGACCGGTTATCAGCATCTGAAAAACTTTGCGAAATACGATCTGCATGGAGAGCAGGTATGGATGCAGAGGGCCCCGATGGAATCCGGAATCTACGCTGAGGGCGAGCATGAAGCGACCACTGGAAGATGGGGGCGTGATCGATTTATGCCTACCAACTTCGCATTTTTGCCTGATGGCGGATTCATGCTGGCCGATGGTTACGGGACGTTTACGATCCATCGTTATGATTCGAATGGCAAATGGATGTCAATGTTTGGTGCCCCGGGCAAAGGGGACGGCCAATTTAATCTTCCTCATGGACTCTGGCTTGATGATCGACAGAAAGAACCTCTCGTCGTCGTGGCCGATCGTGTGAATGGACGACTTCAGTGGTTTGATCTTGATGGAGCGCATAAAAAGACGCTGGATGGATTCATCCTGCCCGCTAATTGCGACGTCCATGAAGATGTGCTGCTGGTGCCCGATCTTAGTGCGCGTATTACGTTGCTCGATAAAGAAAATCAACCGCTTGCTCAACTCGGCGAGGACTCTGAGTGGCGTAAGGCGGTGTTAAAAGACGGTATGGCGCTGCGAACAAGGCCTGATGATTGGCAAGCGGGTCGATTTCTGCATCCGCACGACGCTTGTTTCGACAGGGAAGGAAATATCTTTGTCGCCGAGTGGGTTGCGCCGGGAAGGGTCACTCGGCTCGTGAAACAGGCATAGTCGTGCTGTGAAATCAGGCGATGATGTCGTGGACCACGTGACCGTGCACATCGGTCAACCGCATGTCGCGTCCACTGAAACGGAACGTTAGTTTTTCGTGATCAATGCCGAGCAGGTGGAGCATGGTGGCGTGAAGATCGTGCATTTCTAGTTTGTTTTCAACCACCTTATAGCCGAAGTCATCAGTGGCGCCATAGGTGGTGCCACCGCGGACCCCCCCTCCTGCCATCCAGACCGTGAATCCGAACGGGTTGTGATCTCGGCCATCATTGCCCTGTGCAAATGGTGTG
>JAYZMM010000064.1:0-14731 GCA_036153155.1 Planctomycetota bacterium
GTTTAAATATCATCGCGCAGTTCTCTTTCCGGACCCTGTGAAAGCAGCCTTGCAAGGGCAGGGGAGCATAACCAGACAATTACCAAACAATTACAAGACAATAAACCGTCTTCGTCGTCCAGCATTGCCGAGTAAACCGCCGCGGGACAGAGCACGTTTCATGGATCGTCCACGAGCCATGCAGCATCACAATTAAAGCAAATTTCTGCCGAAAAACTGCATTTATCTATCTCGCAATTTGCTTGAAACGACCGCAATTTCCATTTAAACTGAGACAGTCAGTATCTAACAGGGGAAGCTAGTGCGACGTAGCGTTCTAATTTGGGTAGTTGCCGTCAGCTGCGCGCCGATTGCGTCAGCGCAATTTTCGCCCGCCCCACTTGGCGGCCACGACCAGTTGGGGGTGCCGTATTATCTTGAACCGGTCGGTGATGTGATTCCGGCTGCGTTTTATGATTGGCTGGATACACAACTCCCTGAAGGAACGCCTCTCGATCTTGATAGCCTTCCACCGTCGGTCGGACAGGAACTTCACTTCACCGAGCCCTCGGATGTCTGGATGACCTTTGTGCATGAAGGTGCGGGATATCGCAACAGCGTTGGTTTCTACACTTACGATACAGGATCTCCACCCCATCGGCCTGAAGTGATCGATTCGGCCTATGAGGTGTTTCCCAATTTTTCGTATGCCGGTAGCGGCGGTGGCCTTGAATCCGGCGATAAGGTGTATCTGGGAAATTTTTCCGCCGGTACCAGTCTGGGCACCTATTTGACGCAGCACGGTTGGCAAACCTCTGCTCTGGACACGTTCTTTGCCACCGCATTTTTTAATCCCGAATCCGACCCGGCGCTCAGGCGGCATGTCGTCTCAATCTATAACGAGGAATATGATCTTTTCTTGACAAGCTTTGAAGATATCAATCGGAACTACGGTGACCATGATTTCAACGACGCCGTCTTCTACCTCACCGTTGAGGGAGAAGCCTATACCGGGGCCCAGACCGTCCCTGAACCTTCATCGCTGCTTCTGGCCTTTGCAGGCTTTCTTCTTTTCGCCCTGCGGCGACGACGAGTCGCCTGAGAGTGCAATGACTCGGCATTCGTCGAAAGACAAAACCCCGCGTGGATGTGATCGTCGCGATCACTCGACAGGATTGGTCGCAAATGATTGTAATTGTGATTTTTTAGTTTTGTCGCAATCCAAGTAGATGCACCACAGGCACCATGATCGAGGCTGTTTTACTGACGAAAGCAACGGCCGCAACGATCGCACTGCATAGCCGATAGGCCGCGCGAAATCAGCACCACAACATGCGATCAAACCGTCAGTCGGTCGCACCTTCTTCATATGGCACCAGCGCATCACGCTTTAAATCCACAATCCGTGACGTGACGTCTGTTTCAGCAAAATCGCTCTCACTCTGATAAGCCCGAAGCCCGAACACCGGAAGCATCGCAAAGAGATGATCAAAGATGGTTGCCTGAATATCTTCATAAAAGGCCCATCGTGTGTCGGTCGTAAAACAATATAACTCGATCGGTAGCCCAGTGGGTGTCGGTTGCAATTGCCGCACCAACAGAGTCATTCCTGAGTGATGAATCTTCGGGTGCTGCTGCAGATACGCAAGCACATACTGCCGAAAGAGACCGCTATTGGTGATCCGCGGACCATCGGCACATTCGGGATTTCCCTCTACCGACTGCTGTTCCAACCGAAGTGCCTCATCCATCAGGGGAATACTCGCTATGTCTTCCAACTCTCGCTTGGCAAGCATTCGAATGGAGCGTTGATCCAGATAGATTGATCGCTTGATCCGGCGACCCCCCGAATCAAACATTCCCCGCCAATTAACAAATGCGTTTTGAACGAGAGTGTAGGTCGGCAAACTAGTCACTGTCTTGTCGAAGTTTTGCACCTTGACCACGTTTAACGAAACCTCGGTCACATAGCCATCCGCCTCAAAGCCTTTGACCGAAATCCAGTCACCCACTCGTACCAGATCACCTGTGGTCACGATCACATTAGCAAACATTGAAAGGAGCGTATCACGAAAGACAATCAGCAACACGGCTGACATGGCTCCAAGCGCGGTAATGAAATAAAGAGGTGATTTATTCATCAGCACTGACACAATCAGGATGCCGGCAATGCTGTAGACCACAAAAGACCCTACGGTGATGTATCCGGCAAATGCATTCTTACGATTCACAGTCGGCAATCGCGAATAATAGGCATCTGCAAGCCGCGCAATGCGGATCAGCATGTGCGCGATGATCGCAATAAAAATTGCATAAATGACACGACGTGCGATCACGACAAATTCTTTGTCCAGATCAGGCAACCAGTAGAGGGCCATATCCACTGCAAGAATCGCTACAACGCTCGCGAAACTTCCAATGATGCGACTTTCGATAATTTCATGGAAGTGGAGGCTCTTGGACGCAAACTGACTCTTGGCTAACGGTCTAAAAATGAGGAACCGGAAGAACAGATAAACCAACCATAGTGAAAGCAGGAGACCGGTAATCACGACCGGATAGAGCAAAATGTGACTTTGTGAGCCCCTGGTGATTTCCCGTATCCAGCTAGTGAGTGAGCTTGCCAGTAGCCCGCCTGCAAGGAAACTTGTAACGTCGCCCGCGAACATAAAGATCTCCTTTACTGCGTCATGCACTACCGAGTTTATTAAACCTGACGGCAACCGCTCGATTTTAGGTTTCTGCAAGGCATCTAGTGTAACGAATCGTTTATCCTGCGCCATGCGCAACCTCATGCCGGCTCACACCGGTCCGCACCGGCAAAAAACGGGAATGCTGAAAAAGATCAAGCGGGTTACGCAAACATCGGCCTGCAATTCAAGGATCAAGGCCCGCGGACGTATCCTCGCGGCCCGCCCCAGCAGTTCGCGCGCCCACAGCGGAAACGAAAGCCATGCGGGGGCGACAATGCTAAATCCGGTGGGTGCTCTATATTTCTTCCTGGGGCGACCGATTGCCAATTAGTGCCGACATTAAGCAATTTATTCGCGATCTCGGGCCCCGATGATTCTCACCGCACGGTCTTGCCGGAACCAAGACCGACCCTAAAGTAACACGTTCAGGGATTTCTTATCTTATTGCAGGGGAGGTATGCGATGGGTCGTTACGTGATTGCCGGGGGGAGCCGAGGAATTGGAAGAGCGATCAGTGAAAAATTGATCGCCGAAGGCCACACCGTGTCGATACTCTCCCGCCAAATGCAAACTCCGATCGCAGGTGTCGAGCATGTGGCTTGCGATTTCGCCAGCGACCAAGCGTTGCCAAGCGAGCCGTTCGCAGAACCGCTTTCAGGCATCGCCTACTGCCCCGGGTCACTCGATCTGGCACCGGTGCACCGAGTGAAAGCCGACGCGATACGCTCGGCATTTGAGATCAACTGCGTCGGTGCCGTGCGCTTCCTCCAGGCAGCTCTACCGAGCCTTAAAAATGCCAGCGAGCGAACCGCAAGCGTTGTGTTTCTCAGCACTGTGGCGGTGGCGCGCGGGCTTGCAATGCATACATCCATTGCTGCGGCCAAAGGGGCACTTGAATCGGTCGCCCGGACACTTGCCGCCGAACTTGCTCCCAAGATCCGTGTCAATTGCGTAGCGCCTGCATTAACGGAAACGGATATGGCTGCTCGTTTTTTTTCAACTGATCAAAAGCGGGATGCGATGAATGCGATGTATCCGCTTCAACGGACCGGAACAGCCGAAGACATTGCTGCCGCAGTCACCATGCTCTTGCTTCCTGGAAGCGATTGGATCACCGGACAAACGCTCGGAGTCGATGGAGGTATGGCTCGCGTGCAGAAATAATCTTCGTGCGAAGTCAACGACCCAACTGACGTATCGACTGAGACAAATGCCCGGCTTGAACATTGCTTGAACTGCCGACGATATAGGTTAGACTGCGATTCCGACTGCCCTAGCGACAATGGTACGTGGAAGATTTAAAGTGCGCGGACTTAAGTTGCGTATTTCTGAATAACGCAAAGGTTCAATTGTGAAAGGTTTCAAAATTTGATGGCCAACTCTCCCCGAATCCTTGCCTTTGCTGGAAGCACTCGAAGCGACAGTTGGAATCAGCGGATTTTAGATATTGCCGCTGCAGGGGCAACCGATGCCGGAGCGACCGTTACGAGCATTCAGCTGAACGACTATCCGCTCCCTCTGTTTGACCAAGATCTTGAGGCAGAGGAGGGCCACAGTGCGAATTCGCAAGCCCTGAAGAAACTTTTTGCCGAGCATGACGCTCTTCTCTTGGCATGTCCGGAATACAACAGTTCCATCACACCACTTCTAAAAAATGTGATCGACTGGGTTTCGCGACCAGTGGCCGATGAGCCACGACTCGCGGCGTTCATCGGAAAAACAGCCGCGCTCATGAGCGCTTCGCCCGGTGGACTCGGTGGGCACCGTGGACTGGTGCACGTGCGTTCAATTCTTAGCAGCATCGGGGTGCTGGTACTTCCTGAACAGGTGACAATTCCGCACATCCACCAGGCATTTGACAGCGACGGCCACATGACGGATTCCCGAAACCGCGAAAGCTTGCGTGCTCTGGGTCGGCAACTGGCGGAAGCCACGGCCCGATTCATCGCCTGAGATGCACGTTCACAACCGGAATGGAATACCGGCTCGCCTGCCCATTACTCACCGCTGCAGGCGGGAGAAATGCCTCGGCAGCAGCTAGCACCTCCTCTATCTTCACAACGCTGGGAAGGATGGGTGATCTGTACGGCTCATGATGGCTGTTCCTGAAGAGCCTCTTCTTGCTAGGCCGATGAACAATTCATTCCGATCTCATCACGATTTGCGTCAATTTCCATCTTCTCATACCGGGAGCATTGCGTGGACCAGAGTGCGCCCCAGGCCAGCTGCAGACACTTCGTTGATCGCACACGCGATGTGCGGTCATCGGTTGCCGGACGGCCATGGATGCCACTCGTTATCAACATGGTTCTAGCATTTGTAGTGCTGTCGGCACCCGCGATTGGCAATGCGTCTGAGAAACGTCGCACTCCGCTGGTCCGAGCTGTGGAAGACGCCCGTGATGCAATCGTGAATATCCGGGGACAGAAACTGGTTCCCTCGAGGGCAGCTGATCGGAGCGATAGCCCGAGACGGGTCAACGGAATGGGAACCGGTGTCATCCTGGACCAACGTGGCTACATTGTCACCAACTTTCATGTGATCGATGGTGTTTCCACTATCAACGTTACCCTCTCTGACGGCACCCAGTCGGTGGCGATGCCAGTTTCACATGACCCGAAAACAGATCTGGCTATCATCAAGATCGATACCGGAGGTCGCGCACTACCCACTATTCGCCTGGGCACTTCCCGCGATTTGATGCCCGGTGAAACGGTCATTGCGGTTGGCAATGCATATGGTTATGAACACACCGTGACTCGGGGCATTATCAGCGCATTGCATCGGACGGTTCAGGTGAGCGATGTTCAATATTACCACGACTTGATTCAAACCGACGCAAGCATCAACCCAGGAAATTCAGGAGGACCTCTCTTAAACATTGACGGCGAACTGATCGGAATCAACGTCGCCGTGCGGGTCGGTGCCCAAGGGATTGGGTTTGCCTTGCCGGTTGATAAAGTACTCACGATTGCTGCCGAGTTATGCAGTTTACAGCGTCTCGAGAATCGGACCCACGGCATCGGCCTTACGCCAGACGCAGATCGTGATAGTCGTGAAACAGGCCTATTGGTAACAAGTGTCAAAGCAGGAAGTGCCGCCGATCGTGCGGGACTTGAAACCGGCGATCGCATTGAAAACGTGGGGCCCTCCGCCGTGCAGTGGCCCGTCGAATTGGAGATCGCCTTGCTCGGTCGTAAAAATGGCCAAACCGTGCCAATCATTGTAAGACGCGACGGAGAGTCAATCGACCTTGACCTCAAGCTACCGGCAAGCGAAGCCAAAGCGACGATTGCGAAAGAGCCGGATCGAGCTTGGAGCCAACTCGGTTTACGCCTGCAACCGCTTTCGGCCGCGCAGATGCGGGACACGACAAACAGCAAATACCGCGGCGGCCTGGCCGTGATGGCAGTCCGCCCCGGAAGCCCTGCCGAAAATCAGGGTATCCGTCGTGGCGACGTGCTCGTCGGAATGCACGTCTGGGAGACCGTCTCGCTCGACAATGTGGCTTACGTCCTTAGACAGCAGCGGGTCACCAGTAAGGGGCCACTGAAATTCTATATTCTCCGCGGAAACCAGACACTATACGGACATCTCCAGATGGCCAGCAGCCCTCGCTCGACTCAGAGTCGTTAGGCCACTGGCAAAAACGTTGTTTGCCGTGTCGTTTGACGACCCCGTATTGTCTTCCTAAACTCGTAGCGTCAGCATCGCACCTCGCCGACGGTATGCCCCCTATGGAAATCGAGTTTATTCGCGCATTGCGAAAGCGGTTGCCCGAAAGTCCGCAACTTGCAGTTGGCCCAGGAGACGATGCTGCGATCCTGCACCCTGACGGATCGGTTGTTACCTGTGATCTACTCTGCGATGGCACTCATTTTTCACTGTCGAGCGATTCACCGCATCGCATCGGTCGCAAGGCACTGGCAGTGAACCTCAGCGATTTAGCGGCGATGGCCGCGGAACCGGTCGCCGCCTTTCTCGCTGTGGCCTTACCGCGCGAACATACGGGCATTGCCAAACCACTGCTTGAGGGCATGCTGCCCCTGGCGGAGGAATTCCATGTGGCGATCGCCGGGGGCGATACAAACGTGTGGGATGGACCTCTGGTCGTGAGTATCACGCTCATCGGACGGTGCCCTCACGAGCCCCTGCTGCGAAGCGGCGCGCAACCGGGGGATCAACTCCTGGTCACAGGCACATTCGGGGGCAGCCGCCTGGGAAAACAATTTGATTTTTCCCCGAGGATTCATGAAGCCTTGCGCCTCCAACGCGAGCAACCGCTCCATGCAGGAATCGACTGCAGTGACGGACTATCGCTCGACGCCTCCCGTCTGGCCGAAGAGAGTGGATGTGGCGTAGCGATTGATCTGGCCGCCGTGCCCGTGTCCGAGGCCGCTAGGGAAATGGCATCCCAAGATGCTACACTTTCAGCTCTCGAGCGGGCGCTCGGAGATGGAGAGGACTTTGAACTATTGTTGGCTGTCCCGCCGGAGCGGGCGGCCTCGCTGCTTGCCACACAGCCGCTTGGGACACCGCTCACCCGAATAGGCACCTTTACTGAAAGGGCAGGGCTCTGGCGAGATGCAAAAAAATGGACTCCGCTTTCAGCCACCGGATACGAACACCGAAGCGATAATGAGTGATCACTTTTCTTTTACTGCCTCAGATCACAATGACACTGAAAGACTCGGTGCGGCCGTAGCAGAAACGGTCACTGCTGGCATGACTATCGGCCTTGTGGGAACACTAGGAAGTGGTAAAACGAAACTCGTTCAAAGCGTCGCGATTGCACGCGGTGTTGATCCGCAAAGTGTCGTCAGCCCAACCTATGTCATTCTTCACGAATACCCGGGGCCGATCACCATTTTTCACTTCGATCTTTATCGCGTCGCTGATGACGACGAGTGGGATGAACTGGGTGCGGACGAAATCCTGGAGCAGGACGGAATCGCATTGATCGAGTGGGCCGACCGGTTTCGCAATCGCATGCCAGCCGATTGGCTCGAAATTCAGATCGAAGTGTTAAGCGAAACGGCGCGGCGTTTCAGCTTCCAAATGCATGGGGCAAAAGAGGCCGCATTCCTCGGCACCCTCCAACAGAAACTCACGCACTAACTTGTGCTTCTAGCTAAGGCTTTAAATCGGCAATGAAACAGCCAATCGCTTTGGTCGCTGGCACCTGCACTTCACGCCCTGCAAGCACCTCCCCAATCGCAATTTGCAGATCGTTACGCGTGGGGGCTTGCCGGGTTTTTCCGAAGTCAACAAACCGATCGTCGATGCGACCGCGATAGGCCACGCGACCGGAACGGTCCAAGACCGCCGCCTCAGGGGTTACGCGCACACCCACTTGCTGCACCAGTTGATGCGTATCGTCACGGACCGCCAGACAGGGATATCGATAAGCCTCCTGATGAGCCTTTATTTTTACTGGCGATTGTTTCGGATTAACGTACACCATGTAGAATGCCACATCGCGACTGGAAAACTCTTCCTCCAGCGCCCGAACGGTGGGTGCATAGCGATTCGAGATCGGACAGTCGGTTCGCGCGAAAAGAAAAACTGTAGCCGCATGCTCCCGCGGAATAATATCGAGTCGCTTACCATCCAGATCAGCCAATTCAATAGCCGCCAGATGCTTGCTGCCATGCTGGCCTGCAGCGATGCCGGAAGGTGTATCTTGGCCAACGTCGCATCCGACCTGCAGGCATCCGATCAGCGACACAACAAGCCAAGCCATCGTCTCCGACTGAAAACATCTCTGGCATATCATGCGCACGCTTTCCTCTAACCAACCTGCTTACCCACTCAACTTAGCAGAAACGAGGCCCCAAGGCGTTCGATTAGCTGTTGCTAACTGTACGCTCCTATCGGGTGTCGCAGCCAGATCATGCCACATCAGCAAGCGGCTGTGCTCCAATCAACTCTAAAATGGCCGAGGCTGCATCACTTGCAGCTTGTGGGAACGCAAGATGCGCCATACTCCGACCCATCGCCATTCTCAGAGATCGATCGTCAAGCAAGGGAACGAGTCGCATCCCGAGTTCATCATCAAGCCTGGATCCATGATCGTTAGGATCGACCGTGATCGCCGCCCCGGCTTGCGTATAGCAACGGGCATTTACGCGCTCGCAATCTTCCGCGTGCAACGATTCCGGCACAAGAACTGCTGGAACGCCCGTCATTGCCAATTCAGAAAGCGTTGCTCCACCTGCGCGAGAAACCACAAGGTCACTGCGAGAGAACCAACTCGGCAGATCATCCAGAAACGGGACCACATGCGCGGGTAACGAAAACTTTCGATAAAGTTCTCGTGTCGCCACGACGTGCTCTGGACCTGCCTGATGGACAATCTGCCAGTCCTGTACCAATCGGCCTACTTTATAGAGCGCACGAGGAACTGCATGATTTAAATACTTAGCACCTTGCGTTCCGCCCGTAATTAAAATGCGGGAACCACGCGGTTGGTCGGCTCCTGCTTTCAAACGCGCCGACTGCACAGCGCCACCTGTTATTCGTACTCGTCGAGCGGCTGCAAGACGATGACGCGAAGCTGCGAAGGACAGACAAACCAAAGCAGCCGCAGATGACAATTTCTGAGTTGCCTTTCCTGGGACTGCATTCTGCTCAAGCAGCGCTAAGGAGATACCTGTACGGGTGGCGGCCCTGGCAATCGGCAAACTAGACAAGCCGCCGAGACCCACGACAACCGTCGCAGTACTCTGCTGAAGAAATTGCCTGGCTTGTCGCACGGCATCCCAATGCGTTCTCCAGTGCTTCCAGAGACCATTCCATGAAACCAGTCCGGCGGGGCAGGGCAGGCCATGATATGCGAAACCTGCCGCATGAACCTCGCGACGCTCGCTATGGGTTCCACGACCGGCAAAGGTGATTTGAACTTCCGGTTGCAACCGGCGCAGTGCGTCGGCAACCGCCACTCCGGGAAACAGATTCCCATTCCTCTCGCCGCCGGCGAAGACCACGTGCGGTCCAACCGGCGATACCGCCTTTGGGTGCTGAAACTGCAAATGCATAAAGACTCCATTCTTCCGTCAAGTCGCTTCAGCAACTTCCGACTAAAATAAAAGCACCCAGTCGCCAAGGAGACTGCGTGCCAAATTGAATCTCGCTGACCGTCTTAAATCCCTGAGCCGCTGGGGTGGCTTTGTAACCACCCCAGCGCCCAGTCATAAGTTCCATCGTGAAGCTACCGCCTGTCTGGTTGACCCAGAAACCAAAATGACCGGCGGATAGTGTGCTCCTACCCAGGAGGAAGGGCAGCGATCAGGCCCCGCAACCTTCACGCTTACGATGAAACTTCCAATAGTTCCATGCGTTTTTGCACTGCCACATGCGGTGCGGAGGTGAAATAACAAAATCGAATCGCACTGCCAAGATCGATTTCAAAGAACTTCTTACAAATCTTGAAAATCTTCGCCGCCTTCTCACAATTCGCATGATGAACCGCTGGCCGTGCCAGCAGTCAGGCCGCGTGCCGCTCGCCACCGGGCGATATTCCCCAGCGACCGGCGCGTAAACAACCTCGCGCCACCTCGCGGTCATCGAATGGCAACCGACGATTTCCTATCCGCTGCCAGGACTGGTGTCCCCGACCTGCAATCAACACACAGTCACCTACTTCGGCCTGAGAGAGGGCAATTTCGATAGCACTGGCGCGATCCAGCTCCACCGTCAGATCTACTTTGCCGGCAATGCCATCGAGAATGCCGTCAACGATCGCCTCTGAATTTTCCCGCGCTGGATTGTCATCTGTGATAATCAAACGATCGGCATACCTGGCGGCCACTCCGCCCAAACGTGGGCGGAGATGTCGGTCGCGTTCTCCTGGAGCGCCAAAAACACAGATAAGACGGCCGCTGGTCGTCTCGCGGAGCGTGCGCAAGCTTGAGCGAAGGGCGGCAGGCGTATGACCTCCGTCAACAAACAGGGAAAAGGGTTGCCCACATTCGATCCGCTCCAGGTGTCCCGGGATCCTGTCGACCCGCTCTAGCCCACGCGCAATCGTCTCAAGCGGAATTCCATAGGCAAGACCGACCGCAGCTGCTGCAAGGCAATTATAAATATGATGGTCACCCACAAGATGAGTCCGCACCGGAATCGTCTCGGGACCCCACTCCAAAAGAAACGTCTGCTCGCTTGCGACTCGCTCGATGAGCGTTGCATTAACGGCGGCTGGCTGCTCTATCCCGAAGGTCAGCACCGGGTGATGCAGTTCTTCCTCCAAGGCTCGACAAGTGGGATCATCTGCATTGAGTACGACCAGACCCTCGGGCCGCAACTGTTCGAAAATGCGGGATTTTTTTCGGCGGAATTCTTCCTGGTGCTCTTCGTCGACCAACTCGCTTTCTTTCCATTGCGTGACGCAGGCGACATCTAATTCGATTCCGGCTGTCTGCCGGCGCATAATCGATTGATCTGTGAGTTCCAAAACAGCGTGCGAGCAACCACCGGCTCGCATCCTGGCCAAGTAATCGGCCATCACAGCCGGATCGGGTGTGCTTTCATTAGCAGGAATTGTCTTCGAACCATCACAGTAACCGAGTGAATTGAGAATACCACTGTGCAGACTCGCGTGACGAATCATTGATTGAATCAGACAGGTCGTTGGGGTCTTTCCCTCACTACCAGTCACCCCGACGACATTCAGACGGCGACTCGGAAACCCGCTGATTGCGTGACAGAGTTGAGCATATGCGATCCTCGTATCTTTAACGATGTATTGCGGCACAGCCTGCGCGGGAACCAACCGCTCCGTGAGAAGTGCTGTTGCACCGGCGCTGACCGCTTCGGAAACTTGAAGATGTCCGTCTCCCTGGGGATCAATGATCGCGACAAAAAGATCACCTTCGCGACAGTTGCGGGCGTCCCGCGTACAGGACGTAAACCAAACCTCCTCGGCACCGAACAAGCGTCCATCGGGAAGAATTTCCGTCAGGGGCAGTCCCTGAACTTTCAGAAAACCGTGATTTTGCACTGTAGGCCTCCTTGCCTAAGCGATTCGCGGCATAACGGGATTGCCGCGAAGCTGCTTTTCGTGTCAGCAGACCATCCTGTCTGCCCTAACTCATTCCGTCCTGGTGCGGGGCACGCATCGGAAAAGGCCAAATGTGTTCAAACGATGGCACACTGTCAAGTTGATCTGGACAAGACCCGATGATTAGAGAAAGATCAGGTCCGTTTCAGCCTAGAAACGACAAATTACGGCGACTGCAGCGATGGCGATGCTATCTACTGTTGGCCGAATCAACACGGATTGATCATGCAACTGAAATCTTCAACAAAGATTACGGCGTTAATGATTGGAGATTTTTCCAGTCGGGAATTTTGCTCCCTGCGAACTGATATTCCGCGGTTCGCCGATGTGACCTCTGTTGCAGGATGCACAGAAGCCGTTGGTTTACTCCGCGGCGAGCATGCGATTTTCGATCTGGCAATCATCGCTGAGCGATGGCCCGGTGAGCATGCCCGAGGCACACTGGAACAGATTCAGCGAGAAAGTCCGATCATGCGGATGGTCGCCGTCTGTGGAAGTTGGTGCGAAGGACAAAAACGAAGCGGAACGCCTTGGCCGGGGATGCTGCATACCACTTGGCATCGATGGCTGCCGCACTGGCAAGATGATCTGGTGCGATTGTCGAATCATCAACTGCCTAGTTTCGGGCTGCCCGTAGCAGCGAGCGAACACGAACGGACCCTTTTTCGGGAATTCCCCACCCCGACGGAGGGCAAATTGATCGCAATCCGTAACCGCCGCGAGGACATGGCTGACATGCTAGCCACCGCCTGTCGCAGTCAGGGCTATGCGACAGTCTGGCTCGACCCGCGGCACCCTTTACGATTGGAAGGCCCCGATGCGATCCTCTGGGAGGGATCACCTCACCAACTTGATGACCTGCAAAACACGCACCATCGATATCATCGCACGCCGATTTTAGCCCTCCTGGATTTTCCGAGAATTGACGATGTGGAGCGCGCCATCGCACACGGTGCTACTGAAATCTTGGCAAAACCGATGCACCTGGAAGACCTCTTTACGCGGGTTGCTGCGCTGCTCGGCACGCAGCAGAAGGGCAAAACAGCATCCTCCAGCATGTAAATCGGCGAGAGTCTCATGCCCTTGAGTCGAAGCACCGACTCCCTCCACTGCCATTTCTAAGGTAGGATAGAGTCATCTCTAAGGTAGGATAAAGCCATCGATTAGAGGTCCGACCCTATCGAAACGGATTCCTCTTGGCTGCTGGCAGGAAAACCCCAATTGTGCGGAAACTATTGTGAGTGGAACATTCACCGAGCAATTGAAACATTCGGACTGCAAGGGAACGTATGCCCTGGTGAGTTTGGGCTGTCCAAAAAATCTGGTCGACAGCGAAACCATTCTGGGACGACTTGAACTGGAGGGCTATCAACTGGTGCCCGATCCGGAACAGGCCGATTTTGCGGTGGTCAACACCTGCGGATTTATTGCCTCTTCACGACAAGAGTCGTATGGTGTGATCGACGAAATGATCAAGCTGAAGCAACAAGGACAGCTTCGTGGATTGATTGTTTCAGGCTGCCTGGCCGAGCGACAGAAAGAAACATTACTTGCGGAACGGCCAGAAATTGATCATATCGCAGGCGTATTTTCCCGAGATGAAATCAGCCAATTGGCAGATCGACTCTTCGGCGACCTCGCCGAGCAACGGGCCATTTTCCATCCTGCACCTCTGCAACCGCTGAATGATCATCAGCGGATGCGAATTACGCCGCAACACTTCGCCTACCTGAAGATCTCAGAGGGGTGTGATCGCTTGTGTACCTTTTGTGCTATTCCAAAAATGCGAGGCAAGCATGCAACCAAACCGATCGAGGAGGTTGTCCGAGAAGCAACCCGCCTGGCCGAAGATGGTGTTAAGGAACTAATACTCGTTGCCCAAGATACTACCTATTATGGTCGCGATCTTTACGGCACCAGCCAACTCACAGAATTGCTCCAGCAATTAGAGAAGATCCAGGGTTTGGCATGGATTCGACTGATGTATCTTTATCCGATGTACTTCGACGACCGGCTGATCGACCACATTGCTGGGAGCGAAAAAATCATTCCCTATCTGGATCTTCCGCTCCAACACATCAACAACCAAGTTCTTCGCCGAATGCAACGCAAAGTCAACCGGGAAGCAACCGAGCAACTCCTTGAAAAATTGCGATCACGTATCGACGCGCTGGTGATGCGAACCACCATGATCACCGGATTTCCCGGAGAGACCGAATCGCAATTTAAAGAATTGGTTGATTTTGTCAGTGCACAGCAGTTTGAGAGGCTCGGTGTATTCACCTATTCGCTCGAAGAAGATACGCCCGCAGCGAAACTTGATGGTCGTGTTGCGGCACCTGTGGCGGAAGAACGCCGCAATGCCCTGATGGCGACACAACAAGAAATAGCCTTCCAGTGGAACGCATCCCAGGTTGGCAAACAGCTTGATGTACTCATCGATCGACCGCACCCGGAGGAACCGAATGTTTGGATCGGCAGAACGTATGCCGATGCACCGGACATCGATGGGCTCGTCTTTGTTACCGGGGAGGGGCTTGCCGAGGGCGACCTACAAGCTTGCGAAATTGTCACCAGCCAAGGTTATGATTTGATCGCGGTTCCGGTTAACAAGGATTAAAGGAGACAACGCGTGCACCAGAATGCCACTCTCCGATCCGCGCTGAATATCCCTAATCTGCTCACAGCGATTCGAGTGCTCTTATCGATTCTACTTTTTCTGTTTATTGGCATAGCGCAGACCGAAACGACTGAGACAAGTCAGCAAACAACGTGTTACTGGATTGCCCTAATACTGTTTGCCATTGCTGCGGGGACTGACTGGGTCGATGGTTATTGGGCAAGGAAATACGGCCAAGTGACAGTCGTGGGGCGAATCTTTGACCCGTTCGCAGACAAGGTAATCATCTGTGGAACCTTTATTTTTCTTGTCGGCAGTCCGCACTCCCAGGTTGCGCCCTGGATGGCCGTGGTGATCATGGGCCGTGAACTTCTGGTGACT
>JAYZMM010000065.1:0-9557 GCA_036153155.1 Planctomycetota bacterium
GACCGTTGCCGAATTGGTCAGTATGGCTTCAGGTGGACAAAGTAAACTCGGGCCGACAACCAATCAGAATACCGGACATACTGAGTGGTGTGATGGGCGCGTCCATCACAGCGGGATGACAACGGTTTTTACACCCAACACGTTTGTGACTTACGAGTCGGGTGGCAAAACTTACGACATCGACTTCAACTCAGGGCAGGAGGGTAAATGGGATCAATATCCGGTCACCAAAGCCGCGATCACTTCTCGAAGCTACCACCCGGGCAGCGTGAATGTGCTGATGATGGATGGCTCGGTGAAGGCCGTTGAGGATGACATCGAGCCCACGGTTTGGAAGCGGATGGGCACCCGCAGCGGGGACGGCTAAAGAGCCAGTTGTTTTTCTTTTTCCGGCAGATACTTCAAAGTAGAATTTCCGGAATCAGTCTGCCACCTACGTCTGTGAGACGAAAATCACGACTGCTGTAGTGATAGGTCAGTTTCGTGTGATCAATGCCCAACAGGTGCAGAATGTTGGCGTGCAGATCATTCACGTTCACCTTGTTCTCAATCGCACGATAGCCCCAGGGATCGGTTGCTCCATATGCCATCCCGCCACGAATGCCGCCCCCTGCCATCCACATGCTGAACCCCTGGGGATTATGATCGCGACCGTCCTTGCCTTGGGCAAAAGGTGTCCGACCAAATTCACTCGTAAAGACCAATAGGGTGGTGTCTAATAAACCACGTCGTTTCAGATCCTTGATCAATCCGGCAATAGGTTGATCCACGGCCTGCGCATTTTTGGGATGCCCTTTCCGGAGATTTCCGTGTTGATCCCAGCGATCGACTCCTTCCTGCTTGCAGATTGTGAGCTCAATAAAACGAACTCCACGTTCGACCATCCGTCGCGCGAGAAGGCACTGTGTCCCATAAGCTCGGGTGGGTTGAAATTTCGAGTCGATGCCATAAAGCCGTTTCGTCTCTTCTGTTTCCTGTGAAAGATCCATCGCTTCCGGAACAGCCATTTGCATGCGAAAGGCCAACTCGTAATTGGCAATAGCCGCTTCAATCTCACGTTCCCCGTCGGTCTCATTCAGAAGTTCCGCATCAAATTGTTTCAGATAGCTTAGTTTTTTGGCCTGCAGGGCTGCTGATTCCTCATGGCGATTAAGGTTCCGGATGGCTGGGGGTGTACTGGAGAAAACCGAACCCTGGTGTTGGGCAGGGAGAAATCCGTTGCCGAACGTGGTCAGTCCCCCCGGTGGCACTTGTCCGCCGTGCAACACGATATAGCCGGGGAGATTCTGATTCATGCTTCCCAACCCGTAGGAAATCCAAGCGCCCATGCTCGGTCGCCCCCGAACGGCATAGCCGCTGTGCAATGCATAATTCGCGTTGGGATGATCGGGAAGAAATGCCGTCATCGAGCGGATGACACACAATTCATCGGCGCACGTTCCCAGATGCGGAAATAGCGAACTCATTGCTAGACCACTTTCACCGTGCTGCTGAAACTTCCAAGGGCTTGGCAGCAGACCACCCTTGCTGTTGAAGACTGTGGGGTCAGTTTTAAAAGGCGCCTGTTGCCCACTGTACTTCGCAAGTTGTGGCTTGGGGTCAAAGCTGTCGACCTGTGACACGCCACCATCCATGTATAGAAAGATCACATTCTGCGCACGAGGTGTATGATGGGCCAACTGGGATCCCATCATTTCATCCGCAGCGGCCCGATCGCGGAGTAAAAGATCGGAGAACGCCAAACCACCGAATCCCATTGATGCGTGGCGGAGCATATCCCGTCGTGTAACTCTGTGGCAGGTCATCTGGTGTGCTGTCCTGATTTGATCTCAGTATCGGTCAACGGATGAAAATAAATTCTTTTCGATTGAACATGAGGTGGCAAAGACTCTGCCATGCCATTTTCGATTTTAAATCCGACTTCTCTTTTACCGATGCATTCTCCTCAAAGTAGTTTAACATATGACGCGCAAGATCAATTTCTTTTTCAGTGGCGGGTCGCGACAAGGCGATCCGATGTACACGATCGATGCGTTCTTCAGTCGAGAGGTTTACAGTATTCATGATTTGGTCAGCCCAGCGGTCTGCTTGTTGAATGATAAATGGATCATTCAACATCGCGAGACTTTGCGCTGGCACGTTCGTCACGCCCCGTTTTCCAAGGGCGACTGCGGCTTGGGGCAGGTCAAAGGCAAGTAGTAATGGTGGGAGGTAGTTGCGCCGCATTTCCTGATAGACCGCCCGGCGTCGATTACCATCCAGCGGGCCACTTTTAAGTGGACGCGCGCGACTCGGGGGCATTTGCCCGAGGTGCAATGGAACGCCCGGTCCATACATCTGATCGTTCAGCGACCCTGAAGTTGCAAGTACAGCATCCCGAATCGCTTCGGCGGGCAGTCGTCGCACATTCGCATGTTGCAGTAAGACGTTGTCGGGATCTACATCGAATGATTTTGCCGATGCCCGGGTCGACATCCGATACGTGCTGGAAAGAACAAGTTTCCGGATCAATGCTTTGCGTGACCACCCACTATCGACGAAATCTAGGGCAAGGCGATCCAGAAGTTCGGGGTGGCTTGGCAGGCTTCCTTTCACGCCAAAATTGTCCACACTCTCTACGAGACCTCTTCCAAACAGACGGTACCAGATACGGTTTGCCTCGACACGTGCGGTAAGCGGCATGCCTGCCCCGAGCGCCGCATCTGTCCACTGTTTTCGGCCACTACCCCACACGGTAAATGGTTCCGGCGCGAATGCGTCAAGAAAATGGCGATTGGCCGGCGCCTTGCTGGGCGCGGCAGGATTGCCACGTATATGCATCGCTTCGTCCTCGCCCGGCCCGTCGGCCAGTGATCGGGCGTAGACCGGTGGAGGAATGCTTTGCATTTGCCGTCGGTAATCGTTGACATGCTGTTCCAGCGGTGTTTCTCGATCCGCTTGAACTTCCCACAAACCGCCTGCGGCAAACAATGCAGCGAGAATTGTTTCACCGCCACGATCCACGGTCCCGGCCTTCCACTCCTCGAGCAGTTCCTTGATTCGCTTCGAGAAAAAAGCGGCTGCATCGGTAAGGCTCGCCGGTGAATCTCCCGTAATTTTCCAATCGAGGACGGAAGACACCTTCGAATCGGTTTGGTCTGATGGCCCGAATACGATCCGGTCTACCGCCAGATAGCTATCGTCCTCGTGCTTCCACTCATGTTGCTTTCGCGACACGAATTGCATTTGGTCTCCATTTTGCAGCAACTCCAGATAAGCACGTTTTCCTTGCCAGAGCCGCGTATCAAAGGTAACCCAATGCCAGGTGTCTTGCTGGACGGGAATATCAAGGCTTGTTGTGGTGGGACCTTGCCCGACCATCTCGTAATGCTGGACGTAAAGTCGAACGCGACCATGGCGACCCTGAACCCGTAAACTTATTTTTTCAGGTAATAGAAAAGTCGGCGATTTTAATGATCCTGCCAACCGTGAGGTCAGATCACCTGCTGCCCAACTGGAACCGACCAAAGCATTAAGTATTGCGTTTCCGCTTGGTGCGATCACCATGGTCCCCGGCGGTCGTCGATCCGGGTCAAATCCGTTACCTGAAGCAAACCAGTTACTCGGTGCATCAGGTCCAGAGGACGTAATTGATTGCAGATCAGTTTGTCTTTCCGACGCGGAAATTTGCTTGAGCTTATCCCATACGTCCCGGCGGGCATCGGTGTCCTCCGCAAGCATCACAGCAGTAAGGGCATAAAGAGGATGACCTTGCTGCTGCCATGTTTCGTTCGTTTTTAATTGATCACATAACAACGAACATGCTGTTTCGTCAGTGAGATTACGTTTCGCGTGTTCAGCCTGAATCTGCGTGAGAATGGCGTTCTGCAGTACCGCTTTTCTCTCCTGAAGATCCGATTTAAGTTGCTCGCATCGCTCCTCTGAGACAGTGTTGGCATAGTCGATCCGAGAGCTGGAAATCACCCCGTAGAGCGAATAATAGTCTTGCATCGATAGCGCATCGAATTTGTGATCGTGGCATCGACAGCAAGAAAGCGTCAGGCCGAGAAATGCCTTGCCTGTGGTATCAATGATCGTATCAAAGACCCGAGCCTCGTCAGCGTGGATATCGGCTGGACCATGATGTCCATCGGTAAGATAAACATAGCCCGGCCCCATGACAGACTCGTTGCTACCATCCAGCGGATCAACTCGGGGTTCTTCAATTAAGTCTCCGGCCAGTGCCTCACGAACAAACTGATCATAGCCTACATCAGTGTTGTAAGCCCGAATTAAATAGTCGCGATAGCGAAATACAAACGGTGCAGAGTAGTCTTGCGCGAAGGCTTTGGTTTCTCCATAACGAATAATATCCATCCAGTAGCGCGCCCAATGCTCGCCAAAGCGTGGTGAGGCGAGTAGGCGGTCCACGACACGCGCATAAGCGTAAGGAGATGAATCTGCGAGGAAATTTTCCATTTCATCAAGCGTGGGCGGCAGACCGATCAGATCAAAGGTGACACGCCGGAGCCACTGGTGCCGATCGGCCTCTGCGGCTGGCTTAAGTCCCGCTGCCTCGATTTTTTGCAGGATGAAAAGATCAATAAATTCACGAGGCCACTCGACGTCATGAACCACGGGTGGGCTGCCCACTTGGAGTGGTTGCCAGCACCAATGACTCTCTTTTCGTTGTTGCACGGAGAAAACATTTTCGTCTTCCTTTGCCAGGTCAGAATCCTCTTCTGGCCAAGGGGCACCCATCCGGACCCACTGATCGAGCAATTCAATCGCTTCTGGCGGTAACTTAGAATCCGGCGGCATTTCATATGTTCCACCATAGTGAATCGACTCAATCAGAAGACTCTGATCAGAATTGCCAGGCACAATTGCCGGTCCGGTCTCCCCGCCGACAAGCATGGCACGACGAGAGTCGAGTCTTAATCCACCCTCTTTTGTTTCGGCCTGCTGACTGTGACAGGTGTAGCACCGCTCGGCCAGCAACGGCCGAATTTTCTTCTCAAAGAAATCGATTTCTTCAGAGGAGAAAGAGGGTGATGGTTCCGAATCCGCGGCATGCAAAAGCAAAGGCGTGGTGAGGCAAATCGCCGTCGTTACAAGAGATGCCAGTCGGTACCGTTTGGTCATGCCTGGAGACCTGAGAACAAGAAGGCAGGAGTCTGACCCGAAGTCATCGAGGAAGGGCATGTTGCCCTAACCATTCCATTACCAATTTAAAGCCAAGTGCCTGCAATGTCCATTCATTACGGCACGTTCAGAGCCTCTGATTCTTGCGGTGGCACCCTGTTGCAATCGAGAAAGCCCCGCTATTGGCGCGCGGAAAATCCCCCCTCGGGGGGCAAAATGCCCCATTTTGTATTTCCCATTAATTTAAAAACAGCTGTTTTTTTCAATAAATCCGTTGGCACGCTCGTTGCGTATATCAGATCGGAGTTGGCAGCAAGTCAGCACACGGTGGCAGACAATGGCAGCCTGCAGTTTCGAATTTTGATAATCGGCAATCCAGCCTGAACCAGAGAAACAAACCCGAGAGTCGAACTAAATCATTCATTGGAAAGGTAAGTGAGATGTCGCACGCAACGGTAAACAATAATGTCACGCATGAACAAATCAATCAGATCAGCGATCAGATCAAGACGCACAGCGAACCGTTTCGTCGATTGTTGACTGAAGTAGGTCATGTCATCGTAGGCCAGGAGCAACTCATGCATCGAATGCTCATTGGCCTTTTGGGCAATGGGCACCTTCTGATCGAGGGTGTTCCGGGATTGGCCAAGACAACGGCCGTGTCGTGCCTGGCGAAAGGGATTAACACCGGGTTCCAGCGACTGCAGTTTACCCCGGACCTTCTACCTGCAGACTTGATTGGCACCTTGATTTATCGTCCTCAGGACCAGGACTTTGTGGTCCAGAAGGGACCGATTTTTTCGAATCTAATTCTTGCTGATGAAATAAATCGAGCCCCAGCGAAAGTTCAAAGTGCTCTTCTGGAGGCGATGCAGGAGCGACAGGTGACGATTGGCGGCGAAACACATCTTTTGGACGAACCTTTTCTGGTTATGGCCACTCAGAACCCGGTTGAGCAAGAGGGAACGTATCCTCTCCCTGAGGCTCAGATGGATCGATTTATGTTGAAGGTGATTGTCGGTTATCCCAATCACCAGGAAGAGCTAGAGATTCTCAAGCGGATGTCGAAGACCAAGGCTTCGTATGACGTTCAATCAGTGTTGAGTCCCGACGATGTGGTCGCAGCTCGCAAACTGGTTGACCAGATCTACGTCGACGATCGGGTAAGCAGCTACATTGTCGACCTTGTCATCGCCACACGTGAACCTGAAGCATACGGCATCGAGGCAAAGCATTTGATTCAATATGGCGGTTCCCCTCGAGCGTCGATCAATCTCACCCTTGCGGCAAAGGCTAATGCGTTTCTCTCGGGACGCGGATATGTCACGCCACAAGATGTCAAAGATATTGCGCATGACGTACTGCGGCATCGGGTAATTCTGACCTATGAGGCGGAGGCTGAAGAAGTCAGTTCGGTCGATGTGATTGACAAAATCCTCAGTGAGGTTCGAGTTCCCTGATGCTCATTACCCGGCCCGCAAGGGCCGGGTAATGCGTCGGTTGAGGCAATTCATACGTTGGAGGCGTAAAGGCGATGATTCCTGCTGAGTTGATGAAGAAAATACGACGGATTCAGATCCGCACATCGCATGTCGTGGACGATATGCTCGGTGGCCAATACCATTCCGCGTTTAAAGGGCGTGGCATCGAGTTCGAGGAAGTCCGTCCATACCAAATTGGTGACGATGTTCGCGCGATCGATTGGAATGTGACAGCGAGGTGTGGCAGTCCATTCATCAAGCTCTTCCGGGAAGAGCGGGAACTCACCGTCCACTTGATGGTTGATCTCAGTGCCTCGCAATCCTTGGGAACGCAATTTCAATCCAAGCGTGAACTAGTGACCGAGTTGGGGGCGACACTTGCCTTTTCCGCGATAAAAAATAACGACAAAGTTGGACTCACTCTGTTTACCGATGGTATTGAAAAAGTAGTTCCTCCGTCCAAGGGCACACGTCACGTCCTGCGTGTGACACGAGAGTTACTCTACTGCGAGCCTATCGGGCAGGGGACCAATATTGCAGCGGCGCTGGATCACGTGAATCGCACTGCTAAAAGACGCTCGGTGATCTTCTTGATCAGTGATTTTCAAGATCGGAGCTATCGAAATCCGCTGCGGATTGCCAGGCGAAAACACGACATTATCCCGATCGTTGTGGATGATCAAATTGAACGGGAAGTGCCGAACGTTGGATTGTTGGAGTTGCGCGATTCGGAAACCGGCGAAACGGTCGTTTTTGATACGACAAGTCGCAAACAGCGGCGTGCCTATACGGAGTTTGCAAATCGTCAGCGCGACGAGAGAGAGCGTCTATTCAGAGAACTGAAAATGGATCCTATTTATATACACACCGGCCAGGACGTCGTTGATCCGCTCCGGCGATTTTTTCACAAGCGGGAGGCGCAACGATGAAAACGCAATATCATCAATATTCCGGTGGCATGAACGCAACTACTGTGGCGATGCGCTATGTAGTTGTTGGTGCATTGTTGGCAGCCGTCGGATTGATCGTAAGCGGTTGCAATCACCCGCAGGAGATTAGCGGACAGGCGACAGCATCTGTGATGCAAATCGTGCATCAGGCAGAGAAGGATGGTGTCGAGTTGACCAGTTCGGTCGACCATCGGGTTGCCCAGATAGCGCAACCGATCCACTTGGAAATCACCGCGCAGGCACCGGCGGGAGTGTCGGTTCAATTTCCAGAGAATTCAACGAATCTCGGACCGTTCCAGATTCTTGATGTCCAGGAGCAGTTCGATGTGCCGCTTGGAGAGAGTCGACTCTCGAGGCGGGTCTATACCCTGGAATCCCTCGCCTCCGGAAAGAAGACGATTCCCTCGGTCCAGATTTCTTATGTCGATCGACGGAGAGCAAAAGTGGTATCCGATGTTGTGATCTCCGAACCGGTGGAACTGGAAATTACCAGCTTGCTGGAAGGTCAGGTCGATCTGACCAAGTTTCGTGATATCAAGGGTGCGATCGCATTACAGACTCCGAAAGCAACTCGCGATTGGACAATCTATGGAATTTCGATCGGAGGCGTCGCTTTGCTGGCCACAGTGACCCTGCTTCTCTGGCATCGACGTCAAAGAAAATATACACCGGCCGAATCGGCACTTATAAAACTGGCTCAATTGGAGCAGCGCGATTTATTGGCAGCAGGCGAGACGCACGTTTTTTATTGTTGTCTTACGGACATTATTCGGCACTACATCGAAGATCGATTCGGTTACCGTGCCCCGAAACAGACTACTTCGGAATTCCTGTCAGCGGTGCAAAGAGAGGACTTACTATGTGACAAGCACCAAGCACCGCTGCAGGAGTTCCTTCAAGTGGCTGATATGGTCAAGTTTGCCTGTCATAGCCCGTCCCGTGATGAAGCGGCTGCTGCGATCGGCAAGGCCAGACAGTTTGTTCATGATACGGCCCGCGAGGATACAGCGACGGAGCAGAAGGAGCAGGTAGCAGCATGATTTTTCAAACCGCGAATACATGGTTTTTACTTCTACTGTTGTTGCTTATCCCAGCAGTTTGGATGTTTGTAGCGCGACGACGAAGCCAATCGATTGCCTTCAGTTCGATCGCCGCTGCCTCGGCAACCGGTGCTACTTGGAAGACCAAAACTCGTTGGATTCTGCCGACGCTCCGCCTGCTGGCGATCGGTCTGCTGATTGTCAGTATTGCGCGTCCGCAATTGGGGAGGAAAGTGACAACGATCGATTCGGAGGGACTCGCGATTGAATTGGTTGTGGACCGCTCTGGAAGCATGCAGGCGATGGACTTTGAGGTTGACGGCCAGCCGGTAGACAGACTGACTGCGATTAAAGACGTGGCAGGAAAATTTGTCCATGGCGAGGGGTCGTTGCCCGGCCGGTTTGCCGACCTGGTTGGCCTGGTAACCTTCGCCGGTCATGCCGACGGCGTAAGCCCGCTCACACTCGACCATACCTATCTGACCGCTCGACTACGACAAACCAACATTGTGAAAGATCAAGCTGAAGATGGCACCGCCATTGGTGATGCGGTCAGCCTCGCGCTGGAAAAACTACAGTCTCTCGACGGACGTAACCAGGAAGAGGCTAATCAAGTCAAAAGCAAAGTGGTGATTTTATTGACTGATGGCGAAAACAATGCCGGCGTTGTGGATCCACTTCAAGCGGCGGAACTGGCGTCGACGCTGGGCGTGAAGATTTACACGATTGGTGTGGGTACCACCGGTCGAGCGCCGGTGCCCGTGACACACCCGTTAACCGGTCGCAAAAGCATTCAATGGGCAGAAGTTCACATCGACGAGGAGACTTTGCAGAAAATTGCGGATACGACAGGGGGCAAGTATTTCAGAGCCACCAATACGGAGTCACTCCGCGAAATCTATGCAGAGATTGACGCCTTGGAAAAAAGCCGCGTGGAAGAGCAACATTATGTCGACTATCGC
>JAYZMM010000066.1:0-22324 GCA_036153155.1 Planctomycetota bacterium
GATCATTTGCACCATCGTGCTGACTGGTGCCGGTGCCGGCAGTAGTTCCCAACTCTTCAGCACTTCCGGGGCATCACTGGGATCAAAGAAGTCCGGGCTATAGAGCGCCCGACCCGGACAGAGCGGAACAAACGTCGTATCGATATGCATGGGCTGCCGTGACTTTGTTTTTATTTCATGAATCGAAAACTCACTGCCGAGATGGCGACGCAGCCAATCAATTCCAAAATAATTAGTCACGTTGCTCCGTGTCACGAAGAGATCGCGACCGCAGCGTGCAAAGTCGGCTGCATCAAAACAACACTCTGTTTCATTGATCGCAAATTGAAGTTGATCTCCTTTTTCCGGTAATTCCCACTCCTCGTTATAGAGTGAATCTGCCAGACGTGGACGGGGTGCGGCCGTCCACCGCGCACCCGCCTTAAAATATTCTTGGAGCAGACTTCGATATGCATTCATCTCGAAATAGCGACTGCGCCATGCCATCGGCGTTTCGATAATTTCGTCACCGATCACGAGCAGACCATCGCGTGGGTTGGCAATGTTGTATGCGGACTCCACTTCCCAATCGGGACTACGAAAACTTTCGGTTTGAGGAATCGGGTCGGGCCTTCTGACTTTTATTCCCTCGGCTTCTAAAATTGCGACGAACTCAGCCTGATCGCGTTGGGCGGCCTGCACCATGGCATCGGGGGCCGGTTTCCCGGAGAGCAATTTGAGAAGTTCCCATGACTCTTGCGGCGTGGCTGCCTGGAGGGTGACATGCCAGGGAGGCACTGCTCCGCCATCGACGCGGCCAACAATCACCTCCTCGAGCGGATCCCACTCGTTGTAGGAACAAACGACTGATTGTTGTGCTTCTTCTCGTTGCTTTCCAGCAGATTCCGCTTCGGTACCCGCCTTGCTGTCGGCTATCGCCATGAATGCACTCCCACTCAAATATCTTGAATACGGATCTGCGAATGACCTAGGGCCGTGCCTTTCGGTCTCATCAATCAAGATAATTGCGTTATCAAGGGTGGTCAAACCGGAGGGAGAGAAACGGCAGAAAATTTAATCGTTTTGCCGTTGTTTTTATCGGCTAGGCAAACCATGCGGCCATACCTTTGCTGACGTGCAGCCTGCCTGCTCACCGGTCGGAATAGACCTTGGTGCTCTCTTCCTTGGTCACCGGAGTCTTCAAATCATCACTCTGGATTTGAACCTGAACCCGCTGATCACCCGGATGTACGCCTTGAGCTCGCACGGTGAAAGTAGTGTCCGCTTTGGGAGCCAAGCGTGGCAGCGGTTGAAAAACGACCTGATTTCCCTGAATCGAACCCTGTGTCGGCCCTTCGGTGGAAAGCGGCTTCAGGTCATCCGGCAAGAGTGCAGCCACAATAATGTTTCGCGCCACTTTGGTTCCCTGATTGAGCACCCGAATTTCGTAGGCTGTATCGCGACCTACTTCCACCGGATCTTCAAGATCGACAACTTCGAAAAAGAGTGCCGATAGGCCCTCTACCCTAACGGTCTCCTCGCTGGAGTCACTTAATTCGCCACGGGCAGTACTTTCAACTCGGAGCGTATGGTCACCAGCCTCAGTCGGCAGGGTCACCAATTGCACTTGGCCCTGCTCACCCTCGGGAAGTTCCTGCAAACTCCAATAGACTGCATGCGTCGAGGCATCGTAGTGGCCCGCGTTATTTGCAGAGACAAACTGCATCGCGCGAGGTAGTCGCGAAACCAACTCGATATCTTGCGCCGCCGCTGTTCCTGGATTTGCGACCTTGACCGTATAAGTCGCCTGCCGCTCAAGATAACGACGCCGTGGTCCAGAGATGGCAACCGACAACTGTGGGGCGATGATCTCAAACTCAAAATTAGTCTCTGCTGATAGGCTCCCTTCTCCGCGAGCCGATAGCACGTTTTTAACGACTCCGGCCCGGGCTGCGGTCATCACCAAATTGATTTTCCGACTTTCTTTGGGCGCCAGATCACCGACAGCAAATTCGAGATCGGCACCCGCCGGGTGACGCAACTCTCCCGGTAACGTTTCAAACAGCACAACATCTCGCGCAATTCCGCTACCCAGATTGGCAACTGTGATATCGACTTGAATCTGATCGCCGATCATTACCTGCCCGGCACTACTGGCGTCAATCTTCAAAAGTGGCCTCGTTGCCAGGGTGCGAGCAGATGCCCTGGTGGCAAATGTCACCGAAGCGACACTTCCGACTTCACCTTCAGCCTCCGGCATCAGGCGGACTTCGACAAACTTTTCCTCCCCGGGTTCAAAATGGCCAAGGTCCCAGATAACACCTCCCTGAATCGACTGTGCTGCAGGCTTTGTGCTGAGCAGACGAGTGCCGTACGGGATCTCATCTCTCACTCGAACATCGTAGGCTGTGACATTTCCACGATTGACTACTTTGATATCAAACGTGGTCGGTTTGCCGACTTGAATCTCTTGAGGCACCACCTTTTCGACAACCATCTGCGGTCCTTGTGGACCCTCTTGATGGCGACCGCCCGGTCGACCGATCGCTTCGCTCGTTGCGCCAGCGGCAGCAGCAGCAGGCACTGCCGCAGAAACGTTACCCCAACTTTTCGGTGACGTAGACGCGGCTGATGAGGCAGGGGGTGTGGGCGGTTTCGCGCGAGGAGGCGGGGATGCATAGCGGTTTTCAGGTGGATTCGCCGGAGAGGTCGAGGAAACCGGCGCCGGATAACGCGCTGCACCAAGCGGTGGTTGTGTCAACGGTGTTGCATTTTTTATCTCTGCCGGCAAAGACCCGGGGACGTTGGGCGATGTATTATTCGGATAACGGTTGCCAACCGCCGTCTGAGCGTAGCGATCTGCTGTAGCCTTTGTCTCAACGGGGGATGTGGCCTCTGCCGCCGCGACCGCGGGTGGCGCAAGGCCGAAGGCATCGCGTCGTGGCGGATTGACTGCTGTGGGAATCGAATCCTTGGCCGATGCTCCCGATGCTTGTGCTGCTTGATCGGCTGCAGCCGCAAAGGCGGCACCTTGATCGGTCACTGCTGGACGAGATGGTTGCGAAAAACCACCATCATTTTTCGAAGGATGTGTCGCTGCACCCGGAGAAGGGATCTCATCATTTGCGGCAACCGAGCGAATTATCGGGTCCTCTTGCGACCTCTGCACCTCGGCAATCGCAAACCAGCCGCAGACCATGCTGCCACCCAAGATCGATAACCGAATTATCCAACGTTTCATGGGATTTTCCTAATCCTATTTCATTGCTTTTGATTTCAAAGCACGCTTACCCTCCGTCGCCATGCGGTGGGCGCATGACATAGCGCGAGCGGTGTAAGTACCAAAATCATAGGGGAAGAGGGAAGGCCAAATTCGGTGAAAATAGCCTCGTTCAGGCAACCGGATCGGTCGCCAGGCAACGGCCAATCTGCCGTACCGCCTGTCGGAGGCGATTTTCATTTTCTACGAGCGAAAGCCTTAGAAAACCCTCGCCCGCAGGGCCGAAGCCGGTGCCAGGACTGACAGCAACATCACCCTTCTCCAACAGCATGGTGGCAAACTGGATGGAATCCATCTTGGATCGCCAAGGTTCTGGAATCGGAACCCAGCAGAACATGCCCGCTCGTGGCGGAGAGACATCCCAACCAAGACGATTGAGCCCTGCACAGAGCACATCCCGTCGCTTTTGATAGATTTCGCGTTGTCGCTTAAACGCAGCCTCAGTATGTCGCAGGGCCATGATAGCAGCGACTTGAACCGGAGAGAAAAGACCGTAATCGTAGTAGGCTTTAATCGTACCCAGTGCCCGCACCATATCAGGATGCCCACAACAGAAGCCAACCCGCCAGCCGGCCATATTATAACCCTTACTCATTGTGGTGAATTCAACACCAACATCTTTTGCACCTTTCGCCGCCAGAAAACTCGGGGGCTTATATCCCTCGAATGCCACATCGGCGTATGCAAAGTCACTAATCACATAGAATCCATACCGCTTGGCAAGGGCTACAACCTCATCAAAAAATCCGGGCTCCACCGTCACGGACGATGGGTTGTGCGGATAATTGACCACGAGTAACTTCGGTTTGGGAAACAGATGCTGACAAGTGTAAGCAATATTGGATAAAAATTGCTGGCTGTCGGCGACTTCCAATGCAATCGTATTCCCCGAGGCGAGCATCACTGCATACGCATGCACCGGAAAGTACGGTGCGGGAACGATGGCCGTATCTCCTGGGCCCATCAGTGCCAAGCACATGTGACTGAATCCCTCTTTAGAACCAATACAAACGATTGCTTCTGAATCAGGGTCAATCCGTACTCCATAGTGAGTGAGATATTTACTGGCAACCTCCTGCCGCAATTTCTGCAACCCGGCAGCTTGACTGTACCCATGATTCCGTGGGTCGCGAGCCGTCTCAGCCAACTTCTCAACCACCAAATCTTCTGGAGGATCGGAGGGATTTCCCATCCCCAAATCAATGACGTCACTTCCCGCACGGCGCTTTTCCAGAAGCAAGTTATTGATTCTGCCAAACAGATACGGTGGAAGTCGATGAACTCGAGCCGCTACTTTGACGTCAAACGGCAGGGAGTAATCGACAGGGTTATCGGATCCGGCTTTATCAACAGACATCGTGGAAACCTTCTCGAGTGCGGGATCATCCAACTTCAGGATAACTCGACCCCTCAATTTTTCCACCCACCGGATGGAACTTCCCGCTGCCTAACCCCGATTGTCAGCGGCCGAGGAACGCGCATTCAATTTTTTTATCTTGGACGCGGGGGTGCGCGAAAGCTCCGGATAAAGCATGTTTTCAACACTTGCCTGCTCGAGAATCTGCTCGAACCGACGCGACATCATGATGCGATGTTTCTTCTCTAGAATATCTGCATAGAGTACATCCTGCACTTCCTCTGGATCGACCTCGACCGGCTTCGTAGCACCCTCACAAAGCAGGAAAATAAATTTATCCCCCACCTGAATCACACCCGAATGCTCTCCCTTTTTTAGCCGAAATGCCTCTTTCTCGAGCGCTGGCTGTCCACCATGTCGCTGAATCGGTGGCACGACACCGCCAAGCGATTTTCCGCCCGGGTCGATCGAGTATTGACTGGCTAGTTCAGCGAAATTCTCGACCGTCGGCCGTGCACGATACATGCCCCAAACCTCTTGAGCGCGTCGCAGATTGTCCATCACGATCGCGCGACAACGCACCCGTGGTCCGTAATTCGCATCATACGCTTTCTGTAGATCCTCATCGGTGACTTCAACTTCGGAGGCAACCAGTTTTCTCAATGCAACACTTGGCCATACAATCTTATCGAGATACATCGCCTCGGAAACATTCTGTTGCTCTTGCATGATGGCATACCATTTGGCAAAGTCGACGTTTCCTTGTTGATCAGTCACTCCGGCCGCCTGAGCAGCACGTGTCACTTCCTGATCGAGATCAAGCTTACTAATTTGAACTCCCGAGCGACTCACTTCCATCTCAATCAATTGACGATTGATCAAACCGCTCAAGACCTCTTTGCCGTGGCGTGAAATACATGCTTCTGCCAATTCATCAGTCGTGATTGAATGCCCATTGATAGTGGCTGCCACGCCCGGCATGCTGCGGCGAAGGCTCTCGTCATTCAATACATTTTTTACATTCGCCTGATCTTGTAACGCTTGAAACAATTCGGTTCCGGCTTTGTGAAGCTTACGATCACGAATTGATTCGGTAATGGCGCTCCGTACTTGCTGCAATTGTGCATCACTCGGCAACTTCGCAGGTAGTTGAGCAACGCACTGCATAACAACGTATTGATCGCCAACTGCAATCACATCCGAAACCTGGTCGACTTGCAAGCTGAAAGCAACTGCTTCGATCTCCGGCTCCCCAAGGTGTCGACGGATCGGTTGCACGAGGCCGCCGGAGCTTGCGCTGTTAATGTCGATCGAATGCTTTACGGCCAAACTTGCAAAACTGTCTGGATCAGCCGCCGCTGCACCACGTATTTTTTCTGCCTGCTGAGGATCTTTAAGGACAATCATCCTTACTTGAACTTGCGACCCGAATTGGGACTCGATTTCTTTCTGAATTTCATCGTCGTTAACTGTGAGTTGCTTGCGGGCTAATCGTCGAAGCGCAACAGTTGGCCAAATAATCTCTTGACGGTAGCGATCGGCAGGAATATCGCGCTCGTTTTGGAGCAGTGTCAACCACTGATCGACTGGCAGGCCGAATCTTCGGGAGACGCGATCGATTTCTGAATCTATTTCTTCCTCCGAAATACGGATGTTCTGTTTTTGGCATTCAAGAGCAATGAGATGCCGATTCATAACGGTCTCCAGCACTCCCTCCCCATGTTCTCGAAGACACTCCTCGGCCAAATGCTGTCTCGAAATGGCTTTTCCGTTGACATTGGCAACCCATTGTCTGACTGGAGCATCTGCCGAAATCTCATTCGACTGATTTGACTTTGACGACGGCCGCGATCGCGCCTGGGCTACCTTTGAACCTGCACTCCATCGCATCAGGAGGCAAGCTCCGAGAATTAGACATCCGCTGCCGAGCAGCAGCATAACGCGACGAGGGCGATTACATGAAACCTGAAAATGGTTCTGATGCGAATCTGATGAACGCATGACGGTTCCTCCTTCAACCGTTTTCAACCGAGAGATAGCAATTCCGGGCCTCGATGCCTCGGAGCGGGAGCGGGATAATAAAGCCGGCACCATTACAGGTCAAGTGAGACTGCCGGTTCCCTCTGGCATGCAGGCAGCAGTGCAAGCTATGCTGACTCGCATAGGTTACGGTCGCATCCCCTTTTTCCCCGTGATATTCCACGGTTTTACTATGGATAGCTCCAACTCAGAGTTTCCACTGCCGCTTTTAATCACCGGTGTGGCCGGTGTCGCTGGATACAATGCTCTGCACTACTTTCGCACCCGATTTCCCGGTCAGGTGGTCGGGATCCGGCAAAAGAACAAGTGGCCGTTAGTGGGGCCTGATATCGAACCGTGCGATGCGGAAGACAAACATACGCTCAAGCGGCTTTTTGATCAGTATGGTTTCAAGTCGGTGCTGGACTGTGCCGGAAACTGTGCCCTTAAATCGTGTGAACTCGATCCCTCGCTGGCATGGCGGACCAACGTTGAAGGCATCCGGCATCTACTTGACGTTATTGAGGGAACAGACATTCGCCTGGTTCACCTATCGATCGACCTTGTTTTTTCAGGCAGTGGCAAGGGGTTGCATCGCGAGGGTGACGCCACCGATCCGGTGACCGAATACGGACATTCGATGGCTGCCGCAGAGCGATTGATTCTCTGGGCTCGACCCGATGCTTGCATTCTGCGGATTTCACTTCCGATGGGTGTCAGTTACAGCGGGCATGCCGGAGCGATTGACTGGATCAAATGGCGGTTTGAGCATGGTCGGCCCGCAACGCTTTATTTTGATGAAATTCGGACCCCCAGCTACACCGAGTGCATGAACCGACTTTATGAAACGGCTTTTTGCCAAAATCTACAGGGACTTTTTCACGCCGGGGGTGCACGCAGACTAAGCCTTTACCAAATTGCTCAGATCGTCAATTGTGCCGGTGGCTACGATCCGGAGTTGCTGCGTGGTTGTTACCGGAAAGAGGCAGGGCCGATGCCACCGCGGGCAGGCAATGTGTCGCTCGATTCGAGTAAGCTTGAACGGGTCTTGGGGTATGAACCGCTCGCATCCTGGCCTGCCGACCCCCAACTGCTGCCGACCGATCGCCATTGGCATCGCGAGCCGCCGCAGTCGATCAACGGATCGCCTCAACTGTTGGTCGAGAAACTTTATCAAAAGGGACCAATACAACCCTTAAAAATTGCAACGCCGTGACGCGCTTCCGCGTGCATCAGTGAGAGCTTGATCAAGTTATTTCAGTCCGTTCAAATAGAAGTAGGCCTACAATCGTCTTCGCGTCCTTAATCCGCCCGTCGAAGATCATCTCTAACGCATCGCTCTGCTTGAGAATCTGATTTTCAATTTGCTCGTCCTCCTCGAGTTCCGTATCCCCCTCGGTCAATCCGCGCGCGACAAAAAAGAAAACCTGTTCCTGTAGTATGCCCGGCGACATCCAACACGCGCCCAGTGGCAACATCGTATCCGCAGTAAATCCCGTCTCCTCACGCAGCTCCCTCGCTGCGGTAACGAGTGGGGATTCATTTGATTCCCGCGTGCCCGCAGGCAACTCCAGCAAGGTTTCGCCGACCGCCATCCGACGATTTTTAATTAGACAAATACGATTTTCGGCGACAACCGGAATAATGGCCACAGCACCCGGATGAAGGATAATTTCCTGTCGAACGGGTCCGGCAGCACGTTGCTCTGTCCGTTCTACGACGCGAAATTTTCTCGCTTGCAACAATTGACGATCGGAACACTCCATCTGTATCCCCTTTTGAAACCAAACGCGATTTGCCGGTTCAAATCGTACTTGTTACGATGCATTATTGACAATCCCTTGCATTTCATGGCACAGTCCGATGCAACAGATGAGCACTGTTGGAAGCGTTCCGCTCGGAAGATATAACGGCCTTCCCCTCCGACTACACATTTCATTTCTGCTGGTCGGAATCTTTGTTTTCTTTTTTAGATTACAATCCGGTGGCGATCCCGTAGGCAACACGGGATTAATCCTGCTTATCTGGCTTGCTGCGGTTTCGCTTCACGAAGCAGGGCATTGTTTCATGGTACATCGTATCGGGGGAAACAATGAGATGCTGGTGCTCACGCCTTTTGGAGGCTTGAGCTTTCACTCGTTTCCTCAACAGGCCGGAAAAGATTTGTGGGTTGCACTTAGCGGACCGTTGGTAAGCTTTTTCGCCTTTGCCCTCTCGATCGGGGGACTGTGGTTATTCGACGATGCGATGATTGAAGGTCTGTGGGGTAATGGGGAACATAATTTTTTTGCTGCCGCAGCACCGATTGTTGGGCTTCGCCTAGCGGTCTGGATCAACCTGGGTCTGGTGCTTGTGAATCTTCTGCCCACAATGCCCTTTGATGGTGGATGGAGCCTGCATGCATTTCTCTGGCCGACCCTGGGTGATCAGCGGGCATGGCAGGCTGTTCGCAAGGCATCGCATGCAACCGCCCTTGGAATTTTTGTGCTGGCAATGGTGACGGGGGTAAACCACCAAGCGATCGGCAACATGCCACTGTGGTTGCCGTTAACTATTCTTGCCGTCTACTGCTTTTGCTTCTCTGTCGTTCCCTTATCCGTCCATTCGGCAAGTCATTTGGATCGTGAAATTGCGCGGGAAGGGCAAGTCGCAGCAGACTCATCGGTGCGTTCGCACAACACAGAATTCGAAGAAGACCATCCGCAGCAGAACAACCTGTTTATTGATGAACATGCATCGTTTTCTCCCGCTACGGATGAAGTGGAGAACCAGCAAGCAGACTTAGCGCTGGATGATGTGCTGCAGTGTGTCCACGACCGCGGTTTGGCGTCACTGACTCAAGCGCAGCGACAGGTTTTGCAAGAGGCTGCAAAACGTTATCGTTCACGTTCACCGAAATAAAATCTATTGTTTTCGTTCGCATGGATCCACCTCTCGAAAAGGCAGAAGACCTATTCACTGACGCAACAGCACTGGTGCAGCGGGCAAAATTAGAACTGCCTCCCGGAAACGATCCGGCCGTTTTTGGATTTCGAGACAATGGCGCGTTGAGCATCTTTTTTAATCCCGAAGTCGCATACCACTTCAACCAGCAACATCAATTGCGCCGAGTTTTTCTTCACGGCGAACGTTACAAAGCAAAAAAGGGTCAACTCGTTTGCGTCAGGCGGATACCAGGAATGCGGAACGTGCGACTCGAGAGTACACCAGTCGAACCACCGAAAGTGAAGTACATATTGTCTTTGCTGGACGAGCAACTTTGCTGCTGGGAAGCGTTGTTAAAAGAAGGAAACTACCGCATCATCGGCCAGGTTTCACCGGATGATAATATGGTAGACCGATTGCAAAATTCCATTCCGGAGATGATGCGACATCAGATTGCTTGCTCGCCGCATGCCGATGCCTAGCCTAGCATCCTGCTTCGGACATGGATGGGTCGGCTACCGAAAGGGATACCGGGCATGCTAGGATAGTTCTGACTTAGCCGAGGGGAGTCTGCAAACGTGTCAAAATTTTCGGTCATTATGCCCGCTGCCGGTAAAAGCCGACGGTTTAAAGATAAACACTATAAAAAACCGTTCGCCAGTTTAGACGGACGTGCAGTTTGGTTGCACGCTGCTGAAAAATTCCTCAACCGTGACGATGTAATTCAACTCATTTTGATAATCGCACCGGAGGATCGCGAAGCGTTTGAAATGAAATTTTCGGCGAATGTCGCTATCCTCGGGATTGATCTGGTAGAAGGTGGTGCGGAGCGGGCCGATTCGGTCGAGAAAGCACTGACCAGAGTCAAACCGGAGGCAGATTTTATCGCCGTTCACGATGCAGCGCGCCCCTGCATTGCCGATGAATGGATCGGTACGATTTTCGATGCGGGTGTCCGATCGGGGGCAGCGCTACCTGGCATTCCAGTCACCGGCACACTGAAACGAGTGGATCAAGAAGGTAACGGTTCAAAAGTGGTGGTCGAAACAGTCGATCGTACGTCCTTGTGGGAAGCACAAACACCCCAAGTGTTTCGCCGGGATTGGCTCTTGCAGGCTTACGAGCAGCGCGATGGTTTTTTCGCAACCGACGATGCCCAATTGGTTGAGCGGGCGGGCCACCCTGTAACCCTGTTAGAGGGTTCTCCATTGAATCGTAAAATCACTACACGACAAGATCTAAAATTGGCAGCGCAAATCCTCAAGATTCTCCCGAAGCCAAAAGTTGGCGGCACCGGCAATCCCTTTGCAGATGACGATTTGTTTCGTTAGAAAATTCGTCTCTGCGAAGATCGAGTATTGCATACCCCACTACCGATACGGTTATACATACGACAAGATACGCAGAGGCAGACTGATTGAACAAATGAGGTTCGACTGTGGCAGCTAACGCATTGCAAAATATCTACGCAGAACTCGATTGGCGAGGCTCGGTTCACCAGACGACCGATCCGGAAAGCCTGCAAACGTTGCTGGCTGCGGGTCCGCAAACCGTGTACGCCGGATTTGATCCCACCTCGGACGGATTGCACATCGGTAATTTCGTGCCACTGATGATGCTCAGACGGTTCCAAAAAGCGGGACATTGCCCAATCGTGCTTGCGGGCGGAGCAACGGGCATGATCGGAGATCCGAGTGGAAAAAGTGAAGAGCGAAACCTGCTTTCCGCCGATCAGATTGAACATAATCTTCAAGGGATCATGGATGAACTCGCACAATTTTTGGATTTTGAATCGGATCGACCAGCAATCCTGGTCAACAATTATGACTGGATGAAGGAGTGGGACTATCTCACCTTTTTAAGGGATGTGGGCAAACACTTTCCAGTGAATCAAATGCTCGCCAAGGAGTCGGTGAAAGCCCGACTCGACCAAAGCGATGCGGGCATGAGTTATACGGAATTCAGTTACATGCTGCTACAAGCCTACGACTTTGTCCACCTTCGGAAGGCTTATGGTTGTAACCTTCAGGTCGGAGGCAGCGATCAATGGGGAAATATCACGGCGGGAATTGAACTTGGTCGAAGGATGGGCACAGGAACCCTGCATGGTCTGACCTGTCCGCTACTGACAAAAAGTGATGGGACAAAAATGGGGAAAACCGAACAGGGGGCAGTTTGGCTCTCGGCGGAGAAGACGAGCCCTTACGCGTTTTATCAATACTGGTTCAATACCGATGATGCCGACGTGAATAACTGTCTGCGGTTGCTGACTGAGTTGGCGGAGGAGGAAATTGTCGCGCTCGATGAAGATCGCAAAACCAATCCTCAGAACCGCCAGAGTCAGCAACGCCTTGCCGAGTCGCTGACTCTGCTCGTGCACGGGCAACAAGGACTCGACGGTGCCCGACGAGCAAGTGAGGTTTTATTCGGGGCAGCCATCGCTGAAATGTCCGACTCGGATTTGACAGAAATTTTTGCTGATGTCCCCAGTGAAAAATTGCCTCGAAACACCCTTATCGATGAGGGTCTTTCCATCGTGGACGCCCTCTGTAAGGCAGGTCTCGCCAAAAGCAAAAGTGATGCGCGAAGAACCGTGGATCAAGGAGGAGCTTACGTGAACAACGCACGCGTTGAAAGCTTGGACTATCGCCTGGGACCGGAGGATCTTGCCAGCGAAACGGTGGTCGTACTTCGCTCAGGGAAGAAGAGATACGCTTTATTAAAATTTCTATAAGTCACCAACGCAACTCTCGGAGGGGCTGCGACGATGCCTCGATTTGTTATCCTCCATCACAAACTACCACCCGAATCCTCACGAAGGAGTCACTGGGATTTGATGCTGGAACATGGAGATCATCTGGCGACCTGGGAACTACCGGAAGTGTTGGAGGTCGGCACCCGATTGGACGTTGTACCGCTCGCAAATCATCGACTCGAGTATCTCGACTATGAGGGCCCACTGACTGAACAGCGAGGAACGGTTTCGCGTTATGAATGGGGCAGCTACAAAACAGTTTTGGATGACGCGCTGCAGCAAGTGGTTGTGCTGCACGGACAAACACTGGAAGGCCGTTTGACAATCGGTAAGGCCAACGAGCGGGGCAGGGCAGTTCCGCTGCGGCTTGATCCCGCTTGAACCACTCGCAACCAGTTATCGATCCTGAAAAACACTCGAATCTTCTGTTTTGATCAGTGGCCGTCGCTGGCCATCGCTCGTGACTCGGATCTGAGATCGAAACTGACCCGCTTGCTCAGCTTGAATGGGAATACGATAGATCAGTGATTCACCAGGGCGGATTTCCGCAACCGGGTTGAAGCGAATGACGCGTTGACCGATGTTCGGATTACTCGGAGCAACAATTCCCACTCCACCTGATGTGGGCGCTAAACCCTCAGGCACTGTGACGATGACCACAACGTTTGCGTCGGGAGCATTCTGAAGGTTGGTCACCGTGACCTCATATACGACGGTGCCTCCGATCGGGACCTCATCTCTAAGGTCGGTGACTCGCAATGACAGCACGTCCCCCACTTCAGCATTATCAGCTTGACCAGAGGGCGCAAGCGGCGCGGTCCCGGGAGCGGTTGGTCCTCCGGTTACGGGAGGTCCAGTCACAGGAGGGGCAGCAGCAGCCTGGCTGATTTGCACACACGCCTCATCCGCCATCACCAGATCCCCGTCGGCCGTGACCGTCAAACGACTGCAGGCACGCACCGCCTCTTTGCATCGCACTTCTACTTGCAGGCGTTCTGTTTGTCCCGGTGCAATCTGGTTAAACTTCCACGTCAACTGATCTTCTTCAATTTGATAACCATCCGAAACTCGAGTCGGCTCCAAACCGCGTTCGAAAGTGTCGATCACTGTCACGTTCTCGAGCGGTGCATTTCCCGTATTTATAATTAGGCTTTCAAAAATAATAGTCTCACCGACTTTCGCAGTAGTCGGTCCCCGTTTTTCAATTTTCATGGCCGGTTGAAGCTTCTGCTGATCGACCGTGAGACAGATTGATTGTTTCGATGCAGTGGCCCCAAGACTCAGCACTTCGACCGTTTGGCACAATTTCCCTGGCCGCGTTGCTTGGAAAGTTACGCTGATGTCATCTCGGGTTTGTCCTGGTCCAAGTGTTCCCAAGTCTCGTTCAATCGGACTTGCGGCAACTGCATGCTTCAAACCGTCGTCAAACGTATTTTTGACAATCAATCCGGAAAGCGGACTTCGACTCCGATTAGTAATCGAAATCTGATAGGTCACTTCCTGACCGACCATGGCAGTGGTCGGTCCGGAAACATTAAGTTCCAGTTGCGGTTCGGTGGTATTTAGATCAATACAAGCCTGATCCTGCACTTGTTCTGCACTGTTTACGGAAAAACAATTCCGGGCACTTCCCGAGCTGAGAACCTTGTAATCAATGATTATCGTCTCTGTTTGACCTGCCGCCAATTGGCCGATATTCCATTTTAAATTGTCCCTATCGCGCGTCGCCTGCACGCTGCTGTTTACAAACTCAAGGGGTGCAGGGACGCGATGCGAAACCGTGACATCCTGCAGTGGCATATCCCCGTTATTGGTAACGACGACCTGAAAACTTGCCTGCGAGCCGACTGAACTACTGGGTGGACCGGTCACATCAAGCGAAACACCTGGTGCGGTCCATGTCATTGAAGTCGTACCCCGACCCACCTCTAGGCGACGATCGGCCGCATTGTTCCTGCCAGCTGGACGAATCACTTCCATCTGAATTTGGGTGTTCCCACGACCTGGATTCGGTTGATAGATTTCGACGGATGCTCTCCCTTCGGCATCGGTCAACATTTCAACCATTGGATTTCCGGCGGGCGCGAACACCGCATTGGCATCGGTCGAACGATAACGAACCACGTAGCCCTCTAATGGTGATCCGTCGCTGAGTCGCGTCACAACCGTGGTAAAAGTATGACGCTCTCCAATCGGAGCGATGGCGGGTGCCGGAAAGGAAAACTGGGCGTCTACCCAATAAATCGTGGCATTCTGTTTTCTTAATTCCCACGCCGGAACATTCGGAGCAAATGCGGTCACATAACTCACACCGTCGGTTGGAGAACTAACAGTTACCCAGGTTTGCCCCCTTTCAATCACAACATTGTCCTGAGGTGTGGTGGTCCCACGACTGATGGCCTTGCGAGCGGTCGTGGTACTGCTAATGGCATAATTGTTGGTGACCTTGCGTGGACGATTTGAAGGAAATCTCAAGAGCAAACAGCTCGGGCTCTTATCAACTGTCATAAACTCGCCCACACTCTCTGGTGAAAGCATCCAATCAATGCGCTCACTCACCGCGCCCTTACCTTGATTGTTGGTAATACCACCAATCAGCACGACTTCACTTCCTACAGGCGCGACAATGGATTGCGGAGAGAGCGTCAGCCGAGCGTCTGCCACACCACCACGACCGAAAGAGTCAAACAAACCGAATCGTGGGGGGTCTGGTGGAGTCGAAGGGGGCGGAGGGACCGCGCCCGGACCTGGCGGTGGAGGAGGCGGAGCAATCGGTGCAATTCCATCCACCGACGGAATACTCACCGCACCGGGACTACCTACCGCCGGCGGAGGAGGGGTCGATTGGTCATAAAAACTGCGGCAACCTGAAAACGCCAGCAACAACGCAAGTGCAGCCAGAACCCTTGGGGCACCGGACGTGCTGTAAAATGCGTTTTTGGGTATGGTGGCAGCCGACATGATCCATCAATTCCAGCATGCTTCGACAAACGAGTAGTGCAATTCAGCTGGACAGGGAATCCCCGTCCTGCACGATTTGCCCGACTCGCAAAATTGGCCAATTCACGAAGGTCCAATGCAGGAAAACTGCGGCCGATCGTGCCTTAGCATCCTGTTGCGCAGCACCCATCATTCAAATTATTGGGTGCAAAATGGACTCCACGCTATTCAAAACTACCACGTGAGGGGTATCCGCGTTGTTTTTTTGCAACACGCGTTGCTGCTATGCAACGAAAGAAAGTCCTACGATCGTTACGACCCGAACCAAGCGCACAAAAAAGAAGCAACTCGATTGGACACTCAATTTCTGAAACGGGCGAGCGATAAGAAATCAATCGCACGGTCGCTTCCACGATCAAAAATTAGGTCATAAACCGCTTCGGCCAAAGCGGGAGCAAACTTGAAACCGTGACCTGAGAGACCCGCAACAAGGGCCACCTGTCGATATTCAGGATGCCTGTCCACCACAAAATGCTCATCTGGAGAGCGGGTGTACATACAGACTTGGTGATCCGTTACCCGGGTGGAGATATCGGGAAGGTAGTTGCGTAAAAATGACTTAATTCGGATACGATCCTCTGCATCCACAGAACGATCAAGCAAGTCCGGATCGTTTACCGGTTCGCCACCTCGGTGATCGGCCACTTTGATCCCACGCGGATCAAGTTGTGGAAACCCATAGAAATCTCCTTCCGGCGTCTCAAAAAAGAATACGGGACTTCCAGTTTGGTAAGAGGATGAGTCATTGGCCAGCCAGTGCACATGCTTTCTGACGACCCGCAATTGCACTCCACAGGCCGCGGCCAGAGGGCCAGACCAACTTCCAGTTGCAAGCACCAAACGGTCAGCGAAAAAATGCTGACCACCCGATGTGACACGGACCCCCTTCCCGTCGACCTGCCATTGCGCCGGTCGGGGATCAACGTGTAAAATACCGCCTGCGTGCTGTGCGGATCGAAGATATGCGCGGATCGCCTCTTCTACCAATAGATATCCGGCTTGCTGTTCAAACAGACCGATCATCTCATTTCCGGCACGGAAACCGGGAAATTTTTTCTCGATTTCTTCAGCGGCAATACGCTCGATAGGCAACTGATGTTCCGCAGCGCTGGCCAAAACTCCGGGAATCACAAAACCATCGACTGGCCCAACCTGAAGTAAACCAACTTGATGGAGAAGAGTTTCACCGGTTTGTGCCTCAAGCTCTCTCCAACCGCGATACGCCCGCCGCAGCAAAGGTACGTAGTCGGGATGCTCGAAATAAGCTTGCCGGATGATCCGTGATTGTCCGTGAGAACTTCCTTTGTCGTGAGGCGGTTGGCAACGATCGACCCCCAGTACACGCAATCCCGCGGAGGCAAATGCTTGGAACGCGGCGCTGCCGATTACACCACACCCGATAACGATCACATCAAATGTTTGCATCGCTTCCCACACATGTCACGGCAGACTTAGCCTTGCTCCTTCACCCTCCAGCGGAGATATGCCTCCAGGAAAGGTTGAATTCCGCCATCCATGACCGACTGGAAATTACCGACGAGAAAATTAGTTCGGGCATCTTTTACCCGTTGATCCGGATGAAGAAAATAATTACGGATTTGGGAGCCAAACCCGACTCGCGCCTGATCTTTGTAACGTGCTGCCTGCTCTGCCTCTCGTTTGTCTTCTTCCAAGCGTGCAAGCTGCGCCCGTAACATCTTATAAGCAGTAGAGCGGTTTTTATGTTGACTCCGCTCGTTTTGACACTGGACCACAATTTGCGTCGGCAAATGCGTCAGACGTACGGCGCTATCGGTTTTATTGACATGCTGCCCCCCGGCACCGCTGGCGCGGTAGGTATCCACACGGACATCAGATGGGTTGATTTCAATTTCTGTTTCGTCTGTAATTTCGGGCGATACATCGACCGAGGCAAAGCTGGTCTGTCGCTTCCCTTCCGAATTGAAAGGGCTAATCCGCACTAGGCGATGCATTCCTGTCTCACCTTTCAAATAGCCATAAGCCATCGGACCGCGGATCGCTAGCGCTGCACTGTTGATGCCGGCCTCGTCATTGTCTTGACGATCTAGAAGCTCTGACGTGTATTGATTCTTCTGAGCCCACTGAAGGTACATCCGTAAAACCATCTCTGCCCAGTCATTTGCATCGGTACCACCATCTCGGGCATTGATCGTCAGGATCGCACCTGAGCCGTCGTGCGGGCCGTCGAGCAGTGACTTGAGTTCAAGGCTCTCAAGCCCATGTTCCATGCTGCTCAGTTCCTGCAGCAGTTCGTCTTCGAGTGAGGCATCTTCCTGAGTCATTTCGAGGAGCGCTGCAAGATCCTCGCCCGCCGTGAGCAATTCAGCCAAAGGCTTTACGATCGCATTGATTGCTTTAAGCCGAGCAACAGTCGCCTGTGCCGATTCAGGGTTATCCCAGAATCCGGCCCCTGACATTTCTTGTTCGATCGCAGTGATGGATGAAATTTTACCGGCATAGTCAAAGAGAGTCCCTTAATTGAACAATTCGCTGCTGGATCTCTTCAACGCGATCTTTGACTTCTTTGTCCATCGACTTCCCCCTGTGCACTGAATAGGTACGGCCCTATTTTAATGGCCAACTCAGGGAAAAGAAGACCATGATGACAAGGTCGCTTGTCGCCCTTTGATTCCAACCGTAGACTGAAATAGCTCAGCTGGATCTTATTAAAGATCCCAAAAACAGGTGTTTCTTACTGGTAGTCCTGGGATCCTGCATGTCTCGAATTGTGTTGGCAATGTCTGGAGGAGTCGATAGCAGCGTCGCGGCCGCGATGCTTTGCCAGGAAGGCCACGAGGTGATTGGTGTGTTTATGCGACACGGTTCAGAGTCACCGGTTGCGGCGTGTGAAACGGGAAATTCACCATCGCAAACCAACGATTCAAATCTTCCTATCCTAGGCGCCAGCCACAAACAGGGCTGTTGCACCGCCGCTGATGCCGAAGATGCTCGTCGTGTTTCAGATCGTTTAGATATCCCGTTTTACGCGCTCAATCTACAGCAGGAGTTTTCAGCAATAGTCGATTATTTCATCGATGAGTACACCGTGGGACGCACCCCCAATCCCTGTGTAATGTGCAACAATTGGATCAAGTTCGGAAAGCTGTTTGATTATGCCGACAGCATTGACGCCGAATATGTGGCAACCGGTCACTATGCCAGACTAAGTTCCAGCGATTCGGGCCGGATGGCGTTGCTTCGCGGAAACGATTCTCACAAAGATCAGTCGTATGTACTTTTTGGGATTTCTAAAAATTTGCTTCCGCGAATGATGCTCCCAGTCGGGGAATTTACCAAAACAGAGATTCGATCCCGGGCGAAAGAACTCGGCATTCTTGTGGCGGAAAAAAAAGATAGCCAAGAAATCTGCTTTGTACCCTCCGGTAAGCACGACCAATTCATCCGAAAAATCCGATCTGATCAGGCAACGGACGGAGAGGTGGTGACCACTCAGGGAGATGTGGTCGGCACGCACGCGGGTATTGAAGGCTTCACGATTGGGCAACGAAAAGGGCTGGGCATTGCATTCGGTGAGCCACGATATGTGGTCCGCATTGATGCGGAAAGCCGCCGCGTCGTGCTGGGTACAAAAGAGGAATTAGCTTGCCGCAAGTTGACCGCCTCGCAAACCAATTGGTTGGTCGATCCTCCAGAGCAACCGCTCCGCTGCGAGGTTCAGATTCGTTACAACAGCGCCAGTGTTCCGGCCGTCGTTTCTATCCCCGAAGAGGGCAAACTCCAGATCGAATTTGATGAACCGTGCTATGGGGTTGCGCCGGGCCAAGCGGTGGTTTGCTATGACGGTCCCCGGGTTTTAGGTGGTGGCTGGATCGATAGCTAGCCAGAAGATCAGGCCCACCGGGAATCGATCTTTTCTCATAATCCAAAGTCTGGCAGACTCTCAGGCGTACCGTAAACCGGGAGCCTTCTGTGATGCGTTTCAATTTATTTCAGATTTTGTTGTTGACTCTAATCAGCAGTGCGGAGTTCCATCGCGGCACGATCGGGTCCGCAGAGGAAAATGCAACGGTAAAAACAGAGGAGCCGACCGATGCCGTCGACCCCTCTCTCAAAGTGAAACTCAGCTCACCACGGGAAACGCTGAAAACTTTTTTTGGCGCCTTCAAGCCGGGCGGCAATCCCGAGAACGCAGCGTTGACCCTCAATCTCTCAGAGAAACCGCTCAATATCCGTTCCACCGTTGGCATTCACGATGCTTACCAACTTAAAGATGTCATCGATCGCATGGTTTACGTGCAATATTATCTAGTGCCGGATGATCCGGAAAGCAAAACGCCCTTTCGCTTAAGCCAAATCACGACCAAACTCACCGGAGCCGATGAGGATGACGCCGCGCTGATTGAAATCGCGCCTGACGAAGCCGGCTATTGGCGGTTTACCGACGACACAGTAAGCGTGATCGGCGATCTGTACCAACGCTGGAAAGATCGACCTACCATAGGGCCCGGCATCATCCCGACCGATGCACCGATATGGACACCCACAGGTTTCGAAAAACTCTTTCCACAGCAGTTGACCAATCAGCACTTCTTGCTGGCGGACTATCAGTGGATATGTCTTTTCTCGCTGATTTTTATCGGCTTTATCCTGGATCGATTAACACGATTCTTACTTAGTCGGTTGGTCCGCGGTTGGCTACGGATTTTTGATAAAGACAACGACACAACCATTGAGGTCAAAATATTCCGACCCATGGGCTTATTAGTCCAGGGATACGTATGGTATGAGGGCACCAAGTTGCTTGGTCTTCCCGACTTTGCCCTCAGTGTGCTGTTGATCGCCCTGCAGATCTTTACCGTGATCGCCGCGATCTGGACATGCTTTTTACTGATCGACGTGGGGCGTCACTATCTATTCCGTAAGGCACGAAAAACACCAAGCAAATTTGATGACCTGTTGGTTCAGTTACTCTCAAAATCGCTAAAAGTATTCTTCGTTTGCGTTGGTGTTTTGACCGCCGCACAAGCTTTTGGCCTCCCCATTGCCGGGCTGCTGGGCGGCATGGGAATCGGCGGTGCAGCAATTGCACTGGCATCGAAGGACACCTTTTCTAATATTTTTGGTTCTTTTACGGTGCTGGCTGATCGTCCGTTTGAGGTGGGAGATTGGGTAATTACCAATCATGTAGAGGGTACCGTTGAGGCGGTCGGTTTTAGAAGTACCCGAATCCGTACGTTCTATAATTCTTTAATCACACTGCCCAATAGCCTGCTCACCACCACGTCGGTTGACAACATGGGTGCCCGCAGATATCGCCGCATCAACACGTCATTGGGCGTGCAGTACAACACGACACCCGAACAGATCGATGCATTCTGCGAGGGAATTCGTGAATTGATCCGCCGACATCCGTACACACGCAAAGATTATTACCACGTCTATTTCAACCAGTTTAGCGACAGCAGTCTGAATATTCTGCTCTACTGCTTTCTGGAGTGTCCTGACTGGGCGATCGAACTGAGAGAAAGGCATCGTCTGTTCAATGACATTCTACGACTTGCGCAAAAATTGAAAGTGGAATTTGCATTTCCCACACGCACGCTGCATATGTTTAATCATGGAAATGATCCGCTGCCCGAGGAACCCAAACTGCCCGATCCGACTGAAAGTGGGCAACGCATCGGTGCTCAAATCGCGGGACCGCTTCAGGGTATACAGGACCGACCCGGGCCGGTATCTTTTTCAGGACCGAGTAGCTTCTAAGCTCTGAGTATTGATTAACGGCACGATCGGTCACGCAGGCCGAGAGCAGACTGAAGAAGGGTTGGCCATGACGGTTGGTAATGCAGCCTCAAGTAAAGCGGCCTATCAACATGCACAAAGATCGGCCGGATTCTGTCGCGGGCTTGGAGCGACGTTGATCGAGCTTTCTGGCGAGGATCGCGTTTCATTTCTCCACAATCTCTGCACGGCCGACATCAAGGGACTCAAAGTGGGAGAAGGCTGCGAACTTTTCTTCACGGATGTCCAAGGCAGAACAATCGGTTTTGGCTATGTGTTCGCAAGCGACCATTCGCTGCTTCTTTCGACCGCAGTCGGGCAGGCCGAAATCCTGCTACCCCATCTCGATCGATATCAGATCCGAGAGGACGTTCAATGCTTGGACCATAGTCGCAAATGGCAGCAATGGGCTCTCTGCGGCCCAAAGGCCGAATCGCTTTGCGAGGAAAAACTCGGCTTGAAAATCGACTCCGGAAATCTTTGCTTCGCGCAAACCACCTGGGAAAGTATCGAATTGCGTTGTTGTCGGACTGACGTTTTCGGACTCCCGGGATTCCTGCTTCAGATTGAATCGGAGACGGCAGATTCGCTTGCCGAGGCGTTGGCGTCAGGAGCGAGCGAATGCGACGCTGCGATATTTGATTTTTTGCGTATTCGAGCCGGTTCGCCCTTGTTTACACAAGATATCAACCCTAAAAACTTTCCGCAGGAAATTGATCGCGATGCCCGAGCAATCAGTTTCAACAAAGGCTGCTACCTCGGACAGGAAACGATCGCCCGGATTGACGCGCTGGGACAGGTTCAGCAACTACTCCGGCAGCTTGCGGTTTCTGATGCGGATCCCTTGCCAGTTGCCGGAGATCCACTGACGGCAGCTGGAAAACCGGCAGGTCACTTCACAAGTGTCGGTCGCAATCCCGAAGATGGACAGATTGTAGCCCTCGGTATCGTGCGTCGGGCCTATGCTGACTCAGGGTCCGAACTCGCATTTAACTCGGGCACAGTGAAAGTCGTTTGATCTCGTTTCAACTCCTGTGTCGGACGGGGTCTTCGGAACTCAAGCGAACAATCATGAAATATCGAACACGCAATCGAAAGCGTCCTTAAAATGAGTCACCTCCGGTTTCCCAGAATCTGCTTGCCAGAGCACGGCAATCACGTCGAAGCGGGCTGGAGTTTCCATCAGCTGGTACCGAGCGCGGTACTGGACTGCCAACTGACTTAATTTGAGCTGCTTTTCCCGACC
>JAYZMM010000067.1:0-8239 GCA_036153155.1 Planctomycetota bacterium
TTTCTGTGCTGCCTTCGTACTGATCGCGACGGGTGCCGCATAATCAGGCTTGCTGGTCCGTTCCATAATCCCCGGATTTTCACGGAACTGACGACGGACCTCCTCGACCATCCCCTTGGCCGCACGACCGACCGCTTTCATAGTCATCGCACAGAAAACAAATGTCGCCATCGCGCCTAAAAACACACCGATCAAAACTTTCGGGTTCATCAGAGATGCATCATAGTAGCGGGTGAAATCAGGTAGCGTCGCGGCCGCGCGATCAACAATTGACAAGCGGCTTTCCCCCGAGTCGTGCGAATGCGTGAGCCATCTGCCTGATTCGTGTTCAACCAAGGCATTGTCGGCGACCTTTTCACCAAGCGGGAGTGCTACCCATTCTGGGTTGCGAGCGCCATCCAGAATCATTAGTCCGCGATGGGCCAATCCTCCCTCTTCCCCCGTATCCTCCACGACGGTGACAAATTGCGGGGTAACTTTGTAATAGCCGGGCTCATTGAACTGCTCGACGATTGCCTCTTCCATGTGTTCGAATCCGACCCGCACCTCCTCAACGTACGCCGCCAAAAGTGCCAACGCGGTCAAAGCCGCAGAGCCAATTGCAAACCCTTTTCCGGTTGCCGCCGTCGTGTTACCGAGACTATCCAGTGCGTCGGTGCGTTCGCGAACAATCGGCTCCAACTCGGACATCTCGGCATTTCCACCGGCGTTATCCGCAATGGGGCCATACGCATCGGTGGCCAGAGTGATACCAAGGGTGCTGAGCATGCCGACCGCGGCAATGCCCACCCCGTAAAGACCAAGTGCAAAATATTGCACATCTTGCAATTTGGAAAGATCGCCAATTGCACATGCAAAAGCGGCTAAAGTTGCTACGCAGACAACAATCACGGGAACCCAAACACTTTTCATTCCCTCCGCTACGCCACCGATAATGAGTGTGGCCGGCCCAGTTACTGCCTGCTCGGCCAAGTCTTGTGTCGGCTTGAATTCATCACTGGTTGAATATTCAGTCCACTTGCCGATGATCCACCCTGCAAGCAGTCCAACGACAACGCTGATCGAAACACTGAGAAACATGCCATCAAACAACCAGTATGTCAGGCCGACCGCAGCAAAAATAACAAGGAAGGTTGACGTGTTAATTCCTCGACCGAGTGCCTTGAGTAACACCGACTGACTCGCTTTGTCCTCGGTCTGGACAAGATAGATTCCAAAAATGGAGAGCAAAATTCCAACTGCGGCTATCGCAATCGGTAAAAAGAGCGCGGCCATCTGAAAATAACCGATATCTCCTTCGCTTACCCCACCAGCCGCCCCGGTGATTTCGGCAAATCGATCCTCAAGCACGGTACCACTCGCAAATGCCGCCACACCTAGTGCGGCGGTGGCGAGAATCGAGCCACAATAGGACTCATAAAGATCCGCACCCATTCCAGCCACATCTCCCACATTATCACCAACATTGTCGGCGATCGTTGCCGGATTACGTGCATCATCCTCTGGAATACCCTGTTCCACCTTGCCGACCAAATCAGCACCCACATCGGCTGCCTTGGTGAAAATACCCCCACCAACACGAGCGAACAGCGCTTGGGCACTTGCACCCATTCCGAAGCAAAGCATCGTCACGGTAATGACGTCCAAGCCGATCACCTCGAAACCAAATTTGGGGACCAACCAGTGCAACACGAGAAACCACAACGTAATATCTAGAAGTCCCAAGCCGACGACTGTGAGCCCCATGACCGCGCCGCTACGAAAGGCAACTTGCAAGCCCTGGTTGAGTGATTTTTGAGCACCCGCCGCAGTTCGGCTACTGGCCCAGGTGGCCGTTTTCATGCCATACCATCCGGCAAGACCGGAGAAGAAACCGCCGGTGATAAAAGCAAATGGAACCCATTTGCTTTGTACCCCAAGGCCATAGGCAGCAATGGCCAAGAGAATAAAAATCACCACAAAAAAGATTGCAACCACTTTATATTGCTGCGTGAGATATGCATTGGCGCCCTCACGGACATAGCCTGCAATTTCCACCATCCGTTCGTTGCCTTCATCAGACGCCTGCATCTTTTTGAAAAACAGATAGGCTTGTAACAAGGCGATAAGGGCACAAACAAAAGAGATTCCCCAAATGAGTTTGAACATCGGGTCATCTGGGTGATATCCCATGCCTTCAACCTGCGCTTGCGCAACAGCGGGGCTGCAGAGTAAAACAATAAATGTAAAAAGCAGCGTCAGGCGGTTGCCTGTCACATCCAGAAGACGACTCAAAGACATGGGTGATTACCTTCGGTGGGTTGGTTTCGGTGTGAAGTGAGAAAACTAAATTGCTTCGCAATGGTTTGCGGTTGCTGTGAATTTATTTGGATCGGCTTTGCTTTCGAGTGTTCTTACCCCGCCACTTGGGCTTCCGGATCCCCGCCCAAAACTGGCCCTGTAAAGATCCCTGCTCGACCGCGTTGAAAGTCCATTCGGAACGAAATCCCCGTCTTACGGTGAGAGGAGACTGAGGGGACCCAACTCCAAAATCTGCCGATTCCACGTGTTATTTCGCTGATGGGCGGAGTTTACAGAATCCCCAGAGTTGATGTCAATAATAGCTTGCGGTAGCCCCCTAGAATGCTTATTTTATCCCAGCTTTTTTCCTTGGATTTCCCCCCTACTCTAATTATTCTAAGAGGAGTGGCCGGCCTGGCTGTCGGTCTGTATTAGTGCCTTGCTCGGGAGAGAGATCCATGTCTGCTCGTTCTTTACGCTGCCCTAGCGTCGTTATCGCGTTGATGTTACTCGTGCCTGCTTCCGGGTTGGCGATTGAAGAGACACCTCCGCTTGATCTGCATGAGGCCATCGAATCGGGAACAATCGACGTCAAACTGATTGTCAAAAATGGACAGCAGGCTCGGATCGTTGCAAAAAATAATACCGACCAACCGCTCACCATCCAAGTTCCGGAGGCGTTTGCGGCAGTGCCGGTCCTGGCCCAAACAACCCAGGGTGGTGGGGGTACGGGATCTGGGCTCTTCAACGTGCCGCCGGAAAAAGTGGCTAAGCATGATGTCGGTTTTGTCTGCTTGGAGCATGGTAAACCAGATCCGCGTAGCACGATGCAGTATGAGCTGAAGCCCATTTCTGCCATGACTACCGATCCGGCAGTGGTTTCCATTCTACAGATGCACGGACGCCAACAGATTCCTCATGCAGTCGCTCAGGCCGCAGTCTGGCACTTAGCGAACGGTTTGAGCTGGAAACAATTGGCCAGCAAAGAGCGGAAAAATTTGTCGATACCGAATACGCCCTATTTTTCCAGAGCTGCGTTGCAGTGGGCAAGTCAACTCGCTGCCCACATGCGGCATCAGGTTGACGCAGAGTCGACTACCGCCTATCGCTCTCGATAACTCCTCGTAGCTGCCACACACGGTCGATCCTGAAAATCGCGATGACTTCAAGCGATCAGGCCGCGTTGCGAGGGGCGGTACCAGGGATAGATTTATCGAGTTGTGCTTGAAGGCGATTAATTTCACTCACTAACGCCTGTCGCTCATGTACCCAAGAAGGGGGTTCCATTTTTTTCACTCGAGGCGTTCTGTCCTGCTCTGCAGTCATCTGCGTATACAGTTTGCGTAATCGCTGCTCGGCTTCTTTCAACGCCTGCGTTTGCGTGCCAAGCGATGTTTGATTTTGGGAAACGATTTTTTCGTGATCGTCGGTTGGATGATGTCTCGAAGAATCGCGTAACAGCCTCTCAGCCGCATCGCGAATTTCCATCGTTTCCTGATAAGCCTCTGTCAAAGCGAGTTGGTCTCGCTGGAGCGCCTGTTCCCGAGAATCCAGCGCAGCACTCCGTCGAGCCAGACTATCTTTAGCATCTTGATGCGGATGAGGATCACGCATTGATGCTTCATAAACGGAAAGCCGCTGGTCTAACGTTTTAAGCTCGTGTGCACAGATCCCCAATGCATGGTCTAGTTGGTCTGCTGTAACGCCGACCGATTCACCGATAGATGCTTGACGGGACAGACTCTGTATGTGGTCTACCTGTTGATGTAACTGTGCAACAACTTCTTGCAGTTGCCCCACGCGAGCATCCATCCAGAGGCGTGCAGAACGCAGTTCAGCGTCTCGTTGTATACGCTCGGCGTCCAGCGTTGCCTCTCTGCGATCAAGATCAATGGCAACCGCCGAGAGATGCGTCGCCAATTGCTCGGCGTGGCGACGCAACCGATGTAACGGCATGGCACCTAAACCATCTGGGTGTGATGAATCAACCGCGTGCGGTTTTTCCATGAGCGCAGAAACTCCTCAACTCAAAACCCCAAAATTCACAAATAAACCACACGTTTTGTATCGGCTCCTGCGACTGGCGCAATTGACTGGAAAGCCGTGTGATTGAATGTGTTGGGAATGCATGCCAGCGGTGACAGCAAGAAAGGCGCTTTCGTTAACACTTTTTAAGCATCGTTAAATGACCATTCCGGCAACGGGCGATCGTGCACGACCGGCGTCTCACTGTTTGAAAGGATCTCAATCGATTGTTGGGCCTTTGCTACGCTTTCGGCATTATGATGATAGTCCAAGCAAAGATCGAATTGTCGGCATTCTCCCGCCGCGAGCGGCACTACTCGGTCGCGCTCGGCTTCAAAAGATCGTGGATTCGGGAAATTGGTCGCCGGTTCCAGCCCTGTGACATATCCGTCATTGACATTACCGGTATGTTTCCATTGCGCAAAATAGGGCAGTTGTGTGATGTCATATTGCAGGCTAACGCCACGGCTGGAATCCCCGCTCTTCAATAAAACTCGAGTTTGATTTTCGGCATCTGCTAAAAGTTCAAAGAAATGAACTCGTTCCTGGTAGCCTGTTGTTGGGGCGTCATAACGTGACCACATGGCGCCGTCTCGGGCAGCCTCTGGATCGCGAGGCGCCATTTGCTTTACAGGAAGCACCAACTCCGCTCCCGGATTCAGTACAGGGGCGCCAAAATTAATGTGGTAAAGAAGTTGTATCCCGCAGCTGGTGGCACCGAGATTTGTAACTTGATCGCATATCGAAATGGAAGCTCTTCCCGGATGCAACCGCAAAGTAACCACAAGTTGTAAATGATAAAATAGAAATCGCTTTTCCTCGACAATCCCGCGGACTACGATTTCTCCACTTTCTGGGTCAATCGTGAGCTCGAGTTGCTCCGCCGGAGACTGCGCAATTTTTCCATGTAGTGGGTACATGAGGCTTCCCTTTGCATCGTGCTCCGGTGCTCCGTTGCTATGTAGGCCACAGCGAACAAGCAATTCGTCAAATCCGTCTAGCCAACCAAGTCCCGAGGGCTCGTGCAGTGGTACCCAGTTCGGGTGCACGGGACCATCGATTGGTGATTGCCAGCCGAGTTCAACGTCTCCGGACCAAGCCTTCCAAATCCCCATCCCACGTTCTGGTAAAATACACACGCGGAGTACGCCATTGTTGATCGATAGCAAATGCAGCCCTTCCTGCCGACCACCCGAGAGGCGGTGATACTCCACGCTCGCCGCCGCCGCTGATTCACTGATTTTGGAACCGGAAATTTGCAATTGGTCGATTACGTGACCATTCGTTTTATCGATGAGCTTCCAGTGATTGGTCTGCATAGCGATGTCCCTCCAGTTTACTGCGGTGACAGTGGTGCATACGAAGGCCGTCCCCCGATTCACGGTTCATCGTAATGTTATTGAATCTAAAGTTGCCTGGAGTAGATTTCTATGGGTCCTGCAATACCACAGAGGATCGAAAAGCGAATTCCCGGTAGGTTGTCAATTCACAGTAGAAGGAATACAAAGGTCGTTCGGGCCAAGATCATTGCTTGGCGAAACGCGTTGTTGATGTTGCGCTGCTTCTTTCACCGACTTGCTGCAAAAGTGATTGGGGGAATTGAATGTCTAGTGTTGCAGATCGCCATACCACACCGATCTCAAAAGACGACAATATCGGTTCGTTACTAGATGCCGCACTAGAAGCAGGCGAGGGTCTTCTGAGGCTTGCACCCACTTGGGTGCCAAGAAGCTTTCTTCATCCAGGAAAACGGATCAAACTGGCACCCAACGACTGGTATGCCTATGGCGCGCACCGCGGAGGTATTGATGAGCGGTGGTTTGCGAGTACGACTGAAGCGGCCAATGAAAATCGGCAACCTGACGAAGGACTGAGCTACATCGTTTTCGATCAGCAACGCTTTTTGCTTAAAGATGCAGTCGATGAGCGCAGTGAGATTTTGATTGGTGAAGAGATCTTTGGCAAATATGGCCGTTGGCCGGTCTATTCAAAATTTTTCGATAACATGGGCCCTATTCCTCACCACATGCATCAATCTGCGGAGGATGCGGCCCTCGTCGGTCAGGAGGGTAAACCGGAGGCCTACTATTTCCCGCCGCAGTACAATAACGTGGACAATCATTTTGCGTATACGTTTATGGGACTAGAGCCGGGCACCACACCCGCTCAAGTGCGACGCTGCTTGGAAAACTGGGATCGTGGCGATAATGGCATTCTAGACCTTTCTCGTGCGTATCGCCTCCAAAGAGGTACCGGTTGGTTGATTCCCCCGGGTGTTCTGCACGCACCGGGCTCTCTTTGTACTTATGAACCGCAGTGGGGAAGCGATGTCTTCGGCATGTTCCAGTCGTTAGTAGAGGGTCGCGAAGTTCCTTGGTCACTTTTGGTCAAAGATATGCCACCTGAAAAGCATGCCGATTTGGACTTTATTGTGGGACAGCTGGATTGGGAAAAGAATGTTGACACGCACTTTATGCAAAACAATTATCTTGAGCCAATTGTCGATGCTTCCTGTTCGGGAGAAGGTTTTACAGATCGTTGGATTACCTACGGTCGGATTGATGGCGCGCAGCTCTTTTCAGCCAAAGAGTTAACCCTGCTTCCGGGTGCAAAGTGCACGCTGCAGGACCCAGGTGCCAGTGGTTGGATTACCGTTCAGGGACGGGGCAGGATCGGCAAGCTACCACTTCAAACCCCCGCAATGATTCACTTCGGCCATCTCACCGAAGATGAGGTCTTCATTACCCGCCAAGCGGCACGTCGTGGAGTCGAAGTTGAAAATCTGGGCAGCGAACCACTTGTCGGGCTACGTTATTTCGGCCCTGACACATTTTCAAATCTTCCCAATGTGGGTGACCACCGTCGATAGGTTGCAACAAAAACTTTCTTATTTTTCACAGCAAGGATCATTCTAATGAGCCACACTTTGCCTGCGCTGCATAACGCGATGTGGCCCGGACTCGTGGGTAAGGGCGACGAGGCGGGACAGGAACCACCGATCAGTTTGGAGCGGATGCTTGATCTGACCGCGGCAGCAGAAGTCGATGGGCAGAAGTTTGAAGGTATCGATTACTTCCTGTTTTTGCCTCACACTAATCCCGAAGCGAGCGATGATGAGTTGAAAACGATTGCTGATCTAATTGTCAGCAAAGGCTTCGATATCGGTTCACTCGTGGCACCGGTCTGGCCGGGAACGGTCGGCGATTCGGCGATGGGCGATGATGCAGCCCGTAAAAAATTTCTAGATGCGGTAAAGATGGCGTGCCGGGTTGCAGGAGTATTCAACGCGCACGGTGCCCGCAAGTATGGAGTGATTCGGATTGATTCCGCAGAGTTCGGTGTCGCAAAATTTCTTGAAGACCCGTCCACTAATTTGAAAAAAATTGCTGGCACCTTTCGCGAGGCGGCAAAGATTGCTGCCGATCATGGTGAGCGGCTTGCAGCAGAGGGTGAGGTATGTTGGGCCGGCTTACATTCTTGGAAAGCAACATTGGCATTACTAGAGGAAGTCGGAATGCCTGAGTCGCTTGGATTTCAAGCGGATCTTGCCCAAACCTACACGTTCATGTTGGGATATAACGCACCAGAAGATGCTCTGCTGGAAAAAGAGCCCAGCGAGGAGGAATTTTGGGCGGCATATGAGCAGATGACCGACAAGTTGCGACCCTGGACAATCGATTTTCATGTTGCCCAGAATGATGGGCAGGTGCATGGTGCTGGAACGCACGATAAGACCGGCAAACACTGCCCGGCCGATGATCCACAAGGCAAATTGGATATAACTCGGTGTGCGAGCTACTGGCTCAAAGATGCATCGCAACGTGGCATTCAGCATATCTGTTGGGATGGTTGTATGTTTCCCAACGCGACACTCGAAGATCCGCAGACCTGGGATACGATTTTGGAATCGATGATTCGAGTCCGCGATGCGTGT
>JAYZMM010000068.1:0-7043 GCA_036153155.1 Planctomycetota bacterium
CTCATTGCGGGAACCAGCGACTCATGACGATTATGATCGTCTCGTTGATTTTCCACAAAATACTGCGGCTTCAACATCTTGCCGATGTCATGGAAATAGGCTCCCACGCGGAGAAGTAGTCCGCGACTGCCAATGCTTTCCGCGGCCGCCTCTGCCATTGATGCAACGTTGATGGAGTGATTATAGGTCCCTGGTGCGCGACGGACTAATTCCTGCAGTAATGGATGCGCTACATCACCAAGTTCCAAGAGGCTGATTTCTGTCAAAACGCCAAACAGGGTTTCAATAAAGGGGAGCAGACCCGTCATTGCAAATCCCGACATTAAACCCCAAAGAAAAAATTTGCCGGCGTCCACCATCACCGCTTGATCGAGTGGTTGTCCCGCCACCACATTAACTCCGATGGCCGTAAGCATTGCCACCATCCCAGCACAAAATCCAACGTACACCAGTTTGACACGGCTACGCACGCGGCGAAGCATCAGAACAGCAGTTGAGGTTGCTGCCACCAGAATCACAAATAACGCGAGCCCCTGACCCAATAGAAGCACCACAATCAAACCGATTGCTGCGGTAAGTAAAAGAGCAACCTCCTGGTTATATGCGATGGCAACAGTCATCCCGAACAATAACATAGGAATCGCTTCCACCCGCCATCGACCGGCTAAATAGCAGACAATGACCGTGAGGACCGTCAAACCAAGAAGACTGGCAAAGCGTCGCATGTTGATCAAGATTTCTGGAAAACGATAAAAAATAAAGAGACCGCAAAGGGTGTACATTGCCAGGTACATCCCAAAGACTGCCAACAATCTCACCAGCATCGCCGAAGTGGTTAGATGTTCTAGTTGGACTTCGTATTCGGCCGCCAGTAACGCCATACTTTCGCTGTCGATAGACCGGTTTGCCTTTGCCATTGCGTCATCGCCGGCGTGATAAAGAGTCGCAAAATCCTCGGGGACTACCCTGTTTGCCGCCGCATCGCGAACTTCTTCGGCCCGTTGATCGTCGTAGGTCAGCGTGATCGGTAGGCGATCCTGTAACCAAAAAGATGCTCTCTCCGCGAGTTCGGGTGACGACGCTTTACTTTCCTCAGATTCATTTGGGGGTCGATATTGAAGCGTCGTGGCACTCGGAAGACGGTTTTCCAGCCAAGTGAAAATACGCCCCGCAATTTCCAGAGAGTTCAGTTGCTTTTCTAATCGCTCGCGAATCACCGGTTTGATAGATTCAAGTCGAACATCTGCAATCGATACCTTTTCCGGAGCTTTCTGTTTATCGAACCCCAGAATCAATATTTCTTCCCGATTACCCTCCGATACTTCATCAACTGACTTTAAATCAACAAGCATTCCACGCCGCTCAAATTCGCCGAGCGTTGCAGCCAGTACGGTCTGTAGATTTTCGATTGAATCTGAGGACAATAGCTGTTGAAATTTTTTAAGTGTCTCTGCCTTATCATTTTTGTTGTTTTTTTCTTCCGCATCAGCAGGTAAGAATGTTTGCCAGATCCGCGCAATTTCATCTTCTGCTAAGGTTGCGTCCCGTAACTCCGTAAGGTCGGAAACTAAGTCTTGCCGCAGCTTTTTGAGCGAATCGGGGCGATGGATGTAAGTCTGCCGAGCCTGTTGTCGTTCGGCCTTGCGAATTTCCTCTTCTAGAGTTGTCAACTCACGCTGCAGATCGTCCGCCAAAGCGAGTTTGGCGGCTGCTATTTGCACGTCGCGTACTTCGACCCGTTCCCGAGCATCCCAATCTCGCTGTGGATAAACCAAGATTTCAGTTTGATTTCCTTCCTCATTCTCTAATTTCTCTAATAAACCATGTTGATCAATCTCGGCGAGCGACTTCTGGATAGCAGCGTCAAATTGCAGTTTACGGGCACCCTGCAGTGCGGCCTGAAAGGCACGGTATGATGCTTCCCAAGTGCGTGTTGCAGCGGCCATTTCATCGGTCGAAGAAGACTCTTTCGTATCCGGAGGAGACTGAAAATGCGACCAGATTTGTTGAATCTCCGCATCAAAATTCTCTGCGGCAATAATTTTCGTTACTTCTGAGAGTAGTTCTGTTTGCAGCGACTTGATCGCTTGCGGATTGTTTGCATATACCTGACGAGCCTCTCGTCGCGCATTTTCACGTTCACGCTCCACTTTGCCAGGATTTGGGACGCTGAAATCAACACTGGCCACAATGTCTCGGACTGGCGTAAAGCCCTCACGATAGGCGAACGGCGGAAGCCAAGCTTGCGTTGCGATGACCATGATGATGGCTGCCAGTACGCAGCAAAAGACCCGAAGCAGTACATCCCCTCGTGTAATCGATGACCAGATTTGCGTTGATAATCTGGGAATGGGATCCAAACTTGAGATCCGATGGCCTCTATTTTTTTTCGACAATCCTGAATTCATTTTTATCGGCCGCTCTGCAAGCTTTTTGGAGGATCGTCGTAAGCGCGTACAATTTCCTGAACGAGGCGGTGTCGCACGATATCGGCTTCGGTGAGTTCGACACTTTGAAACCCTTTGATATTCCGCAGGCGATGCATTGCATCAACAAGGCCACTTTTCTGATGAGACGGCAGATCAATCTGGGTAATATCACCGGCAACAACAATTTTGGAACCAATGCCCATGCGGGTCAAAAACATTTTCATCTGGGCGATCGACGCGTTTTGTGCCTCGTCAAGTATGATAAAGGCATCGTTCAAGGTTCTACCCCGCATGTACGCGAGAGGAATCACTTCAATTACATCCTGTTCCGAGAAACGCTTAAATTGTTCGTAGTCAATAATGTCCCGGAGGGCATCCAAAAGAGGTCGCAAATAAGGATTAATTTTGGCCTCAATGTCGCCTGGTAAAAATCCGAGACTTTCGCCCGCTTCCACCGCAGGCCGTACGAGCACGATTTTTTTTATGGCTTCTTCTTTGAGTGCGGCCACCGCCATCGCTACCGCCAGAAATGTCTTTCCGGTTCCTGCCGGGCCAATTCCAAAAACGAGTTCATGTGTTGCGATGGCATCGACGTAAGCTTGTTGTCCAGCCGTTCTCGGGTGGATCTGCCGGGCGTCGGCAAGGATTGCAATGGGTGCTTTTTCAACTACACCGGGGATTTCCGATCCAACGTGCGAAAGAATGTCGTTTACGTCTTCAGTAAATAATGCACCCCGGCGATTTAAGCGATGCTGCAGTTTTTCGATCACTTGCGTTGCGGTGCGTACGGCATCCTCGCTGCCTGCGACATGGATGGAACCATTGCGTGCTGAGACGGTGACCCCTAAGGTCTCCCGGATCTGCCGTATGTGGCGATCACTGGGGCCAAACAAGGGCATCAATACTTCAGGGTCGGTGACCGAGATCGTTGCTTCAAACATCAATTAAAAAGCGGCGGCGAGGCCCCTGTAACCGAGCGAGCAACTGCGTGACGTGTCCATTACTCAATGATAACGAATCGGATCCTTCAGAGGACCGCCGATGAGTGATTGCTCCTAAATATTAACCAAATAGGAGGTTAGGGCTGGCTTTTTATCGTATTTGGCACCCGCATTTGGCACCGTTGTCGTCGCATTGAGGCGGGCGGCTGCAAGTGGGCCGACCGGCTCGGAGCTTGACGCATTTTTATCGCGCGATCCATAGCCAGTAAATATAACTCGCCGGACCGGCCAAGAGGAGTGAATCAAGCAGATCGAGCACCCCACCAAAACCGGGCAACCAGCCACTGGAGTCTTTGTGCCCCGAGCCTCGCTTGATTAAAGATTCGGCAAGATCTCCCACCACTCCCGTCAGCCCCATGAGGAGTCCATACACCACAATGTTCAACTCATCCAAGTGAGGTTCCTGAATCTGCATCCAATCGGGCAATATGCGAAACGAAAAATACGATCCGCCCAATCCAAAGAGCAGTCCCCCTGCGACCCCTTCAATGGTCTTGCCGGGGCTCAACTGAGGTGCCAAGCGGTGCTTTCCAATAAGACGACCTACCGTATATGCGCCGATATCACTCATCTTTACCGTGAGAATCAGACTAATCAAAGGCAGGCTTTTCCAGGAATCATCGCTTACAAATCGTAACAGGGTGAGAATGCCGATCAGCATTCCTACATAAAATAATCCCAGCACCGTTAGTCCGAGACGCGGAATTGTATCCTTCTCGTTTTTGTAAAACACAATCTCTGCCAAAGTGGCTAGGAAGCAAGCGGTGATAAAGGCCAGCATTGCAATTCCCAGATAAGACAAGGGACATTCCATTTGCGAATTGGCAAATAGATAGGGGCCTCCGCTCGCTATGACGATGAAGAGACTGCCAAATCGGACGATGCTTGGTCGTGGACTAAAATCACCAACCGTGGTGAGACGGATAAACTCCCCACTCGCCAGGAGACTGACCAGAATTGCTATCGGTAAGAGAAATGCCCCAGGTCTGGCAGCGGTCGAATCAAACCAAAAAAGACCACAGAGGGCTAAAATCAATACGGTACCGAGTGATAATCGCCAATGTAACACGCTGATTAGAATCCGTTATGCCGATTTTAAATCGCCTCCGCTTTCGGCAGCACGGAAGCGGACCCGACCTGCCGGGGTACGGCGAAGAGGTTCACTTGCAGTGAGTCACTGCGTTTGATTGGAAGCACGCTACTTTTTGAGTCCCCCAAACCGACGTTCACGATCCGCAAAGTCTTTGATTGCCGCATGCAAATCATTTTCACGAAACTCCGGCCAGCAGCGATCGGTAACCCAGAGCTCGGCATAACTTATTTGCCACAAAAGAAAATTACTGATTCGCATTTCCCCAGCGGTTCGAATCAGTAGGTCAGGATCGGTCATTCCCCGAGTGTAGAGATGTTGATGGATCACTTCTTCGGTGATTTGGTCCGGCTCAATATTTTTTTGCTGTACCTGTTCTCCAATTTTTTGGACTGCATCGATCAATTCCGATCGCCCGCCGTAGTTGATCGCCAGACAAAGTTGCATGCCTGCGTTGTTCGAGCTCATGCGGATCGTCTGGTCCATTTCTTGCTGCACGGAATCTGGAATCCCGTCTCTGCGACCGATCGTGGAAACGCGGATATTGTTTTCCATAATTGTTGGCCGCTCGTCGATCATGTATTGCTTTAGCAAATACATTAAAAAGTCGAGTTCTGCTGAGGGCCGTTTCCAATTCTCACTGGATAGGCAATAGAGCGTGAGCTGTTCTATGCCGATCCGCGCCGACTCCTCGACGATTGCCCTCACGCTTTCGACTCCTTTGCGGTGTCCCTCGATTCGCGGCAGTCCCTGCCGCTGCGCCCACCTGCCATTTCCATCCATGATGACCGCAATGTGCACAGGCCACTGGTTACGATCGAGCTCTGCCAATGACGCAGGCAAGCTTGATGATTTCAGGGTGTTTTCGGCACTCGTGGGCTTGGTTATAGACACAATAGATTTTTGCTTTCCCGGCAAAATGACTTTTTATAAAAACGCAGGGTCGCTGGTCACGCAGAGCCACATTGCTCCATTTGCGCTCCACACAGAATCGTCTGTTTCCGATCTGGGCCGACCGATACAAATGTAACGGGCCGATTAACATACTGACTAATAAACTCTAAATATTTCCGCGCCTCGGCGGGCAGATCTTCTAAATGCCGGACGTCGTCAATTTTTTCGTCCCACCCGGGCAGTGTCTCGTAGATTGGTTCTGCATCCCGCAAATGGTCGACGTGACTCGGAAAATCAGTAGTTTTCTTACCATCAATTTTGTAGGCAGTACAAACTTTCAGTTCCTTTAGCCCACTGAGTACATCGAGCAGCATAATTGCCAGTTCGTCAACGCCACCTAAGCGTGCCGAGTAGCGAATAGCCACTCCATCAAGCCAACCGCACCTGCGTGGTCGACCGGTGACGGTGCCATACTCATTTCCGTTTTCACGGAGGTGCAATCCTGCGGCATTTTCCTGCTCACTGGGAAACGGTCCACCACCAACTCTCGTGGAATATGCTTTTACGACCCCTATCATGCGATCAATAAAGCGACCAGCAACCGCCGATCCAGATGAGACCCCCACGCCCGAACTATTGCTGCTGGTGACGAATGGAAAGGTTCCATGGTCAATATCGAGCAGGGATCCCTGTGCCCCCTCAAAGAGTATTTTTTTGCCGCTTTCAACTGCATCAAGAAGATAACGGTTTGTATCGGCCACATAAGGCTGCATCCGCTCGGCATACCCTGCATACTCTTGGTAGATGGCGTCCGCATCCAAACTGTCACTGAGTGATTCATCCAGTGCGGACAACAACTTTTGCTTTACGGCCACAATATACTCAATACGATTTTTCAGGGTTGGCCGGTAAAGATCTCCGAGGCGTAGTGCGTAGGAACGACCAACTTTATCACGATAGCAGGGCCCGATTCCCCGCTGCGTTGTGCCAATGTTCTCCCCGTCCGCAGTTGATTCATCCAGAAGTCGATCCTCGGCCATATGCCAAGGGAAAATGACGTGGGCACGATCGCTGATCAGTAAATTGTCCGAAATCGGCAGTCCCCTTGAGGCGAGGCCATCAACCTCGCTGAGGAGTGTTTTGGGATTGATTACGACCCCACCGGTCACAACGCACCGAACTCCCGGGTTAATAATTCCACTAGGGATTAATGAGAGTTTGTATGTTTCGGGTCCCACAACGACTGTGTGTCCCGCGTTGGCACCTCCCTGATAGCGAACGACTACCTCGTGCTTTTCGGTAAGCAGGTCAACCAACTTGCCTTTCGCCTCATCTCCCCACTGTAGTCCGATAACAGACGTTCCAGGCACGCGCGCGATCTCCTGCGATCCAAAGATAGTTTGCGGGACAGAGCCCCGAGGGCGGAGGAATGAAGGACAGAATATCTGTCCCCGATGCAAACCAACGAGTCTATCCGGTGTGAAAAGGACTGACAAGAACTGCGGTGTAAAAGTCGTCAAAATCGCCTGCTTCAAAGAAAGAATCCCGGGCCATAACCATCAATATGCCACTATCACAGCTAACCTTGAGGAAATTGGCGACAGTATTCGTAGATGGCGATTGCTGAGG
>JAYZMM010000069.1:0-5073 GCA_036153155.1 Planctomycetota bacterium
CCGCCCCGGGCGCTGGAGGTAGCCATCGATAAATATCTGACGACGGAAAAACTGCAGGAAGCTGGCCTCGACGTGCCGCAGACGATTGTCTGTCAAGACGCCGAGTCAGCCATGGATGGGTTTGAACGACTCGGCGGTCGCGCGGTCATCAAGCCGCTTTTCGGCGGCGAGGGCCGCGGCATTACCGCAGTAGACGATCCGGCATTGGCCCTGCGTGCCTTCCGGATGCTCGAACAACTTGGAGCGGTTATCTACTTGCAAGAGTTTGTCGACCATCCGGGATACGATCTAAGGTTGCTCACGCTGGGCAACGAGGTGTTCGGAATTCGTCGCAGCAACCCCCATGACTGGCGGACCAATGTTAGTCGGGGTGCGAGCACCGAGGCGATCGAGATTACCGAATCATTGCGTGATCATGCCCGGCGGGCCAGTTCGGCGATCGGGGCAACCTTTGCCGGGGTTGATCTGCTCCCCGCGACCGATGGGCGACTCTTTGCCCTGGAAGTAAATGCGGTTCCCGGTTGGCGGGCGCTTGCCCGTACCCTCGAGGTCGATATCGCAGAGCGAGTGCTTCAATTTCTTTCCCGACAAGCTGCAGAACGGGACGCAATATGTCTGGCCAAGGGGTAACTGCCGATACTGCTAAAGCGGCGCAAAATGTTGCGTCGCAATTGGCCCACCATGCGCGCGAGCGTCCGCATCAACCGGCCGTGATCGAGCGGGCTAAAGGGCGGCGAGAAGATTACATTTGCGTAGTCGACTTACCCTCGGAAGAAAACGCAGAAATCATGAAGCAAGTGCTGGCCTACCACAGCATCACGTATGCTAGGCTGCACTCAGAGAGCATGAGGGTGGCTGCCGGTCTGATTGCATTGGGCGTTCGGCCCGGAGACCGCATTGCATTGATGGTTCGCCCAGGCATCGATTTTGTGATGCTGGTATTTGCAATTTTTCAGTCCGGTGCTGTGGCCATTCTGATCGATCCGGGAATGGGCCGAAAAAATCTGCTTGCATGTCTGAGCGAGGCGAAACCGGACGGCTTTATCGCCTTACCGATCGTCCATGCGATTCGTATGTTCTGCCGGAGGCGATTCCCGCGGGCCCGCTTTTTGGTCACTGTCGGTCGTCGTTACGGTTGGGGCGGGGTGACGCTGCAGGAACTGCGAAAGATGGGTGTGGGCAGAGCACACACCGTGACAGCCGGGGGAGATGACCCGGCAGCCATTATTTTTACCACCGGCAGTACGGGGGTGCCGAAGGGCGTATTGTATGCGCACCGTCAGTTTGTAGCGCAGGTGGAACAACTCAGACAGCATTACCAACTGCAACCGGGTGGAATCGATCTTGCCGGTTTTCCGCTATTCGGACTGTTTAATAGTGGGCTCGGCGTGACAACCGTGGTACCGGACATGGATGCCACGCGACCGGCTGACATTGATCCACAAAAATTTCTGGATGATATCAATCGTTGGAAGGTGACCCAGTCGTTTGGTTCCCCCGCGCTTTGGAACACAGTCACCACCTATTGCGATAAGCACAACCTACGAATTGGGCATGTGCAAAAAGTTTTTTCTGCCGGTGCCCCCGTTCCAGGGCGGGTGCTTGAGAGATTGCAAAGCCAACTTTCTCAGGAAGCTCAAATTCACACCCCTTATGGTGCAACCGAGGCGCTACCGGTGGCATCAATCACCGCTGCGGAAGTACTGAGCGAGACTCAAACGCAGACGGATCGTGGCGGTGGTGTCTGTGTCGGAAAACGATTTGCAGATATTCATTGGCGTGTGATCCCGATCGGAGATGCGCCGCTTGATCGTCTGCCGGAGTCCCTGCCGGTGGGACAGATAGGCGAGTTGGTGGTGTCGGGTCCGGTGGTGACCACTCGCTATGTTACACGCCAGGAAGTGAATCGCTGGGCAAAGATTGATGTGGAAGGAACGATCTGGCATCGAATGGGGGACGTCGGTTATCTCGATCAAACAGATCGCTTCTGGTTCTGCGGTAGGATGGCGCATCGCGTGCAAACCGAACAAGGCACCCTATATACTGTGCCTTGTGAGGCAGTTTTTAATACGCATAAAGATGTGTACCGCTCGGCGTTGATCGGGTTGGGGCCTGCCGGGCGTCAACGACCGGTGCTGGTGGTTGAGCCCTTTTCCCACGCGCTGCCAAGCAATCGCGAAGGACGACAAGCTTTTATCGCATCCCTTGCGGGTCTGGCTGCGAAGTTTCCACATACAACATCGATACGTGACTTTCTCTTTCATGCCGATCTGCCGGTCGATATCCGCCACAATGCAAAAATATTTAGAGAGAAGCTTGTGCCTTGGGCAGAAAGGAAACTGCGATGCCAGGCGTGACAATGGTCACCGGGGCCCGAGGGTTTCTAGGACGGGCTGTATGCAAGGCTGCTCTGGCGGAGGGTTTGCCGGTGCGGGCTTTCTGTCGTAAGGAAGATCCTGAGCTAACCGAACTGGGCGCGGAAGTGGTCCTCGGAGACCTTCGGGATCGAAAGGCGGTTGCAGCTGCTTGTCGCGATGTGGATTGTGTTCACCATGTGGCGGGTCTTGCAGGTATCTGGGGACGATGGAAAAACTATTACACGGTTAATACACTGGCAACCGAACATCTACTCGCTGCAAGTCGTGCAGCAGGTGTCAGGCGGTTTGTCTATACGAGCAGTCCGAGTGTGACATTTGACGGCACCGATCAAGTCGGAGTCGACGAAAGTGCCCCCTATCCTTCTCGCTGGTTATGTCACTATCCGCACAGCAAAGCACTTGCTGAATCCGCGGTTCTAGCAGAGGACCAGAGTCGAATGCAGACCTGTGCGCTGCGGCCGCACCTGATCTGGGGACCGGGGGATCGGCATCTCGTGGGACGTCTCATTCAACGGAGTCGACAAGGGCGGTTGCGGCGGGTGGGCGATGGCACGAACCGGGTCGACATGATTTACATCGATAACGCAGCGGCGGCGCATCTGGGTGCGGCTGCCGCACTAAATCCCGGTGCGCCGATCTGCGGGAAGGCCTATTTCATTAGCCAAGGCGAACCGGTGAATTGCTGGGAATGGATCGATCAGTTGCTTGCCCTCGCAGGCCGGCCGCCTGTCACGCGGTCGATTTCCTGTCAGCGAGCCTGGCGAATCGGTCATGTTTGCGAAGCGATTTATCGGACACTGGGTATTTCTCAGGAGCCCCCGATGACCCGCTTCCTCGCAGCGCAACTGGGAACCTCACATTACTTTGACATCCAAAATGCGGTCTCTGATTTCGGCTATCGACCGGTGATCTCGACCGAGGAGGGGATGCGGCGACTCGGGCTCGATCTGGCCCGCACGGACGCGTGAAAAATCGCGATACCGGCTCGGCCGGGCGTCGCCGAGTCCTTGTAAATACCGCCGAAAACCGATAGGCTCATACGGTTTACGGTAAATCCCCCTTCGGCATCAGGCCTCCTTCATGATATCGCTCCCCGCGGACGAACAACGGATTGTGATTACCGGCATCGGTTTGACCGCGCCCAACGGTAACAGCTTGGGGGAATTCCGCGAAAGTCTGCTTGAAGGTCGCAGCGGAGTCGTGCCTTACGAGATCCGCTATGTCGGTGAAACACTGGCGGGTATCTGTCACTTTGACGAACTCCGTTACCAAAAGCGAAAAGAGGTCCGCCGCGGAACGCGGGCAGGAAGCGTTGGTATCTATTGTGCCCAAGAGGCGATCAAAGATTCGGGAGTTGATTGGGAAAATACAGATCGCTCGCGGGTCGGTATCTATGTCGGCGTGACTGAGCACGGCAACGTAGAGACCGAAAATGAGGTTTACGAACTGAAGGGTTATGACTACGACACCCAGTTCTGGTCGCACCATCACAATCCGCGAACGGTGGCCAATAATCCAGCGGGTGAGATTTCTCTGAACATGGGCATTACCGGGCCCCATTATTCGATCGGCGCCGCATGTGCTGCAGGCAATGCCGGTTTCATTCAGGGGGCCCAGATGCTCCGGCTTGGTGATTGTGATTTAGCAATTTGTGGTGGCGTCTCGGAGAGTGTGCGTACTTTCGGCATCTTTGCCAGTTTCAAGAGTCAAGGAGCCCTGGCCGAGCATGAAGATGCGACTCGCGCATCGCGACCATTTGACGTGGACCGCAATGGGATCGTAGTTGCGGAGGGTGGTTGTCTGTACGTGCTCGAGAGGTTTTCCGATGCCCAAAAACGGGGTGCAAAAATTTACGGCGAACTGGCGGGTTATGCAATTAACAGTGATGCAAGTGACTTTGTGCTTCCAAATCCGGATCGCCAAGCTCAGTGTGTTGAGTTAGCGCTGCAGCGAGCCGGTTTAAGGCCAGAGCAAATCGATATCGTCAGCACCCACGCAACCGGAACCAGCAGTGGCGACGCTCAGGAGTGTGCAGCACTACGTCGCGTCTTCGAAACCAGTGATCGAACTCACTTCAATAACACAAAGAGTTTTATCGGCCATGCCATGGGGGCAGCCGGTTCGTTGGAACTGACGGGAAATCTACCCGCATTTAAAGATCGGGTTTGTCACCCGACGATCAATGTGGATGAATTGGATCCGGAATGCGCAATCGATCAATTGGTCTGCGGCGAACCCCGTGAACTTGAATCGGTCGACTATATACTGAATAATTCGTTTGGCATGCTTGGCATCAATTCGGCGGTGATTATCAAGAAAATGTAGGACAAGCACAGAGCGTTCATGATCACGCCGAGTGACGCGGGCCTGTTACGCCCGAACGAAGATAGGATCGAGAAGAACAGCGGAGAAGACGGATGACGAGCGAAGAGATTCGGGAAGTGATTATCGATATCCTTGGGGACATTGCGCCGGATGAGGAATTAGGCGATTTGAAAGATGACGTAGCTTTCCGGGACCAATTAGAGCTGGACAGCATGGACTTTCTGGATATCGTCATGGAGCTCCGCAAGCGATATCGTGTTCAGGTGCCGGAAGAGGACTATGGCGAGTTGGCGAGCATGCAAAGCACGGTCACCTATCTCGAACCCAAAATGCAGGATGTCCAGAAGGCCTAATCCGTTCTCGGGGACTC
>JAYZMM010000070.1:0-6643 GCA_036153155.1 Planctomycetota bacterium
TGTTGTTTCACAGTTGTTCTCTCATTCTTTTTGGTGGTTTCCCCGTAAAGCCGATCAGACGGCACAAGCCAGCAACCGATGAGCAGGACAATCAAAGTCTGGATGAAAGAAGTTTTCAAAGGACCGCCTCCTAAGCATTGATAATGTGGATGCCGACGCACGGTTTTTTGTCTTTTTGACCTGGCGTCTCGCCTAATCGCCCGATCAGTCTACCGTGATCGCGGCAGGAGGGGTAGCCGTGGGGATAGGAGCGTGGGGAAAATGTCAGGCTTGATAGTCACGACTCCGAGGGACTTTTAATTCGGAGTCAGATCTCGCTGGTGGTCGATAGGATCTGCTCTATTTGCGAGACCTCTTCGTTCGTCAGTTGCCAATCGGCTGCGGCGTGGGTGCCCTGGATCTGTGCCCGATTTCGCACGCCGACAATGGCTGCGGTTACTTCAGTGCGGTGCAGCGTCCAGGCGATGGCAAGTTCGCCCACGGAACGCGAATAATTTTTTGCAAGCGATTGCAGCCGATCGACAATTTGTAAATTCGCTTCCAATTGAGGAGAGGCAAATCGCGGATCACGGCTGCGGTGATCGCTCGATTCAAAAGCGGCTGCTCGTGCTCGGGTCATTGCACCGCTTAGAAGTCCTTTGGCGAGCGGACTGTAGCAGACGATGCCCATACGCTGCGAGGCACAGTAAGAGAAAAGTGCGTCCTCCGCCTCGCGCTGAAACATGTTATAGGGCGGTTGCAGTGAGGCCACCGGGTGCATCTTCTCAAGTCGCTTCATCTGCGATACATCGAAATTGGAAACGCCGATCTCGCGAACCTTTCCCTCTTTCTTGAGATTGATCATCGCTCCCCAACCTTCTTCGATTTGACCGTCAGGCTCAGGCCAGTGCATCTGATAAAGATCAATGACGTCCACGCCAAGGCGTTTGAGGCTCTGCTCACATTCAGACTTCACGCTCTCTGCATCAAGAATTCCGTGCACACTTCCATCGGGAAGAACTTTTCTTGAGCATTTGGTCGCGATGAGCACATTCTCGCGCGTGACCTGCTGAAGAACTTGCCCGACGAGTCGCTCCGACGCGCCGTCACCATAGACGGGTGCGGTATCGATCCAGTTGATTCCCAACTCTAAACCCGCCAGCAAACCGTCGATTGCCTCATTCGGATCCTGTGGACCCCAGCCGAATTTCCAGTCGCCGCCTCCGATCGCCCAGGTGCCCAGGCCGATCGTTGTAAAGTCGAGGTCGGTTTTGCCTAGTGTGCGGGTTTGCATGCAAGTTGCTGAGCGACCGTGACAATACTCGTCGGAGAAGAGAAGCGTTTTTTGTTTTTCGGGCGCTTCATCTTGCCCGATCAATCAAGTGGGGGAAATTCAGGCCGCCCGGCCTGTCAGGGCACGCCTGGCGGATCGCCACCCGATGCTTCATGCTTCGTAAAATGACCCCAACGGGACTCGAACCCGTGTTGCCGGCGTGAAAGGCCGGAGTCCTAGACCGCTAGACGATGGGGCCGCAGCAGGCATCGTGCGCCCGCCTGCATCATTAGAGAAATTCCGCGGCAAGCGTCAAGTGCCATATTCTTTTCGAATTGTGACAACCGGCAGATAATGTGAAACCGTAGACGGAAAAACCAATTTGCATTCGGGCAGCGGAAGACGAAAGGGTCGATTCTTGAACTAGCCCGCCGCTTGAAGTTGCCCCTCGCATCGCCCTAGGCTTTTTCTGCAAACGCGGGAGCGCAAGATCGAAATTGAGAAAAAGACCGCTCAGGCGGAACCGGCAGCATCAGGTTCTTCAGAGGCTTTTGTGGGAGCGTCGACAGCTGTCCCGTGCTGGATAGCGTCGTATACCTCGCGACGATGTACGGGGACTTCCTTGGGGGCTTCCACACCCAAGCGGACTTTATCGCCACGTATTTCGACCACGACGATCGTAATATCGTCGTTAATTACAATACTCTCGTTTTTTTTCCGCGATAACACTAACATTGCCGATTCCTTCGGTTAACTCCTCAAGATGCAGTCCCATCAACAAGAATTAATGTGAAACGAGTCAATCAAAAGCCCTTATGGGCTTGAGCGAGCCGCCTGTAACCCATCAACGCAGACGGATCGTTCATTTCACTCTACGCCGTCCGTGACCAGAGTCAAGCGAACGGCCTAAAAAGGCCCACTTTTTGGGAAAAAATGCGTTAATTCGTGACGGTAAGGACGAAAAGTACGCTTCTCTAGGTACTTTATTTTTTAACATCTGGAGAAAAAGGCCTGTTTGGTTTTTCGTAAACCATTATTTATTAATTAGTTAAGTGGAACGGCATTCGCCTGTGGACACTCAAAGCTCGGGATTCGCATCAAAATCAACCAAAACGGGGGGGGACGATCGTGGTGGTCTGTCGACGCGGGATGATCGCGTGTGAAATCTCGGATGATTAAACACCATGGTCATCGTGTGAGCCTGTGGCCTCACGCGATCATTTGGCTATGTGGATTGAGCAATGCGTCCTTTGGCAAGCTAACGGTTTTTTTGTCGGCTCGCTGCTATAACTGCCAGAGTTGTGTACCGCGGTACGGTTGGAAAATAATTAAATTTAGATCGCTCTCCACGGAACGATCATCATGCAGCAGTTCCCGGCTTGTGCTGCTTGCGGTCAAACGTGGAGCACCTATAATTTTTTGTGTCACAGCGGTCGAGTCTCGCGCCTTGGCTGCCCCAAGCTTTTAATTGCACATAAGATGAGGTCGCGATGAAGGACTGGTTTCGGGATGTATTCACCGCAGTGTTTACAGTCGCCCATGGGCTTTATGTCACGTTGCGTTGTTGGTTCCGAACTTACGACCCGGATCGCAAAGCGTTCACGCAGCACTTCGAATATCCCGAACTTCCGGTTCCGGTGGCGGATCGTTATAGAGGCTTTCATCGATTTGATTTGACAACGTGCATTGCATGTGATCAGTGTGCCAAAGCGTGCCCCGTCGATTGCATATATATCGACAAGGAACGGGTTGAAGGTGCGAAAGGGTTTAAGGTCACCGGATACGCTATTGATTATTCCAAGTGCATGTTCTGCGCCCTTTGTGTCGAACCGTGTCCGGTCGACTGTATCTTCATGGGAGCCACTCATGATTTAAGTTGTTACAGTCGTGATGGGTGCATTGTCGACTTTTCGAGAATACCTGTGGACATCGCCTGGGGTCGGACGACACTCAACCCGACGGCAGTGGCGGATTCCAAGGTGATTGTGGAACCGGTGCACGGGGGACCCAACAGCGGGTGAGGTCGGGGCGGAGGTTAAGGTGATGGAAAGTGATCAAAAATTCGTTGTGTTGAGGAGTGATAAATCATGAGCAAATCCCCAGCACAGTTTGAACGGACGTTTACCGTCGAAGATGCGAATGCCACGTTGCCATTGGTTCGGGCGATTTGCCGCGATCTTTCCTCCCTTTCGCATGAGGTCATCGAGCGGAAGGAAAGACTATCGGTACTGCTTGCGGGGCGGGATGAAAATCGTGACGACCTTTATCGTCAAGAGCTTGTGCAAATTGAAGAAGAATTGAAGCGTGATACAGCGCGGGTTGAGGAATACGTGCAAGAATTGCGCGACCTGGGCGTGGAATCGAAAGATGGCATCGAAGGTCTGGTCGGTTTTCCATCGATGATGGACGGCCGGGTGGTCTTTTTAAGTTGGAAACTGGACGAAACAGAGGTGCTTCACTGGCACGAGATTGAGGAAGATTTTTCAGGCAGACAGCCGTTGGTGGTCGCAACACGGACCGGCGGGCCTCTGGACGGCGGCGACATCGGGTCGGATTCCTGATTCGCTTGCAGGTATTGGTGCATCGTAGGGTGAAGGCTTTAACCTGACATCGCGGCCCGAGTGGTACCTTGCCGCGGTTTCCTGACCATTTAGAATACAAGTTCTTCTTACGGGCTTTCGGGCAACGAGTCGTTTTCATCATGGCATCTCCCACCGCAATTGCAGCCTACCTGACGTTGTTTCTTGTGGTAGGCGCTGTTTTTCTTTTCGTTAATCTGTTTGTCGGTTGGCTCGTGCGTCCGAACGACCCGCATACAGAGAAGAAAGAAATTTACGAATGCGGTGAGCCCGCGATCGGATCGAGTTTTGTGCAGTTCGACTTGCGATTTTATGTGGTCGCATTGGTGTTTATTGTCTTTGATGCGGAGGTGGCTTTTCTATTTCCCGCCGCAACTGTTTTCGGTAAACAGACACAGCTTGCCGATGCTCGGATGCCGCTGTTCACTGAGCCGTCATCCAATGATGGCGCTGAAACGAGCGGGTCAGGCACTGCTGTGTTGTCGCCGGCTGCGGAGGGCGTGTTTGCAGAACTAGGGTTACCGACACCCGTGGCATCGGCCACCGCCGATTCGAGTTCCGGCGCGAGATCAACGGCGGATGCCGACAAGAGTTTGCGAGATTCAATCGATCGCTTTACCCTCTACGTTTATTGTGCCACGCTGTTTTTCTTTCTTGTGCTGTTCGTTGGTTTTGCCTACGAGTGGAAGACCGGCGCATTTGACTGGGTGCGTGCCGTTACCCGTCCCCGTACCTTGGAATAGCAGTAGCAGTAGGAGACGAGCGAATGGGTGAGCAGAATCTGGTAAGTCGGTTGCAGGAAAAGTTCGGTTCGCAAATTCTTGACGTGCAACTTGATGCGATTGACCCGTGGGTCGAAGTCTCGGCGGAAGTGCTACCAGAGGTTTGTCTCTATCTGCGTGATGAGCCAGACCTTAGGTTTGATTACCTGTCGTGCATTAGCGGGGTCGACTATTACGAGCCGGACCCGAAAAAGGCGTCCAAGCTGATTGGGAAGCCGCGTTTGGAGGTGGTCTATCATCTCTGGAGCGTAACGCACAAATCGAGCCTTGTGCTCAAGGTGATACTGCCTCGGTGGAAAGACGATCAAGAAGGGTCGCTGCCGGAAGTTCCCTCGGTTGCCCATATCTGGCGGACGGCCGATTGGCATGAGCGAGAGGTATATGATCTGTCGGGTGTAAACTTCACGGGACATCCGGATCTGCGTCGCATTCTTTGTCCCGAGGATTGGGAGGGGTATCCCCTGCGACGCGACTATCAGATGCCACTCGAGTATCACGGAATACGATGTCGTTGAGAATTATCAATCTTGATTGAAAGATGATCTGAGTTGCCATGTCTACTATGCCTGAAAGTATGCCAGAAAGCACAGCAAACACAGAAGTTATTGAGTTTGACGTCCGCACTGACGAGATGCTTGTCAACATGGGCCCACAGCACCCCAGTACGCACGGGGTGTTGCGGTTAGTTCTCAGGACCGATGGTGAGGTGGTTTCCGAGGTAACGCCGCATCTAGGTTATCTCCATCGTTGTGCAGAGAAGATTGGAGAAAATCTTACGCCGAGACAGTGGATTCCCTACACCGATCGCATGGATTATTTGGCCGCGATGAGTATGAATCTCGGTTGGGCGCTCTGCACTGAGAAGCTGATGAATTTACAGGTGCCGGAAAAGGCACGACATCTGCGGGTGATCATTGCTGAAATGCAGCGAATTGCCAGTCATTTGGTTGGTATGGGCGCATACGGATTGGATCTTGGTAGTTTCAGTCCTTTTTTATATGCATTCCGCGAGCGGGAAAAGATTCTGGATTTGTTCGAAGAAGCATGCGGCGCAAGACTAACCTACAGCTATCTCACGGTGGGCGGTGCAACCGCCGATTTGCCGCCTGGTTGGCTGCAGAAATGCGAAGCTTTTCTGGATCAGTTTCTCCCCGTGATTGATGAATATCACGCACTGCTCACCACCAATTCGATTTTCATTAAACGCTGTGCCAATATCGGGGTTATGCCTGCGGAAATGGCAATCAGTTACGGATGTAGTGGCGCAGTGTTGCGGGGGAGCGGGGTCGATCTGGATCTCCGACGCGATGGTGAAGAGTGGTACACCAACATGTATGACGGGTATGCCTTTGAAGTGATCGTAGAAAAAGAGGGGCATTATCCGAACGATCATGTATACCCCGCAGTCCCACCGGAGGCTGTTCTGGGTGATTGTTGGCATCGATTTTACGTGCGAATGCTGGAAGTCCGCCAGGCGGTCGATTTGGTGCGGCAGGCAATTGACCGCTACAGTTCAGCCTCGGGTTCGTACGGGGAGCCGGTGAAACTGGCCGAGAAGTTGCCCAAGGGCGAGACTTATCTTGAGACGGAGGCTCCACGCGGTCAGATGGGATTCTATATCGTCAGCGACGGGTCTCCGATACCCTGGCGAGTCCGTGCACGCAGTAGCTGTTTTTGTAATCTGTCGGTTACTTCAGAGCTCTGCCGAAACACGTTGATTGCTGATATTCCGGCCGTTGTGGGATCGCTGGATATCGTAATGGGTGAAATCGATCGCTAATTAAAAAAACGGGGATTGCAAAGGCCTCAAACGACGGATCCCGTCTTGCTGCAAGCCTTTGGGGGCTTGTCGTTCACCGGCTTTTTGTGCCATATTTCACGAGCTTAAAGCTTGCCGTCCGGGATCCTTCGGCGGAACCGCAGCGGAACAACGGGCTAATGATTACGGCGGTGGCGTTGGGCCGTGTAAACGCTCTCTGCTCGTTAGAGAATTTTTAAAAAGACGCGTAGGTTGCAAGGTATTGTGTCGC
>JAYZMM010000071.1:0-11812 GCA_036153155.1 Planctomycetota bacterium
GATGGCATCCCCTTCGTCATCCGAGTACTCGCTGAGATGCTGTTTGAATTGTTGAAAATCACCACCCGTATCAGGGTCAATGTTGAGCGCACCTTCAGGAATATTCGCCTGTGCTTTTTTTAACGCAAACGCCAATTGGCGAAGATTGTTCTGGCAGGCCGCACTACGTGCACTGGCCCGGGAACTCTGCACTGCCGGAAGCAGCAGGGCCATCAGAATGATCACCACCACGATGACAATCAAAAGCTCAACTAATGTGAAACCGCTGAATCGTGAACCGGAATCACATTTTCGCATGCTACGGCATTCCCTGGCTCTCTCCCGAGCCACATACTCTTGAGGTTGGTTACTGTCAGGCGATGACATCGCGAATGACATGCGCCTCCTTGACGCCAGTCAGTTTTCGATCTAACCCCGAGTGAAAATACGTGAGTTTGGTATGGTCCAGCCCCATAAGATGCAGGATTGTTGCATGCAGATCTCGAAGGTGGTGCGGATTTTCTACAGCTTCCATCCCGAATTCGTCCGTTTCCCCATACCTATGGCCCGCTTTTACCCCGCCACCGGCCATCCAGTAGAGAAACCCCTTGGGATTATGGTCCCGGCCATGTTGCTTGCTTTGTGAAACCGGTTGGCGACCGAACTCACCACCCCAGATAACGAGCGTCTCCTCGAGAAGTCCCCGTTGCTCAAGATCGGTCAACAGGGCGGCAATCGGTTTGTCAACCTCCGGGGCGTGGATGGCCAGGTTCTCTTCCATGCCATTATGTGCATCCCAGTTCTGCTGTTGGTGACCACCACCAGAATAGATTTGTACGAAGCGTACCCCTCGCTCAATCAAGCGACGGGCCGTCAGGCACTGTCGACCGAAGTGTCCTGACCCGATCGAAAGCTTATGATCCGGTTTTTTATCAAACAGTCCGTAATCGTCGAGCGTTTTTTTCCCTTCTTGCGAAAGGTCCATTGCCTCCGGAGCACTGGTCTGCAACTGAAAGGCAAGTTCATAACTTTTAATCCGGGCTGTAAGGTCGCTTAATTCGGGTCGCTGCTCCAGGTGCGCTGCATTAAGCGCATTGAGCGTTCGTAGCTGATCTTCCTGTCCCGCGACATTCATTCCATCGGTCGGAGAAAGATCTAAGATCGGGTCGCCTTTGCCCCGAAACTGAGTTCCCTGGTATGCGGCTGGCATGTAACCGCTCGACCAATTGTGCGCACCGGGAATGGGTCCGCCTCGAGGATCAAGCATCACGACAAAGCTGGGCAGATTCTGATTTTCTGTCCCCAAGCCGTAGGAGAGCCAGGACCCGAGGGTTGGCGAACCAAGTATAATTTGGCCGCTGTTCATCTGCAGCACTGCCGAACCATGGGCAAACGAATCGGCTTGAAGCGAATTGATGACGCAGAGCTTATCCATGTGCCGCGCAATGTTCGGAAATGCATCGCTGCACCAGAGGCCCGACTCGCCGTAGCGCGCGAATTTTCGCTGAGAGGCCAGCAGCTTTTGTTTCTTGACCTTGCGACGTCGGAACTCCACGTCAATTTCTTGACCGTCGCGCTTTTGCAACTCTGGCTTGTAATCGAATGTATCAACGGCCGAAGGGCCACCATACATGAACAGAAAGATGCAACGCTTTGCTTTTACTGGAAAGTGGGGCAATTTTGGGGCAAGCGGGTTGTAGTCCATCGCGGCCGCATGCCGGGTGAAAAATCCATCGTTATCCAGCAGACTCGACAGCGCGAGACCGGTAAAACCGGCCCCGGTTTCCCAGAGAAACTGTCGCCTGTGACCGCAGCATTGCGTTTCTTTTTTTCTGAAATTCGTCATCGCTTTGAGACTGAAACAGTTCTATTACAACTGCAGGTTAAACCACGATTTAACTATAACGAAACACCGAAACCGAGCTCAAACGGCGGCGATTTAAATGTTTTAATTCGCGTATGGTCCTGTCGACCGAAGTCATTCCCAGTTTAACCCATATTCAATCGATGTAAACAAACTCATTAAGGTTGAAGATAAGCTTTGCCACAGCTGCTAATGCACGTTCCTGGGCCTGCTGAGGTGGATTTCCATTGATCTCAACCGACTGGAACTTATCGCGAACAATAAAATTTCGGAATGCCAGTTCGGCTCCCCAGCTTCGTAATCCGACTCGGTCGTTTCCCGTAAGCGGATGCTCATCGGTGATTTGAAAAAGTGGCTTCCCGTTGAGTGAAATGTCAATCTCCGACCCTTGGAAGGCGACATCGATTTGCTCCCAACGCCCCGCAATCAGCGGCGCGTCGGCTTTTGCAATCGCAACGGTCTGTTCACCCACACGTCGTAGCTCCGCTGATTGATTCTGAGGATCGAGATACAGCTCATAGCCTTGCCAGGTCTTTCCCTCGGCACGCCCCCGAAATACGAGAGAAGAAAATTCGGCATTGGGGTGAAGTTTTAACTGGCATGAAATAGCGCCGTCCTGCACGGCGGCTTTCTCAGAAAATGCCACCGGGCCGCGGGCGAGGCGAACCCAATGAATATTGTCACCTCGTCCTGGCCAATCACCTCGCTGGTAAGTCCATCCGGGCATTGGGTCTTTATAGAAATCGATTCCCCGGCACTTGTCGAGAAACGTTTTATGTAACGCAGCAGGTAAGGCAGGTGCAAGTTGAAAAGCTTGTTCACTTTGAATGAATCTGTCGAGTTGACGATCATAATATTCAGCGGCAATTCGAAGTTCGTCGTCGGACGGCGCCCGTCCTAATGCCAGCATGTACGCTCGCCGAATTTCACTTTCCACTCCGTTTACACTTCCAGGATCATTAGCCGGTGCTTCTCGCCGCAATCGCTGTGCGAAACAGTCGGCCTGACGGGTAATGAAATCGCTATTGAGCAGCCCAAGTGCCTGCGGCGCGACGGTCGTCCGACTGCGTGCGGCTATCGATTGTTCGGTGCTGGCAACATCAAAGATTTCGAGTAGCGGAAGCTGAAGGCTGCGTTTTGAATAGACGTACACACTACGACGATTCCGCTCGGCGGGCGATGATTTTCCCCAACCCCGACCGGGCATCGATTGGCTGCCGATGACTTGTGCAGGAAGCTGCGGATAAAATCCGCGTCCACCCGCCGTCAAATTCAATTGGCCACTGGTCGCTAAGACTGCATCTCGAATGGCCTCAGCTTCTAGGCGTCTGACATTCTGTCGCCAGAGTAAATTATTTTCAGGATCAATTGCCAAGCCGTCCGGATCGGTTGCCCGAGAAGATTGACGATAGGTAGCAGATAGCATGATTTGTTTATGTAGTGGCTTGAGTCGCCAGTTGCTTTCGATAAGCTTCGCTGCAAGATAGTCGAGCAATTCAGGGTGTGTCGGAGGAATGCCCGTTTTGCCGAAATCACTCGGAGTCGCTACGATGCCGCGACCGAAGTGATAGTGCCATAGACGGTTCGCCAAAACTCGGGGTGTTAATGGGTTGTCGTCATTGGCAATCCAGCGGGCAAGCGCCAATCGTCTTCCGGTCGACTTGTCGCGTCCGCTCCGCTCGCTTGGGATGGCTGCATCGCTTGAGTTGCCCTGACTAAGGACTTGTGGAAATCCGGGTTGCACTTCTTTGCCGGGTGTAGCCACGCGACCTCGAAGCAAAACGTGGGTGGGCCGCGGCTCGCCACTTCGTTCGGTAACCCCCAGTGTTTCTCCGCCGCCGGGCAGTGGGACGACTACTATATTTCTCTGCTCGCCCTCCGGTTTCAGGTAGTAGTTTACGTTCCGAATGAAAGCAAGCATCCGGTAGTAGTCTTCATGCGGTAGCGGGTCAAATTTGTGCTCGTGGCAACGCGCGCAACCGATCGATAGGCCGAGCAATGCACGAGATGTCGTCGCCAGCATGTCGTCATAGCCGTCAAAGACGGCCTGAGAAATGTCATCCGGCTCATCGTCCCATACGCAGAATCGGTAGAAGGCGGTTGCGATAATCGAATCATCGGTCACCTCAGGCAATTCGTCGCCTGCAAGTTGTTCCAGAACAAATTGATTGAACGGTTTGTCTTGGTTGAAACTGCGAATCACGTAGTCTCGGTAACGCCATGCAAATGGTTTTTCATCATCGCGCTCATAGCCATTGGTTTGCGCGTAACGAATCAAATCGAGCCAATGGCGACCCCACCGTTCGCCATAATGCGGTGAATCGAGTAAGCGATCGATCAGTTGCGGATATGCGTTGGGGTTTTCGTCATTTACAAATGCTTCGACCTCTTCGGGCGTGGGTGGTAATCCAGTGAGGTCGAAAGTGGCCCTGCGGATCAACTCACGTTTGCTTGCCATACCGGAGGGGGAAAGATCATTCGTTAAAAGCTTTGCACGAATAAACGCATCAATCGGATTGCCAGTCTCGAGGGAAGCGTCGAGTTGGGGGATCGTTGGATGTCGCACCGGTTGATAAGACCACCAAGCACGATCTTCATCAGTAATTTCCATGCCCCGGTGGGCTTCAGTAATTTGCTGTTCATCGTTTGCGCCCGGCCACGGTGCACCGATTTTTACCCACTGACTAAGATCCTCGATTTGTCGTGCAGATAACTTTTTTTCGGGAGGCCTTGTTAGTTCCTGATGCTTCACCGCACTAATCAAAATGCTTCCCTCAGGATCGCCAGGAACAATTGCTGCACCATACCCTTCGCCACCCCGCAACAGGCCACCCAACGAATCGACCCGCAAGCCGCTCTCTTGTTCCTCATCGCCATGACACTCGTAACAATGCTCTGCCAAGAGCGGACGAATTTTTGTTTCAAAAAACGCATTCGCTTCCCGGTTCACTGCATCGAGACCGTTTTCGGTGCCGGGGGTTACTTGGTCTTCAGCGAATGAGCCGCTACCCACCAGCCAGATCGCCAACGCAAAAACAATACGGTAGATAAAATCGTTGATCGGTGCGCGGGATAATTGCACCGCGTCACGACATTCAATCTGGAGGGTCACCGTTTTTGAGCTGTACATGCTGAGCCGTTGAAGTCTTTAAGTCATTACATCACGGATCACTGGCGGGCTATGGCGTTGCAAACTCACCAGAAACATCAGGTAGAGTATTGCTCTGCGATATCATGAAGATCCTAATGGAACAGCACAGGTCTTATGAGGCGAATGCCCGTGCATGATCCAACACACTGTGTAGTCACATTATAAACAGATTCGCTGTAAAAATGGCATAGGTTCGATCCGGATTTTCAGTTTGCTCACCGCACAAATAATGACGACCGTTGTCAAAATTTGCGTTTTTTAGCAATCACCCAAGGCGTGACCATGACGTTACACAGCGTATCTGCGATACCGAGCGTCGGATAGATTGATGTACAATTAGTTCACACCCGAAATTAAAATACTTGCTTTGAGCCCATGCACCAAACTGATCGTCTTCAAGAACCTGTTTCCCCGATCGCAGAGCGTTCCAGAGAACGCGGGCTAATGCGTTTATCTCTCGGATTGATTTTTTGTTGTTTTTTTCTCTCCGGATTTGCCGCGCTGCTTTACGAGGTCGTTTGGTTACGGCAGTTTGCGATTATTTTCGGCACATCCGAATTTGCTCTAGCGGTGGTTTTGTCGGCTTATCTGGCGGGCTTGTCATTCGGTTCCGCGGTTGCAGGTCGTTTTATCGATCGGGTAAAGCGACCGGTTCTGGCATATGCCATTTTAGAATTGGTCATTGCGTGCACTGCTGTAGCGGTTCCCGTTGCGCTCCAGTTTGCACGTCTTGCAATGATTGCGATTTTCGGTGGACAACCCGAACCGACAGGTGCGGGAGGCATCTTCCAACTTTCATTCATCATCGGGAGTACATTTGCAATCATCATGGTTCCAACCATGGCCATGGGTGCAACCTTGCCACTTCTCACGCGGCATGCCGTTCGCAATGAGTCAGAGGTCGGCAATCGGGTGGGTCTGCTTTACACGATTAATACCTTGGGCGCGGTTTTCGGCATCCTCACGGCAGCGTTCCTGCTTCTGCCGGCCTGGGGTATGTATGCCACGATGCTTGTGGGCGTGGTGGTAAATTTTCTCGTGTTTGTGCTGGCGGTGGTGGCGGTACGTTTGTTGCCCGACTTTGAGCGGAAATCGCCGGAGTTCAACCGTGCACAAAATAAAACTGCTTTAGCATCCGGCGAAGCAGCAGCAACGACATCCCCGCTTGACGATGCATTCCGTCCGCTACTGAGTCAACTCGTTTTGCCGATTATTCTGCTGTCGGGTGCGGTGTCGTTCGGTTGGGAAATTATTTGGACCCGACTGCTATCTCATGTCCTCGGTGGCAGCATTTTTGCATTCGCTACCATGCTCTCGAGTTTCTTGCTTGGAATCTTGATCGGCAGTGGGTTTGCTTCGCGTTGGGCAAAAACGCGCCGACGTGCCGCCGACGGACTGGCCTTTTGTCAACTCGGCATTGCGGTCACCTCACTTATCGTCTTTCATCAGATCGCATGGCTGGCCGAGTGGGGGCGATCACTGGGAATCAGTGAAAATGCCAGTTTGTGGACCAACGCTAGTCTATGCATGGTGGTGCTCTTGCCATCCACCCTGTTTATCGGTGCAACATTTCCTTTTGCAGTTCGATTGCACACAGCGACCTACCATCTGGCTGCGAGTGCCACCGCGCGTATCTATGCATGGAACACGGCCGGCTCCATCACTGGTTCGCTCCTGACCGGATTATTGCTGCTGCCGCTCTATGGCTTTGAAACCACCGCAGCCATTGGCATTTCGATCAGTCTTATGCTGGCAGCGACCCTCGTGTTGTTGCAAACAAAAACGAATATAAGTCTTCTCAGTTTTATCTGTGCAGGGGTGCTTTTGGTTCTCATCTTCCCTCCGCAGCGTCCCGATGGCATTTTACGAATGTCACCCTTCGTGCATCGAGATCACGAAGGGGAACCGATCTATGCTGGGGTGGGACGGTCAGCGACCGTGCATATGAGTGAGGGCAACGGTTTATTTTTTCTTCGGACGAATGGTTTGCCCGAGGCGACAATCCCTGCTCGGGGTGCGATCGCTCGCATGGCCACTGAAGAAATGCTGAGTTTGCTTCCGGTCTTGGCACGGCCGCAGGCGAAGTCGATGTTGATTATTGGCTTAGGCGGTGCGTTGGCCGTCAATGCAGTTCCGCCATCAATCGATGAGGTAGATGTGTTTGAACTTGAGCCCAAGGTCGTGGAGGCGAATCGCCAGATTGCGAAACTCCGAGAGTATGATTTTCTCGGTGACTCACGGGTGGAAGTAATTTGTAATGATGCAAGGGGTGGATTGGCACTGACAACGAAGAAGTACGATTGCATTGTTTCACAGCCCTCGCATCCTTGGACTGCAGGCGCCTCACATCTCTACACCCGCGAATTCATGGAAGAAGTACGTAGTCACTTGACCGACGGCGGTGTATTTGTGCAGTGGATCGATATTAATTTTGTGAATCCGGAATTGCTGAAATCACTGGGCGCAACCCTGTTAGACGTCTTTTCTCATGTGCGTCTTTATCGGCCGGCCGATCATGCGCTAGTTTTTCTCGCATCGAAAGCGCCGATTGAACCGGAAAAGTTGCTTGCGAGAGATGATCGGCCACTATCCACTTTTTACCGTCGACATGGAGTGCATGGAGTACATGATCTTGCAGCGATGCTTACCTTTAACACCGAGCAGTTGCGCGGCTATTGTGAGGATGCAGCCTTAAATACGGATGACAGTAATCTCCTGGCAACGCATTCGTTGCGACTGATGAAACCTGGTGAGAAAAAACGCCTGGAAGATTCTTTGGCAGCGCATGATGCCATTGCAGACACCGAGGGCCTAAGAGTTCAGCTTGATCTCGCCCCGGGTTATCTTGGGCAGGTGCTGCAATCCAATCAGCAAAAATTACGAGCCGATGCTATGGTCAATTCGATCGAAGATCCGATCTCGCGGAAAATAGCTGAAGCTCGGATGCAATTGATGCGGGGTGCATTGAGAGATTGTGCCAATAGCTTGCAACAGATTCAGGCGGAGGATGAGGAAAACCGAGTAGCGATGGAGATTGAGGCGATGCTTGCCATCGCCGAACGACGATCGATCAGTAAACGTATACTCAATAAGATCGAGGATCCGCATCGGGCGGTTGCCGAGGCATGGAATGCGGTACGCAATCAAGACTGGCAATCAGTGGCGGAATTTGATTCCCGCCTGAGCAAAGCAAAACCAGAGGATATCTGTTTTACAAATGCATTGCTTCTGCGAGTCGGTTGGCGGAATCAAAGTGGCAAGGCCGCCCGTGGCCGGGAAGCGATTGAATTATTGCAACACGCGGTGCCATTCAGCGAGCAAACAAATTTTCTTCTCCCATGGGTCTATGCAGGATTACTTGCAAATAACGATGCGGTCGTTCTTGGTGCCGTCGAAAAACGTATCCGAATCGCGGAGCAGATGAAGAAAAATCTAACTCCGAAGGCGCGTCGTGACTTTGTCGCCAAACACCAAGCCATTCTGAAGGAGTTGGACGACACATCCCCTGACTTGCATCCGCGGATGACTCGATCCAGAGAGCGGTTGCAGCAGTTGTCCCCGTAGCATGATGAGTGGACGATGGGCTCAGGTCTTTACCGTTTGTTCGGCGCGTTGAAAACGGCTGGCAAGAAAAGTTTCGAGCGGAAAATCAAGTGGTTGTCCGGTAATGGATTGTGCGATTACTCGACCGGTCAATGGTGAGGCCACGACACCAGTACGAAATCCTCCGGTCGCATTAATGTAACCTGTCACCCCTTCCATCGGGCCGAGAATCGGAAGCTCATCTTGCGTCCCGGGACGTAATCCTGACCAGACGCGTTTGATGCCAACCTCGCGTAGACATGGTATTGTTCGCACCGCAGCATTTGCCAGATGGGTAATCGCCTCGGAGGTGACTGACACATCGAATCCCGCATTTTCGGTGGTGCTACCAATGAGTATTTCACCATGTTTTTTTTGCAGCATATAGCATCCCGAGTTGCTCAAACACGCATTCATCACGTGCGGAAGTGATTGCGTGAGAACGATTTGTCCTCGAACCGGAAAAATGGGTAGGCGTAAATCAGCGGTTGTTGCCAGCCCTCCAGCCCAGGCACCCGCGGCGTTCACCACCATGTCGCAGGAGAGTTTCTCGTCACCCACTGCAACGCCCACAATCTTGTCACCTACCCGACGTAGTTTGGCGACTTGTGTTTCGTGGCGAAATTTTGCCCCCAGATTGATTGCAGCCCGTTTATAACCCTCTGCCAACCACATCGGATTCACCTGGTGTTCATCGGCAAGTCGAGCCGCTCCCAACAAATTTTCCGTCAGTTCCGGTTCGAGTTCTCGCGCTTCGGTCGGGGTAAGAATTTCGGGACGGCCTGCTGGAGGCAAACTATCGGCGATCAATTGTCCGAATTGTTTTTCCTCCTCAGTGAAGTACAGAAACATCAGTCCTGCACCTGGTTCATATTCGATATTCATGCCGCCAAACTCTTTAAGCTCGACGGCTAACTCAGGGAAGTAGCTATTACTCTGCGTTAGAAAATCGCGAAATGAAGTGGGTAGTAGTAATGCGTCATTCAACCCCTCCGATTTGGAGTGGGATTGATGGTGGATGATTCCACAGCCCATGCCGACCGCTTCTCCCACAGGCCAGAGGCCGCCCGCCGAAGCAGAAGTTGCACGTCCTGGAAGTGTTTTGTCGATCAATAAAATGTCGACGGATCGACGCGCCAGTTCGAAGGCCACTGCCGAGCCGATTACTCCACCACCCACGACAATTACTTCAGCCGATTTCTTCATGATTTCAATTCGATTCAGACACAGATGCAAGCGTCGATTCGTTTAACAAGTCTGCCATGTTTAATGGGCCGATTGGTGGTCGCACTCGGAGGTCTCCGATTTCCGAAACCGATTTTCCTTCTCGCTCAGCTATCATTCGTGCCACGGTAGGCCAGCACATCTTACCTTGACAGGGTCCCATTCCAATTCGGGTAATCACTTTCAGGGTGCTGATGTTTTTTCCGCCGAACTGAATGCCATCTTCCATTTCTTTTCGGGAAATTTCCTCACATCGACAGATCGTCGTATCGGAGCACGCTAAATCGAGTAAACCGGGACGAATCCGGTAGATGTGATCAAGTGCCAAGCGAAACCTTTGCAACTTGCGGAGTTGCTTTGTCAGAGGTTCGACTTTGGTATCGTAAGCCATTTGAGATAGGCCACCCAAGGCGTGCGCCGCTGCCAGGCCTGATAGTGTACCCTCGAGTTCGGCCACAATTGCACCGGCCACACCCCCTCCGTCGCCGGCCACGCGGACCCCGGGCACACTGGTGCTGAGTGTGTGATCAACGCGGGGAATCCAGCCTCCCAAAAGTTCTCGGTAATCCATTTTACAGTCGGCCATTTGGGTCAATTCGGTTCGGGGTATGAAGCCATAACCGACACATAGCGTATCAACATCGATGGTTGATTCTCCTCCCGATGGTTTCCCCGAGGCATCGCAAGCGGAAATTTTAACCCGCTCGACCGTTTCGGTGCCTTCGGCTCGCGTGACGAGATGTCCCCAATGAATTGGGATTCCGGCCTTTCGCAATTGGCCAAGATAGTGACGACCTTGAAGGAGTAATTTTATGTTTGAAAGCAGGCCCGTGATATGCGGCACTGCATCCCGGCGACGGGCTGTTTCCACAACGCCAACCACTTCGGCACCCGCAGCGTGAAGCAGTCCAGCAACCACCAGCAGAAAAGGACCGCTGCCGGCAACCATGATGCGACCACCGGGTATGATCTTCATCGATTTGACCATCGATTGGGCCCCACCAGGGGTCATCACACCAGGTAAAGTCCATCCAGGAAATGGAGCAACAAATTCATACGCGCCAGTCGCAAAGATAACTTGCTTGGCCGCAATAATCTGCCATCCGTTTGGCGAACGCACGGCAAGTTTTTTTTCTGGAAAGTAACCCCATACGCTCGTCTGGGGGAGCCACTCGATTTGCTCTTTTAGTACCTCTACTTCACCGATTATTTGCTTGCCGTTCGCAGCGATTGAATCTACAGGCACCGGGAGGGAACTCAACTCAGCCGGAGCTTGACGGTAAATCTGTCCACCTGTCGAATGATTTTCATCGATCAATGTCACGTCAAGGCCAGCACGACTACCCGCAACGGCAGCGGCCATGCCCGCGGGTCCAGCGCCCACAATCACCAGATCTCGCTGCATCATTCGTTATGCTCCCGAGAATCAACACCTTGGCTTTTTATTTCGAGCCCATCGGTCACTGGAACTTGACAACCCCTTTGGTTTTTATTGCCGTTCACTTCGATCAGGCAATCAAAGCAGATCCCCATATTACAAAACAACCCTCGAGGTTCCCCTTTGCGACTTGTCTGTCGCATCGCTTGTACGCCACAGGCTAGCAGGGCTGCGGCAACCGTCTCACCCTCGAATGCTTCAATCAACTGTCCGTCAAAGGTAAACGTGATCGGTGTACCTCGATCTCCTTCGATGCGCCGAGCACCGCCGTGTGATTTTTCCCCACGCTCACAGAGGGAAGCATGTTGCCCGACTTTTGCAGAGAGATCTTTCATCGCGTCCATCATTCCTCGGACCAACCGCTAATGGCAAAAGGAAACGGCAGTTACATGTTTTACATGGCAGCGGCCTGTGATTGTGTTCTTCCGGCACACACTGCTGCCGACCGATCGGTTATTTATTATATCGGCTCTCTATGGAGCCGCAGCGGATGAACCTCATCGGAAGGTGCGGATCATACTGACATATCTTTTGGAGCGGATCCTGAAAAGCGGCTTCACCCCTACAACCAAAC